>JAPPMY010000053.1 GCA_028818855.1 Rhodospirillales bacterium
CGGGCTCCTGGTATTCCCACGACAGCGAGCGCATCGGCCAGGGCCGCGAGAACGCAAAGCGCTTCCTCGCCGAGAACGGAGAGGCGGCGGAGTCGATCCGGCTCGCGATCCGCCAGCACGCCGGCCTCGACGACGACGCCAAGGCGCCGCCCGTCGCCGAAGTCTACACCGAAGGCGGCGTGCAGGGCCCGTAGCGCTCCCGAGGGGCAAGGCAGGCGGGGCGCCGAGGCTCGCCAATCTGGACAGCCGGCTTGCGCCGCACTAAGTAGCACGCATCCAACCGCCGGGGCGCCCCACCGCCCGGCGGACCCAGCAGGGCCGTCCCATGCCGAGCGTCAACGAAATCCGCGCGCAGTTCCTGGACTACTTCGCCAGCAACGAGCACGAGGTCGTGGCCTCGAGCCCGCTCGTGCCGCAGAACGACCCGACGCTGATGTTCACGAATGCCGGCATGGTGCAGTTCAAGAACGTCTTCACCGGCGCCGAGTCTCGGCCTTACCAACGGGCCGCCACCTCGCAGAAGTGCGTGCGCGCGGGCGGCAAGCACAACGACCTCGACAACGTAGGCTACACCGCGCGCCACCACACCTTCTTCGAGATGCTGGGCAACTTCTCGTTCGGCGACTACTTCAAGGAGCGCGCGATCGAGCTCGCCTGGCGGCTCGTCACGCGGGACTACGGCCTGCCGGAAGACCGCCTCATGGTCACGGTCTACGCCGAGGACGACGAGGCCCACGCGCTCTGGCGCAAGATCGCAGGGCTTCCCGAGGCGCGCGTCGTGCGCATCCCGACCTCGGACAATTTCTGGGCCATGGGCGAGACCGGCCCCTGCGGCCCCTGCTCGGAGATCTTCTACGACCACGGGCCCGCCATCGCCGGCGGCCCGCCGGGCAGCGCCGACGAGGACGGCGATCGCTTCGTCGAGATCTGGAACCTGGTGTTCATGCAGTTCGAGCAGGTCACGCCCGAGCAGCGGATCGACCTGCCCAGGCCCTCGATCGACACCGGCATGGGGCTCGAGCGCATCGCCGCGATCCTGCAGGGCACCCACGACAACTACGAGACCGACCTGTTCCGCAACCTGATCGCGGCCAGCGTCGAGCTGAGCGGCACGCCGGCCGAGGGGGCGCACCGCGCCTCCCACCGGGTGGTCGCCGATCACCTGCGGGCGAGCGCGTTCCTCATCGCCGACGGCGTCATGCCGTCCAACGAGGGCCGCGGCTACGTGCTGCGGCGAATCATGCGCCGCGCTATGCGCCATGCCCACCTCATGGGCTGCACGGAGCCCCTGATGTGGCGCCTGGTGCCCGTGCTGGTGCGCGAGATGGGCCAGGCCTTCGGCGAGCTGATCCGGGCCGAGCCGCTCATCACCGAGACGCTCAAGCTGGAGGAAACCCGCTTCAAGGAGACGCTGGCGCGGGGCCTGCGCCTGCTCGACGAGGCGACGGCGGGGCTCGCTGCGGGCGCGCCGCTCCCGGGGGAGACGGCGTTCCGCCTCTACGACACCTACGGCTTTCCCCTCGACCTTACCGAGGACGCGCTCCGCGCCCAGGGGCGCGCGGTCGAGCGGGCCGGCTTCGAGACCTGCATGGAACGCCAGCGCGCCGCCGCCCGCCGGGCCTGGGCAGGCTCGGGCGACGCGGCCAGCGATGCGGCCTGGTTCGGGATCCGGGAGCGGGTCGGCGCCACCGAGTTCCTGGGCTACGGCACGGAGAGCGCGGAGGGCGTGATCCAGGCCCTGGTCGCGGGCGGCGACGAGGTCGCGCAAGCCGGGGTCGGCGACACGGTGGCGCTGGTCGTCAACCAGACGCCCTTCTACGCCGAGGCCGGCGGGCAGGTGGGCGACACCGGCAGCGTCGTCTCGACCGAGGGCGCGCGTGCGCGCGTGACCGACACGCGACGCGAGGCCGACGGCCTGCACGTCCACCACGCCGTGATCGAGGAGGGTGCGCTTGCCGTGGGCGACGCCGTCGTGCTCGCGGTGGATGGCGCACGACGCACGGCGCTCCGGGCCAACCACTCGGCCACGCATCTGCTGCATGCGGCGCTCCGCCGCGCTCTCGGCGATCACGTCACGCAGAAGGGCTCCCTGGTGGCGCCGGACCGACTCCGATTCGACATCAGCCACCCCGGCGCGGTCGGGACGGACGCGCTCGACGGGATCGAGGCGGAGGTCAACCGCCTCGTCCGCCAGAACACGCCGCTGGTCACCCGGTTGATGAGCCCGGAGGAGGCGGTGGACGCCGGCGCGCTCGCGCTCTTCGGCGAGAAGTACGGCGAGGAGGTGCGCGTCGTCTCCATGGGCGACGACGGGGACGGCGCGGATGCGCCCTATTCGGTGGAGCTTTGCGGCGGCACCCACGTGGAGCGCACCGGCGATATCGGGCTCTTCCGCATCGTGAGCGAGTCGGCGAGCGCCGCCGGCATCCGGCGGATCGAGGCGCTCACCGGCGAGGCGGCGCGCCGCCACGGCGTGGAGCTCGAAGCCGCCCTCCGTGACGCCGCCGCCCGGCTCAGGGTGCCGCCGGCCGACCTCGCCGGGCGCATCGGGGCGCTGATGGACGAGAACAGGAAGCTCGAGCGCTCGCTCGCCGAGACCCGCCGCGCGCTCGCCACGGGCGGCGGCGATGTGTCGGGGGATGCCCGCAAGGTCGCCGGGGTCCCGTTCGTGGGCCGCGCGCTCGACGGGGCGCACCCGAAGGAGCTGCGCGCCATGGTGGACGACCTGAAGCAGCGGCTGGGTTCCGGCGTCTATGCCGTGGCGAGCCGGACCGATGGCAAGGCGGCGCTCACGGTCGGCGTCACCGACGACCTCACCGCCCGCGTGAGCGCGGTCGATCTCGCCCGCGCCGGCGCTGCGGCGGTGGGCGGCAAGGGCGGCGGCGGCCGGGCCGACATGGCACAGGCCGGCGGCCCCGACGGCGAGCGCTTGGACGACGCGCTCAAGGCCATCGAGAAGGCGCTCGCGGACGCGGCCTGAGTCCCCGGCGCCGGCGCACGCCGCGCTCGCCCCCGACCAACCCGTTGGCGGGGCGGCGATTCCGGTTATTCTCCCGTCGCATGAACGACGAGACCACACCGCAGGTGCGCCTGCCGGCGGGTGTGCGGCCCGACGACCTGCGCCGCTACTGTTGCGAGTTCATCGGCACGTTCTCGCTCGTCTTCTTCGCCGCGGGCGCCGTGGTGGTGGACGCCAAGATGGGTGGCACGCTCGGCGCCATCGGCCCCGGACTGATCTCGGGCTTGATTATCACGGTCGTCATCTACGCCTTCGGTCACGTCTCGGGCGCCCACGTCAACCCGGCGCTCTCCATCGCGGCGGCGCTGATCGGCCACCTGGACTGGCGCCTCGTCCCCGGCTATGCGCTGGCGCAGCTCGCGGGCTCGGTGCTGGCGGGGATGTGCCTCTACTGGGCGCTCGGCGACTTCGGCGCGATGGGGGCCAACCTGCCCAACGAGGGCATCGGCGTCACGCCGCTTACGGCATTCGCGATCGAGCTCTTCCTCTCGTTCCTGCTGATGTGGGTGGTCGCGGGCGTGGGGCTCGACAAGCGCGCGCACGGCCCCTTCGCGGGCGTGGCGGTGGGCGCGGTGGTGGGCATCGAGGTGATGCTGATGGGCCCGGTCGCAGGGGCGGCGATGAACCCGGCGCGGGCGCTCGGCCCCTACGTCGCCATGGGCGACTTCGGCCACTACTGGATCTACGTTGCGGGCCCGCTCGTCGGCATGGCGCTCGGCGGCTTCGCCTGGCGCTTCACCCACGCCATCGGCGGCAAGGCTAGTTGAGCACCCTGCCGCAGCGCTCGCTCAGCGAGCGGCTGAATGGGCAATCGGGCTTGAGCGAGACGCGCTCGTTCGCGAGAGCCTGCGCGAGGCCCTGCTGCCCGTCGCGAATCGCGGCCTCGATCAGCGTGCGGTGGACGATGTCGCGCTGGGCGTGGCTGCCGCCGAAGATCCAGGCGCGGTAGCGCACGGGCATCAGCAGGTCCACCGCCTCGCCGTAGCGCCCGGTGCCGAAGGCGCGGATGGCGCGCACGATGGGGAGGCCCACCTCCCGGGTCATGCGGGCGTTGGTGCCCGTCCCCTCGGCTTCCGTCACCGCCGTCTTCTCCAGAGAGGCCGCCGCGCTCTCGCGGCCGGTCGCGACGTAGGCCATCATCGCGTGCATGTCGTTGAACGCGTAGAAGCCGTGCTCGGCGGCAAGCGCCTCGTAGGTCGCGGCCAAGGTGCCGAAGCGATCGCCCGTGTCGATGCCGCGCAGGTGAAGGCGCCAGAGCAGCGCGGCCGCATCCAGCATTTCCAGCTGGACCTCGGACGGCTCGGGCTGGAGCACCGTGTCGTAGATCTGGAGCACCCGGTCGTAGCGGTCGTTGTCGAGATTGAAGAGCGAGACGTGCCACCAGTTGTGGAAGGCGAAGGTGTTGTCGTCCTGCGCCCAGTGCGCCCGGCGGTCTTCCATGAAGGCGATGCCTTCCTCCTGCCGGGCCTGCATCTCCAACACGTGGCAGACCGCGTGCTGGGCCCAGCAGTCATCCGGCTCCAGGGCCAGCGCCTGCCTGCCGGCTTCCTCCGCCGCGCCGTAGTCGCCGCACTCCTCCAGGCCGAAGGCGGTCATGCCGAGCAGGATGCCGTATCCGGGGTCGGCCTCGCTCCAGGCCGGGAGCGCGCGGGCCACGCGGCCCCGCAGATTGTCGCGATCGCCCTGGAAGAAGTCGGAGAGATGGCCGCATTGCAGGGCCACGACGTCGCGCGGCTCGTCGGCGACGATGCGGTCGAGCCGCACCGACATGCCCTGCCAGTCGCCGGCGGCCCAATCCGCGATCGCCGCGATATGGGCCCGTTCACGCTCCGTAGCCTTGTCCGCGAGCGCCCTGAGGCGGCCGAGGCCGGCCTCGACCTCGGGGAGCACGCTCCTCTCCCACAGCATCATGTGCATCTCGGTGCGGAAGATGTGCCCCGCCACGAAGTCCGGATCGTCGGCCAGCGCCCGGTCGATGGTCGCGACGGCGTCGCCCCGGTAGATCTGGAACTGCCGGATCGCGCTCTCGAGAATCTCCAGGCTCTTGGGGTCGGTCGCCGATGTCGGCACGCCGCGCGCGTCACTGAGGGCCACGGGTCTCGTCCTTCTCGTCCGGGTCGAATGGAGCCGGGGCCAAGCAAGCCAGCAATTCGGCGATCCGTCCAGACTGTTTGGGCTTGAAGGAGGAGCCGTCAGGCCGCGCGCCTGCTCCACGCGATGCTCGCCGTCAGCAGAGCGGCGGCGACGAGAGCGACTGCGGCCAGCAGCGACGGCACCAGGTAGCTGCCGAGCGAATCGTAGAGCACGCCGGCGAACGTCGGCCCCACCATCTGGCCCAGCCCCCAGGCCGCCGTCATCAGGGCGATATTGCGGCGCGGATCGCCTGCGGAGAGGTGACGGGCCTCGATAAGGCCGATCGCGGTCAGCCCCACGAATGTCCCGCCGAGGAGGCCCGCCGCCAGCAGAATGGACCAGATGCCGCCGCCGAGGACGCTGAGCGCCACCCCTGCGCCTTCCACCAGGCAGCCGACGGCGAAGGCGCGCTCGTTCCCCCAGCGCCGTCCGGCCCAGCCCCAGAGCGCCACCGAGGGCGCCGCCGTCAGGCCGACGCAGAGCCAGACCAGGTGCTCCGCCGGTTGCAGCACGGGATCGGCGCGCACCATGTCGGCGACGAAGGTGGCGGTGATGACGTAGCCGAAGCCGACCAGGCCGTAGGCGACGATCAGGCGGGCGAGGCCCGTCCGCGCCCCGCCGGCGCCGGAGCGCGTCCTCCCCGCCGCCGATGCGCGCGGCGCGCGCAGGAGCAGCGCGGCCAGGATGGAGAGCACGATGGCGAGCCCACCGCAGAGCAGCCACGGGCCTTGCCAGTCGCTCTCTCCCGATGCGGCGGCCGGAACGGCGAGCGACGAGATCGCGATGCCGGTGCCGACGCCGGCATACATGACCGCCGCCCAGCCGTCGCGGCCGGCCGCGGCGAGGCGGTCCATCACCAGGGAGGACGCGAGCACCATCACCAGCGCGCCTGCGGCGCCGCCGGCGAAGCGCAGGATCAGGAACGGGGCCAGGCTCGTCGTGAGCGCCATGGCGCCGGTGCTGAGCCCACAGAGCGCGAGCGCCCCCAGCAGCCAGAGGCGCGGCTCGCCGGGCACGGCGCGCCAGGCCGCGGCCAGCGCGCCAACGAAGTACCCGAGGTAGTTGGCGGACGCGATCAGGCCGGCCTCGGACCGGTCCAGCTCGAGGCCGGCGATCATGTAAGGCAGGATCGGCGTGTAGGCGAAGCGGCCGATGCCGATGCCGACGGCGAGTGAAAGCAGGCCGGCGACGGCCAGGACCGCTGGGTGAGGGGGACTCGATGGCCGCGCGGTGCCGTCGATGGCTATGGCTCCCTGCTTCGGTGTGGCGTCCGACATCGTCCACATAGCCTCCACGCGGAGGCTTGGCCATGCCGGCGCGAGGTGAGCGCACCAGGCGGCATGGTAGGGCAGCGCCCCTGAATCGCCATGCGCCGCCCGAGGTGCTATGACCGCAAGCGGCAGGGCCGCGCGCGTGCTCCTGCGCACGCGCATTCAGGGAGGCGCCCATGTCTGCGAGAGACGTCGTGAAGGGCTTCCTCGACCAGCTTGCGGGCGGCGACGCGGCCGCCATCGTGGCCATGTTCACCGACGATGCGGTGATCGACATGCCGGGCGGCGACGACCTGCCCTGGGCCGGCCGCTGGCAGGGCCGGGCCGCGATCGAGGACTACTTCCAGGTGATGCCGGCGGCGCTCGCCATGCACGAGCACGTCATCAACACCTGGGTGACGGAAGGCGACACCGTCTCCGTCAACGGCGAGGAAGCCGGCTCGTCCAAGATCAGCGGCAAGCACTACCGGGCCAAGTGGTGCTGGGTCTTCACCGTGCGCGACGGCAGGATCGCCGTCTGGGACGCCTACGAGGACACGCAGGCGCTCTCCGCCTGCGGCCCCTGGCGCTAGGCCCGGCCGCTTGAGCGGCGCAGACGGCACGAGGCAAGGCGGCGCGGCAGGCGCTGCCGTAGCGCGCACCCGATGGGGCGTCGTCGCGGTCACGATCTTCGCGAGCGTCTTCGTCGGCTACGCGGTCGGCAAGGTGCCGCCGACCATCGGGCTGATCTCGGACGAATTCGCGCTCGAGAGGGTCACCGCCGGCTGGCTCGCCTCGATCTTCTTCGCCTTCGGCGCGGGCTTCGGCGTGTTGACCGGGATGACCGGCGCCCGCGTCGGCGCCCGTGCGCTGCTCCTCACCGGCACCCTCGTTCTCGTTCTCAGCGGCGTCGCCGGCGCGCTTGCCACCAGCGCCGCCATGCTGCTGGCGGTCCGCGTCTTCGAGGGGATCAGCTTCGCCGCCATCGTGTCCTCCGCACCCAAGATCACCTTCGATGCCACACGGCCCGAGGACCGCAACCTCGCGCTCGGCATCTGGAGCGGCTACATGCCGGGCGGAATGGCGCTCGCCATGGTGGTGGCGCCCTTCCTCGCCGAAGCGCTGGGCTGGCGCAGCCTCTGGTGGCTCTGCGCCGGGGCGGCGCTGCTGGCGACGGTGCTCGTTTCGGCCGGCACGACACGCCGGCGCTGGCCCGAGCAGCCGCGCCGCGACGCGGACGCCCGCTTCGACTGGGTCGGCGCGCGGGCGACGGTGCCGGTCGGCGCCTTGTGGCTGTACGGCGGGGCCTTCCTGCTCTTCACGATCCAATGGTTCGCCATCGCCGCCTGGCTGCCCACCTTCCTGACCGAGACGCAAGGCCGCGGGCCCATCGGCGCCGCGCTCTTCTCGGCGCTGGTGGTGGGCATGAACGTCACCGGTAACCTCGCCGGCGGCTGGCTGATGCAAAGGCGCGTGCCGCGCTTCGTGCTCGTCGGCGCGGCGAACGTGATCATGGCCGTCACCGGCGCGCTGATCCTCGCGGGCTTCGTTCCGGACGACGCCAAGATTCCGCTCGCCATGCTCTTCAGCGGCTGCAGCGGCGTGCTGCCTGCGGCAGCCTATGGCGGCGCCGCCACGCACGCGCCCAAGCCCGAGCTGGTGGCGATGGCCAATGGCTTCATGGTGCAGGGCGCAGCGATCGGCATGCTGCTGGGGCCGCCGCTCATGGCGGTGGTGGTGGGCGGCTTCGGAAGCTGGGAGGCCGCCTGGTGGTGCATGCTGATCTGCCCCGCCATCGGCCTCGCCATCGCAGCCCGCCTCTACGGCATCGAGCGCCGCTGATCGCTGCCGCCGGTCAGGAGCGCACGGTGCCGGCGGAGCGGCCCGCGTAGACCTCGCCCCGCTGGATCACGAGACTCGCAGCCAGCACGATCAGGATGCCGGGGATCGTGAGCACGCTCGGCAAGCCCTTGCCGATCGCCCAGTCGATGGCGAGCACGAAGGCCGGCAGCAGGTAGCTGTAGGACTGGACCCGGGTGGGGCCGAGCCTGATCGTGGTCCACTGCATCAGAAAGAAGGAAATGACGGTGGAGAGGAGCGCGATACCGGCGATCCCGCCGTAGGCGAAGAGCGGGACCTCGCCCCATTTCATGGTCCAGAGCGCGCTGTTGGCGAGCAGCAGGAACCATGCGGCGTTGATGACCATGACCCAGAAGGTCATGGTCATGACCGGCTCGCCCCGGTGGAAGCGCTTGACGAGCGGGCTGTAGAAGCCCATCGCGATGCAGCCCGCGAACACGATCAGGTCGCCCTTGTTGAGATCGAGGCCGATGAAGCGGTCCCAGTCGCCGCGGAAGACCACCCAGAGCGCGCCGATCAGGCCGATGCCGAGCGCTGCCAAGCGATGCCAGCCCAGCCGTTCGCCGACCAGCATCGCGCCGCCGATCGCCGTGAGGCCCGGAATCAGGGTGGAGATGGCGCCGGTGTTGAGCGCGCTGGTGAAGCGCAGGCCATAGAACATGCACCAGAAGAAGGCGACGAGCGAGGTGCTGATCGCCGCGTAGCCGGCGAGCACGCGCCAGCCCGGCCAGGCGATGCCGTAGCGCCAGGCGACCACCGGCCCGAAGATCGCCGTCGCCAGCACGAAGCGCAGGAGCAGCAGGACGCCGGTATCCAGCTCGTTAGCGATGGCCTCGCCCACCGGGTAGCTGAACGAGATGAGGAACATGGCGACGAACACCGCGGCGTGGACGCCGGGTGTCGGGATGTCGCGTGCGGCCGAAGACGCGGTCATGCCGCGCCACCGTGGCGCAGGGACGCGTGCAGGTCCAGCGCTGCTCTCAGACGCTGGGAGAGGGTAGGAACGCGTGCCGTCCGACCCTTGAAATCGCGTCCCCGTATCGCCATCTCAGGTCTGCCCGAGGGGGTGCCGCAGAGCGGGCCCCGGACGGGCATGGAACCGGTCCGGCCGTAACGGCGGACCACGGAAGACTTGCTTACGACAAGGAGTCACACCATGCGTGCATTCGATCTTTCCCCGCTCTTCAGCACCACGGTCGGTTTCGACCGGATGGCCCGGATGCTCGAGCAGATGCCGAGCGAGACGGCGCCCACCTACCCGCCCTACAACATCCAGAAGCTGGACGAGAACGCCTATCGCGTGTCGCTGGCCGTCGCCGGCTTCGGCGACGACGAGATCGCGATCGAGGTGAAGGAGAACCTGCTCACCGTGGCGGGCAAGCTCGCCAAGGAGAACGGCGCGAGCGAGAGCTACCTGCACCGCGGGATCGCCACCCGCGCCTTCGAGCGGCGCTTCAACCTCGCCGATCACATTCAGGTGACGGGCGCCGCGCTCGAGAAGGGTCTCCTGCATATCGACCTGGTGCGCGAGCTTCCCGAAGCGCTGAAGGCGCGCCGGATCCCCATCGACAACGGCGGCCAGAAGCGGATCGACGGCAAGGGCTCGTAACGGGCCTGGGCCGCGCCATCGCGTCGCGGCCAAGGCAGGGGAGCGGGGGCGCGGACCTGACGGTTCGCGCCCCTTCGCCGTTGGTCTTCCACGTTGGATTTCCCGCCGCGGCCGGTTCGCCCGAACCCGTCGACGGCTCATTCGTATGACTACGTAAAGCGAGAAAATTGTTTCCGTAGAAATGGCCGAGGTGGTTTCGCCGTGCTAACTTGCGCGCGGAACGAGCGGTGCGCCCCCCGGGCGCGCCTGGTTCTGACGCGGGAGGTAAGGACATGGAATTGAGGAACGTACTGCGCCGCGGCATCAGCGGTGCACTGGCCGCGGCGGTGGTCGCCGGCGGTCTCACGGCGGCAGCCACGACGACTTTCACGAGCGGTGAGGCACAGGCACAGGACGAGCAGTTCATTCCGCTGCTTGTCTACCGGACCGGGCCTTACGCGCCCAACGGCATTCCGGCCGCAAACGGCGCGCTCGACTATTACACGCTGATCAACGAGCGCGACGGCGGGATCAACGGCGTCAGGCTCGCCTTCGAGGAGTGCGAGTACCGCTACGACACCAAGCTCGGCGTCGAGTGCTACGAGCGCCTCAAGAACCAAGGTCCGACCGGGGCGTCGATCGTCATGCCTCTGTCGACCGGCGTGACCTACCAGCTCAATCCGAGGGCCCCGGTGGACCAGATTCCGGTGCACTCGATGGGGTACGGGCAGACGGCAGCCTCCGACGGGCGCGTCTTCCCGTGGACCTTCACCTTCCCCACCACGTACTGGAGTCAGGCCTCGGCCTTCATCAAGTTCGTGGGCGCCGAGGAAGGCGGCATGGAGAATCTGGCCGACAAGACGATCGCGCTGATCTACCACAACAGCCCCTACGGCAAGGAGCCGATCCCGACGCTGCAGGTGCTGGCGGAGAAGTTCGGCTACACGCTCGAGCTGCTGCCGGTCGACCATCCCGGGCAGGAGCAACGGGCGACCTGGCTGCAGATCCGCAAGATCAGGCCCGACTGGACCTTCCTCTGGGGCTGGGGCGTGATGAACCAGGTCGCGCTCAAGGAGGCCGCCGCGATCGCCTATGACATGAATCGTCTGATCGGCGTCTGGTGGTCCTCCAGCGAGTCCGACGTGGTGCCGGCCGGCGACGATGCCATCGGCTATCGGGGCGGCTCGTTCCATTCGCCGGGCGCGGGCTTCGCGCTCCATGACGAGATCCTGGCAAGCCTCTACGGCGGGGACGCGGCGGCAGCGGCGGAGAAGAACTTCGGCGAGGTCCTCTACAACCGCGGACTCCTCAGCTCCGTCTACACCAGCGAGGCGATCCGCACCGCCCAGGCCAAGTACGGCAACCGGCCGCTGACCGGCGAAGAGGTGCGCTGGGGTCTCGAGAACCTCGACCTGACCGAGGAGCGGCTGGCCGAACTCGGCCTCGCCGGCTTCACCCCGCCGGTGAAGATCACCTGCGAGGACCATGAGGGCAACGGCCCCGTGATCATCCAGCAGTGGGACGGCCAGAACTGGAACATCGTCAGCGACTGGATCGTGCCGATGCAGGAAGTCGTACGCCCGATGATCGAGGCGGCTGCAGCCCAGTACGCGGAGGAGAACAACATCACTCCGCGCGATTGCTCGCAGGAAATGTGAGCGCAGCAGCCGAGAACGTGGCCGGGGGCGGCGGAGACGCAACTGCCGCCGCCCCTCAGGCCCTGCTGCGCCTCGACGCAGTCGAGGTCGTCTACGACCACGTGATCTCGGTCCTGCAGGGCGTGAGCATCGCGGTCCCCGAAGGGGCGATCGTCGCGCTGCTGGGACCGAACGGTGCGGGCAAGACCACCACGCTCAAGGCGGTCTCCAACCTGCTGCGCGTGGAGCGGGGCGACATCACCGGTGGCGAGATTCACTTCCAAGGCGAGCGCATCGACAGGCTCGCGCCGGGCGACCTCGTGCGCCGCGGCATCATCCAGGTGATGGAGGGGAGGCGCTGCTTCCCCCATCTCACGGTACACGAGAACCTGTTGACCGGCTCCTATACCAGGAAGGACGGCAAGGCGGCCGTGCGGGACGACCTGGAGCGGGTCTACGCCCACTTCCCCGCCCTCGCCGAGCGGCGGCGAATCCTCGCTGGCTTCATCTCGGGCGGCGAGCAGCAGATGCTCGCCATCGGCCGGGCGCTGATGTCGCGGCCCACGATGGTTCTGCTGGACGAGCCCTCCATGGGCCTCGCGCCACAGGTGGTGGCTCGGATTTTCGACGAGGTCCGCCAACTCAACCGGGAGGAGGGGGTCACCTTCCTGCTTGCCGAGCAGAACGCCAACGTGGCCCTCGGCGTGGCCGATTACGGCTACATCATGGACAGCGGCCAGATTGCCCTGGAGGGCTCGGCGGAGGAGCTCCACGGCAACCCGGCGGTGAGAGAGCACTATCTGGGACTCTCGCATGTTGCGGACGCCGCGTCGGAAGAAGGCGGCCATGCAGGCTGACGCGACAGCCGGCCACCCGGCGCCGGGCGAGCCGATGCTCAGCGTGCAGGACATCGCGCTCCGCTTCGGCGGCGTCCAGGCGCTGGCGGGGGTCGAGTTCACCATCTATGCCGGCGAAATCTGCGCCATCATCGGGCCCAACGGCGCCGGCAAGACCTCCATGCTCAACGTGCTGAACGGCGCCTATCAGCCGAGCGAGGGCACCATCACCTTCAAGGGGCGCACGCGGCGCAAGATGCACCCGCGCGTCGCCGCCATGGAGGGCATGGCGCGGACCTTTCAGAACGTCGCGCTGTTCAAGGGCATGAGCACGCTCGACAACGTCATGGCCGGCCGCAACCTCAAGATGCACAGCAACTTCGTCGCCTGCCTGCTGCCGGTGGGCCCCTCGCGGGCGGAGGAAGCGCGCCACCGTGCCGCTGCCGACGAGGTCATCAGCTTTCTCGAGATCGAGGACATCCGCAACGTGCCGGTGGGCCGTCTGCCATACGGCCTGCAGAAGCGGGTGGAGCTTGCGCGCGCGCTCGCGGCCGAGCCCGACCTGCTCCTGCTGGATGAGCCCATGGCCGGGATGAACCGGGGCGAGAAGGCCGAGATGAGCCGCTTCATCCTCGAGACCAAGGCGCGGTTCGGCACGACCATGGCCCTGATCGAGCACGACATGAGCGTGGTCATGGAGCTTTCCGACCACATCGTCGTGCTCGACTACGGCCGCAAGATCGCCGACGGCACGCCCGAGGAGGTGCGCAACGACCAGACTGTGATCGACGCCTATCTGGGCGTGCCCACCGAGGACGACGCGTGATGGAGTTTCTCTGGGACTTCTTCGTCGCGCCCTTCCTCGACATGATCGACTTCCCGATCTTCCTGGCCGAGGTCGCGGTCTCCGGCCTGCTCACCGGCGTGATGTACTCGCTGGTGGCGCTCGGCTTCGTGCTCATCTTCAAGGCCTCGCAAGTGTTCAACTTCGCCCAGGGCGCGATGGTTCTGTTTGCCGCGCTCACCCTGGTGGGGCTGATGGAGCACGGCGTCCCGGTCTGGGGTGCGCTGCCGGTCACCGCGATCGTCATGGTCGCGCTCGCGTTCGCGATCGAGCGCGGGATGCTGCGCCCGCTGATCAATCAGCCGCCGATCACGCTCTTCATGGCGACCATCGGGCTGAGCTTCCTGCTGGAAGGCGCCGGCGAGTGGGTCTGGGGCTCCAATGTGAAGGCTCTCGACCTCGGCATTCCGTCCTCGCCGGTCGATGTCGGCGGCATGCTGCTCAACGAGTTCGACCTCATCGCGGCCCTGGTGGCGGCGGTTCTCGTGGCGGCGCTGGCGCTACTCTTCCAGCACACGCCCATGGGCCGCGCGCTCAGGGCGGTGGCCGACGATCCCCAGGCGGCGCTCTCCCTCGGCATTTCGCTCAGGACCATCTGGATCATCGTCTGGTCGGTGGCGGGCATCGTCGCCATCGTCGCCGGCATCATGTGGGGGGCGAAGAGCGGCGTGCAGTTCAGCCTGTCGCTGATCGCGCTGAAGGCGCTGCCCGTGCTCATCCTGGGGGGCCTCACCTCGGTTCCCGGCGCCATCGTCGGCGGCCTCATCATCGGCCTGGGCGAGAAGGTCGCCGAGGTCTATTGGGGTCCGGTGATCGGCGGGGCGATCGAGAACTGGTTCGCCTACATGCTGGCGATGCTGGTTCTGATGTTCAGGCCCCAGGGCCTGTTCGGCGAGAAGATCATCGAGCGGGTGTGACAACTTACAGGCGAGATCAACCTGTCGTTGCACATCTACACAGCGTTGCTCTCTCCTCCGATAATGACTATATTACAGGTAATTGGGCGTCACGTCAACGGGATTCGCGTCGGAACGTAGGGTCCATAAGGCAGAGTCCTCAATAGCCCGAGAGTTGCATTCAGGGATTTGACGTATTTCATTCGAATCTCGGCGTCGTAATCTGGTGGCTCGCTGCTGGAAGCGTCTGGTAGGCTCGTCTTTGAGTGACATAATATATGTGTAAGATATGGTTTTTTGGCTATCGGTCTGGTAGGCGAGGCGATGGCAGATTTCGCGCGAATGGCGCGACGCATTGCGCGCGGGGTTCGGTGATCTTATCGCGACACAGGTGCGACACATGACGCGGCCTGCGCGGTCATACCAGGGGAGGCGGACGGCATGAGCGGGGCAGCCGAGGGGCGCAAACGACAACGCGCCGTGATGGCAACAGACAGCGACTGGCAGACCATTCGGGAACGCGCAGACGCGGCGGGAATGGACGTGTCGCGCTTCATATTGGAACGGCTCACGGCGCCTGCTCCGGTGCCTGTCGATCCGGTCTTGACGCGGGATCTTGCCGGCGCAGTGGCGCGCATCGAGAGGGTCGTGCGGGTGCTCTACGAGGTCGAGAAAGAGCGCGTCGAGAGCTCCGCAGGGGCGGAGACCTGGCAGGCTCTGGTGCGCCGTGCCGGAGCACGGATCGATGCCGAGGAGGCTCTCGGGTGACTGCCATCGAGGGTGGCGGTGGCGGGAAGCGGGATCTTGCGCGCGCGCGCAGCATCTACTGCTCGCCGGAGAACCGCGCATTGATCGCACGGCGTGCCAAGGAGGCGGGGATGAGTTTCTCGCGCTTCATGATCGCCTGCGCGCTTCACGGTGCAGACGAGAACGATGAGGAGGGTCCTCGCCTGATCCTGTCCGAAGACGAGCAGCGGCAGCTCCTGGAGCGCGTGGCGCTTCTGAACCGGTGCAACGAGGCGCTGCTGTCGCGTCTGCCGGGGACCGGGATATCGGCGCTTGGCGCACTGGCTTTCCTGATCCGTGAGGCGCAATCCCGGTCGGTCGATGCGAGCGGGGATGGTTCATGAGGCGGCGTGGCCGGAGATTGCCGAGGGCGTATTCGCTGTCCTGCACCGACTCCGATTGGGGACGGACGCGAGTGCTGGCCGAGCGGAAGGGGCTCTCCATCTCGCGCTACATGGTCGAGTGTGGGCTCACCGTGGACCCGCAGACAGAACCTGTGCCGCCGCCTCGCCTCGTGCTGGACGAAGCAGAGCAGCGCGCTCTTCTCGGCCATGTGACCGCCATTGCGGAGCGCACGGTATCGGCCGAGGCGGAGGAGGCGTTGATGATCCGGGTTCGCAACTCTCTCGCCTTCCTGGCCGAGGAGACGATGCGCACCATGATGCGCGAGGGCCGCGAGGAGGAGCTGCGGACGCTGCTCATCGACCTGTTCGGCGAGGACGCGGCGGTGGCCAGCGTCGACCGGCTCCGCGTGCGCACGAGCGCTGAAAGTTCGGACTCGCACTGAATGAGAGGCCGCCCCACCGCTGATGGCGGGTGTTCGCCGCCCTGCCGGGAGTTCGAGGTGGCGGCGATTGAGTTGAGGCCATCGGGGTGCTCATAGCTCCAGGCCCATGTCCATGTCGCGGGTCTTCGCCTTCTGGCGCTCCTGCTCCTTCTCCTGCGCTTCACGCTCCTGCTTCATCTGCGCCTCCTTCTCCTGTCGGAGGCGATCAATCTCGGCGTTGTCCGATGCCAGGCTGGACTCGATCCGCGCGGACAGGCGATTGAGCTCGTCTTCGGCGCCCGGTCGGCGGTCGAGACGGCTGCCGTAGGTCTCGGGGTCGTCGAGGATACGGCGGCAGCCATCCAGCGCCTGTCGGGCGCCCTCGCGCCATTCGTCATAGCCGGTGTCCTGGGTGATCGGGGTGCCATACCCAGCGGAATGGTGAGCCCGCTCTTCCCGATCACGGACAGAGGCCGCAGCCGCCGACAGAACCCGATCCAGGAAGCGCTCCGCTGCCTTGCGGTTCTCCTTGGTGGTCTCGTCCAGAATCGCTTCCCTCTCCGGGGGCGGGTGCCGTGGGTCTGTCTCCACCGAGGCGGAGGCCGAGACATAGGTCGAGACGGAAGTCGCGACGGGGGTCAAGACCGAGGCCGAGGCGGGGGTTGAGACCTGCACCGAGGTGTCGAACTGCTCGCCGATGGCCTTGAGCGCCGACATCTCCCCGGCAGGCGCGGTCTCCAGGGCCTCGATCAGCGCCTCGCGGTCGTCGGTCAGCAGCACCACGTTGTCGCGGGCGCGGGTCAGCTCCACGTAGAAGGTCGCCTGGTCGGCGACGCCCCCGCGCCCGGTATCCAGAACGGCGATGGCCCGATCGCAGGTGATCCCCTGGGCCGCATGCACGGTGGACGAGTAGGCGTGGTCCAGGTGGTGAAGCTGGGGGTCATCGCGCTTCAGGGTGAGTTCCCGGCCATCCCGGGTGCGCATCGTGACGTTCACCCGGCGGATTGACAGCACCTCCGCATGCTCGCCGTTGATCAGGCCGCGCGAGGGATCGTTGCGGGTCCAGCGCACCTCATCGCCTGCCCTGAGCGAGATCGGCCGGGTCTCGAAGAGATCGAGGCGGTAGCGGATATAGCCGGAGGGGTCGATCTTGCGCTCCTTGCCGCCGGGAAGCGTGAGCACGACGCGCTCCTCTCCCACCTCCGTCACACGGCAGGCATCGCCTGCCTTCGCGCGGACGCCGTAGACGTCGTGGTGGAAGATGGCGATATCTCCCTCCCGGTAGTTGGCGATGTCGCCCTTCTGCGAGCGGGTCAGGTGGAGGTTGACGTAGCGCTCTATCTCTAGCTCGGGGCCGTGCAGCACCCCTTCGTCTTCGAGGCCGTGGCGGACGGCGGCGTTGATCTCGGCCCGCATCTCATGCGTGGGCGCGAGGATCGCCGTTCCCGGCCGCAGGGCAGGATCGAGGTCGAGCCAGAGTTGCGCGGCCTTCCTGCCGAGCTCGTCGCCGTCGGTCTCAAGGACACCGTTGCCGAGTTCCTCGACCGCGAGGCGCGGCTCGTCCGCCACCATGTGCAGCACTGCCTGACGCAGGTCCGCGTCGCGCTGGCGCACCACCTCGTCCATCCTTGCCGTGGGCATGCCCGCATCCTGCAGCAGGGCGAAGGGCTGGCCGGCCTCGACGGCCCGCAGCTGCCGGCGGTCGCCGATGAGCGCGAGGCGCTCGACGCCGGCCTCGGCTGCGATCCGGGTCAGCGCACGCATCTGGGTCGTGCCGACCATCGAGGCTTCGTCCAGGATCAGCAGCGCGCCACCCAGGGTCTTGCGGGCTTCCTCCATCTTCTCCGGCGGGGCGATGCCGTCGCCCACGTCGCGGTAGCGCGTGAGGAACCATTGCAGGGTCCGTGCCGGAATATCGGCTTCGCCTTCGAGCACGCGCGCGGCGCTCGCCGACGGGGCCAGTCCGATAATCTGTCGCTCGCCGGCCAATTCCGCCACGGCGCGCAGCATGGTGGTCTTGCCTGAGCCTGCGTGCCCTTGCACCCCGACCGTGACATGAGGCGAGAGCAGGATAGCGCGCACGGCATCGCGCTGGCCGAGGTTCAGGCCGGCCGCGTCCAGCCGGGCCTCGACCGCCTCTGCCGGCGCCAGGCTGTGGCCTGCGTTCAGGCCGGCGCGCATGCCGGCGACGATCTCGCGCTCGGCGTTGCGCGCCCTGTCGGTGACGAAGGCCGTATCGGCCCTTCTTGCCGTCGCCTCGATCAGGTGCCCGTCGCGTCTGAGCTTGGCGATGCCGGCATCCAGCGCGTCGAGCGAGTGCCTGCCGCCCCCGTGCGCCAGAGCCCAGGCGCGAAGGTCGTTGGCCGAGAACACCGTGCGCCGCTCCTCCAGGTGCTCGACGGCCTGCCGCACCACCGACAGCGCCGACGGAGGCGTTCGCGGCTCGGACGCGGGTGAGGCCGCGCGAGTGCGGTCACGGCCCCTCGCCTCGTCCCGGTCCCTGGCGCGCCCGAGCTCCTGCGCCCGCGCCTGCCAGGTCTCGCGCAGGACCTGATGGTCGGGCTCGGCCTTGCGCTGCCGCGTGTAGAGCGCCGCCTGCTGCGTTCTGGCGGGCGTGTTCGCCCAGCCACGGTCGGCCATGTAGTCCAGAAGCTCGCGGCGGCGGGTGGAGAACGCATCCAGCATCGGCTTGCCGTAGCCCGCGATCTCGAACCCCGGCATCCTGTCCACCAGCGTCGGCACCGTGGCGTAGCCGATCTTCTCCAGCCCCATGCGCAGCTCGTTGCGGTAGTAGGCGCCGATCAGCATCTTGGACCGCTCGACCGCGGTGAACTCGGCGCTGCGCCACGCCCCGTCCTGGCCACGGGTCATGTTGGCGATCACTGCATGCGTGTGCAGCTGCGGGTCGAGGTTGCGGCTGGCGAGGTGACGGAAGGTCGCCGCCGCCATGCCGTCGGCCTCCACCCTGGGCCGGCGGCCGGTCGCCGGGTCGTAGCTCCGGGTCTGCAATAGCTCGGTCTCGATGAAGCCGAGCGTCGCGCGCACCGCCTCGTCGTGCGCCCTCACCACCTTCGCGCCGGTCTTGGGTCGCGCGTAGATCAGCGCTTCGAGGGATACGGACTTCGGGGCCGAGAAGGTCACGTCCACGCCGGGCCTGTGCTGGTGCTCGCCGTCGCGCAGGCGCCCGAGGCGGATGTCGGTTCCGGGCACGTAGCCCGCAAGCAGGGCCTCGAAGCGCCTGGGCTTCACCGGCCCGT
>JAPPMY010000204.1 GCA_028818855.1 Rhodospirillales bacterium
TGAACGAGACCGCCGCGCCGCAGGCGAAGCCGCAGGCGATGGCGTAGGGCGAGCCCTGCAGCCGCTTGAGCTTGTGGGTCCAGTACCTGAGCACCCGGCCCCAGCCCATGCGGGGCCACACGAACCGCGTCAGGCGAGCCAGTCGGCTCAGCTTCTCGCGGCGGCGGAACAGGCTCACAGCGACCCTCGTGTCAGCCGGCGTTCGGCACGAGGCTCCGCTCCGGCCGTGCGCGCAGCGCAGGGCCGTGAGTCGCCGACCATCTCATCGCGTCCCTCCCAACCGCGGGTCCACCCTTCTTGTTTTTGGTCTCCAAACCCGAGAGTTAGCCCAAGAAACGGCGCGCGCGCAAGGTTTGCGGCGGCAGGTTTGCGGCGTCCATGCGCCGGGTCCGCAAGTCGTCTCCGGCGTGTATTGCCGGCTGGTTCGGCGTTGCATTTAGTGGCTAATACTGTATATTGGGTCTTTAGGGCGAAACACTCCCACATTTTGCAGCGGTGTCTGCCCGACACCGGACGGAGGATCGGTCATGACAGCCTGGACACCGGAGAGGATCGAAACCGTAACCCGGCTGTGGAACGAGGGTCTCACGACCGCAGAGATCGGCCGCGCGGTCGGCATGTCGAAGAACGCCGTCGTCGGCAAGGCGCACAGGCTTCAGTTGCCGCCGCGTCCGTCGCCGATCAGGCGCGGCACGAGCACGCCGGGCGTGCCGCGCACGGCGAGGCAGTCGAACGGGCGGCAAGCCGTGAAGGAGACGAACGGGGTCGTGGTTCGGGTCAAGCCGAGAGCGCCGCAGCCGCAGCCGCCGCTTGCCGTCGGCAACGCCAAGTGCAAGTGGCCCATCGGCCACCCCGACGAGCCCGGCTTCCATTTCTGCGGCGAGCACGCGCTGCTCGGCAAGCCCTACTGCCCGGAGCACTACAGCAAGGCCTACGTGGCCGTGAGGCCGCGCTCGGACGCAGCCTGATCCGCGCCTCTCTCCCGTCGGCGCGTCGCTGACGGCGTCAAGCTACGGCGCCGTCTGCTCCCGCTTGCCCAGGGCGGCCAGCCGCTCGATCTCCGCCTCCATCCGCCCCTGCCACATCAGCGCCCACATGTGGAAGTCGCCGGCCAGGCTGAACAGCGGGTAGGTGAAGGTCGCCGGCCGGTTGCGCTCGATCAGCAGGTGGCTGAGCCAGGCGAAGAAGTAGCCGCAGACCAGCGCCGCAATCAGCAGCAGCGGCTCGCCCGCGACACCGGCCACCACGACCAGGGCAACGGCACCCGTCGTGCCGATGAAGTGCATCCGGCGCGTCCACGCGCGGCTGTGCTCGGAAACATAGTAGGGCCAGAAGGCTCGGTATCCTCGAATGCGCTCGCTCATGGCCACTGCTCCGCCGTGACGCCGGCCGACCCGCTGCGTGCCCCGACATAACCGATGGCATCGGGCGCGCCGGACGTTATCCTGTTCGCCTCGACCGCTGCGTTGCGTTTTCGCGCGATGTTTGTGATTCTACACCATAGTTCCTGGTTCTCGACCACGCGGTGGACCCCCGCGACAGGGAGGCTGCGCCCATGCCGGCAATGACCACACCCGTCTGCGACTTCGGCCGGAAGGCCGTCGACTTTCGGCTGGAAGGCACCGACGGCCGATTCTACACCCTCGCCGACTGCGCCGGCGAGCGCGGCACGCTGGTGATGTTCCTCTGCAACCATTGCCCGTTCGTGAAGGCGATCATCGATCGGATCGTGCAGGACGTGAACGCGCTCAAGGGTCACGGCATCGGCGCGGTTGCCATCATGCCGAACGACACCGAGGCCTATCCCGCCGATTCCTTCGACAACATGAAGCTGTTCGCGGCCGAGCACGGCTTCGGCTTCCCCTACCTGATCGACCGCACCCAGGAGATCGCGCGGGCCTACGACACCGTGTGCACGCCGGACTTCTACGGCTTCGACGCCGGCCTCGGCCTGCAGTACCGGGGCCGGCTCGACGCCTCGCGCATGGAGCCGGTGCCGGACGCACGCCGCGAGCTTCTCGAAGCCATGATCCAGGTCGCCGAGCGCGGGCAGGGGCCGGAGGAGCAGTTGCCCTCCATGGGATGTTCGATCAAGTGGCGCGAGGCCGCCTGAGCCGCATTCCCGCGTCGCGCGGGACGGCTGGGCAGCGGCGTTGACGGAGGCGCGGGCGTGGCGGATATCTTCCGAGAGGTCGACGAGGACCTTCGGCATGAACGCTATCTCAAGCTCTGGCGGCGCTGGCGCTACTGGCTGCTGGGCGTGGGCGTGGCGGCTCTCGGCGCTGCGGTCGCCTACGTGATGCTCGCCGACGCCCAGGAGAGCGCGCGCAAGGCCGAGGGCCAGCAGTTCGCGGCCGCGATGGCGGAGATCCAGGCCGGCCGCGGCGCCGAGGCGGCGAACCGGCTCGCCATGCTCGCGGCCGATGCGGAGACCGGCTACGCGGCGCTCGCCCGGCTCGGCGAGGCCGATGCGCGCGCGAGGCGCGGCGACATCACCGGCGCCATTCAGGTTTACGATCTTCTGGCGGGGGACAGCCGCATCGACCCGCTCTACCGCGATCTGGGCGCCCTGCTCGCGGCGCAGCGCTCGGTCGACCGCGCGTCCGTCTCGGAGGTCAATCAGCGGCTCGCGCCCCTGCTCGCGGGCAACTCGCCGTGGCGGCCGCTCGCGGCCGAGATTTCCGCCATCGCCGAGATGCGCGCCGGCAACGTGGAGGCGTCGCGGGCGCTCTTCGCGGAGCTGGTCGGCGATCCGGCCGCGCCGCTCGGCCAGCGCCAGCGGGCGGCGGAGCTGCTGGTGAGCCTCGGCGGCGATCTGGAGACGGCGCTGGCCGGCGGCGGCGCGTCCGCCCAGTGGGAGGACGACGACGCGGCCGGCTCGTCCCAAGAGGCGGCGGAATGAGGTGCATCGTGCCGGGAGGGATCGCGCGGGTCTCCGCTCTGCTCGGCCTCAGCCTTCTCCTTGGCCTCGGCGGCTGCGAAACGGTGTCGGACCTCTTCGGCGATGCGGACGAGGAACGCCTCACCGGTGAGCGGCTCTCGGTGATCTCCCTCGACCGGCAGCTCCAGCCGGACCCCGGCAGCGATCTGCTCACCGTGCGCCTGCCGCCGCCCTACGTGAACGAGGACTGGCCCCAGCCCGGCGGCTATCCCCACCATGCCATGCACCACCTCGCCGCGGCGGACGAGCTTTCAATGGCATGGCGCGTCCGCATCGGCCGCGGCACCGGCGACGAGGAGCCCGTCCTGTCGGCGCCCGTGGTCGCGGGCGGGCGGGTCTTCACCATGGACTCGCGGAGTCTGATTTCGGCCTTCGACGCCTCCACCGGCGCCAGGTTGTGGACCGCCGACACGCTGCCGGAGGATGACGACGAGGGCGCCTTCGGCGGCGGCCTCGCAGTGGCGGGCGGGTGGCTGTTCGCGACCACCGGCTTGGGCCACGCGCTGGCGCTCGACGCCGAGACCGGCGCCCTGCAGTGGCGCCAGCCGATCGGCGTGCCCATTCGTGCCGCACCCGTGGTCTCCGGCGGCCGGGTCTTCGCCGTCAGCCACAACAACCGGCTCTGGGCCCTGGATGCCCGGAGCGGCACCCCGCAGTGGAACCATGCAGCGATCGAGGAGAGCGCCGGTTTCCTCGGCGGGGGGAGCGTGGCGGTGGATGGCGGCATCGTCGTCGCACCCTTCTCGTCGGGCGAGCTGACGGCGCACCGGGTCGAGAACGGACGCACCGTCTGGACCGATGTTCTGGGCGTGCAGGGCGCGCGCATCGGCGCCATCGCGACCTTCAACGATATCGACGGGCACCCCGTCTCCGACCGCGGGACCGTCTTCGCCATCGGCCACGGCGGGCGCATGGTCGCCATCGATGCGCGGAGCGGCCGTCGGGTCTGGGAGCGCGACGTCGCCGGTCTCGACAGGCCCTGGGTCGCCGGCGACTTCGTCTTCGTGATGACCGCGGATGGCGAGCTGGTCTGCATGAGCCGGGAGCGCGGCGCCATCATCTGGGTGCGGTCGCTGCCGCGCTTCGAGGACCCGGAGGACCGGGAGGAGCCGATATTCTGGACCGGCCCGACCCTGGTGGGCGATCGCCTGATCGTCGCGGGCTCGGACGGCAGCGTGCTCTCGATCTCGCCCTATGACGGCCGCTATCTCGGGGCGTACAACGCGGGAGGGGCGGTCCGCCTGATGCCCGTGGTCGCCGATCGGACCCTCTACATCCTGACCGACGACGCGGATCTCATCGCGCTCCGCTAACCTCCGCCCGTGGCCTTCACCGTCGCCATCGTGGGCCGCCCCAACGTCGGCAAGTCGACGCTCTTCAACCGTCTGGTCGGCCGGCGCGCGGCGCTCGTCGCGCCCACCCCCGGGGTCACGCGGGACCGGCGCGAGGGCTGGGCCAGGATCGGCCCGCTGCGGTTCCGCGCCATCGACACGGCGGGCCTCGAGGAAGCGGCGCCCGAGACCCTTGCCGGGCGCATGATGGCGCAGACGGAGCGCGCGCTGGCCGAGGCGGACGCGGCGCTCCTCGTGATCGACGGCCGCGCCGGGGTGACGCCGGCCGACGAGTTCTTTGCCAACCAGCTCAGGCGGCTGCAGGTCCCCATCGTCCTCGCCGTCAACAAGTGCGAGGGCGCCGCCGCAGAGGGCGGGATTGCGGAGAGCTATGCGCTCGGGCTTGGGCAGCCCATCCCGATCTCGGCCGAGCACGGCGAGGGCCTCGCGGACCTCTACGACGCGCTCAGCCCCTTCGATTCCGACGCGGCGCCCGGCGCGGCCGCAACGCCCGGCGCCGACGACGTGCTCCGGCTCGCCATCGTGGGCCGCCCCAACGTCGGCAAGTCGACGCTGCTCAACCGGCTGGTCGGCGAGGCGCGCGTCATCACCGGCGCGGAGCCGGGATTGACGCGGGATTCCATCGCGGTGCGCTGGTCCTACGAGGGCCGGTCGGTCGAGCTGGTGGACACGGCCGGCCTGCGCCGCCGGGCCAGGACCGTGGCGACGCTCGACAGGCTCTCGTCGCGGGATGCCGAGCGCGCCCTCGGCCAGGCGGCGGTGGTCCTTGCCGTGTTCGACGCTACCGATCCCGCCGGCCGCCAGGACATGACCATCGCCGCCCGCGTGGCGGAGGAAGGCCGGGCGCTGGTCATCCTGCTCAACAAGTGGGACCTGGTGCGGGACCGCGCCGCCGCCCGCGCCGCCGTGGAAGACCGGCTGGAGGTGGCACTTGCCCAGGTGAAGGGGGTCCCGCTGGTGACCTGCTCGGCGCTCACCGGGGCCGGCGCCGAGAGGATCATGCCGGCGGTGCTCGCTGCCTTCGACACCTGGAACCGCCGCGTGCCCACCGCGGCGCTCAACCGCTGGCTGGAAGGAGCGGTCGACCGTCACCCGCCGCCGCTCGCGGCCGGGCGGCGGCTCAAGCTCCGCTACATCACCCAGGTCAAGGCCAGGCCGCCCACCTTCGCCCTCTTCGCCAGCAAGCCCTCGGCCCTGCCCGAGAGCTACCGCCGCTATCTGGTGAACGGCATCGGCGCAGAGTTCGGCCTCGCCGGCGTGCCGATCAGGCTCATGCTGCGCGCAGGCAAGAACCCCTACGCACCCTCCTGAGCGGGGAGAAGGCGCCTATGCCTCCGCCTCCAGCTCCTCGCGGAGCGTGCGCTTCAGCACCTTGCCGTAGTTGTTCTTGGGCAGGCCGCCCACGATGCGGTAGTCGCGCGGGCGTTTGAAGCGGGCGATGCTTTCCAGGCAGAGCCGGTCGAGCCGCTCTCGGGTGACGCTCCGGCCGTCGTGGGGCACGACGAAGGCCACCACCTCCTCGCCCCATTCGGCATGGGCGCGGCCGACGACCGCCGCCTCCCGCACCGCCTCGTCCCGCAACAGGACCTCCTCGATCTCGCGCGGATAGATGTTGGTCCCGCCCGAGATGATCATGTCCTTGGCGCGGTCGAGCAGGGTGAGGAAGCCGTCCTCGTCGAAGCGGCCGACATCGCCGGTGTGCAGCCAGCCACCCTTCAGTGCGCTCGCCGTGGCCTCCGGGTTCTCCCAGTAGCCGGGCATGACCACGTCGCCGCGTGCGACGATCTCGCCGCTCTCGCCCGCCGGCAGCGGGCGGTCGTCCTCGTCCACGACCCGCACCTCGACGTCGGTGCGCGCGACCCCGGCCGAGCCCAGGCGCTCGCGAAAGCGGGGCTGCGTGCTGTCGGCGTGGTAGTCGCGCGACAGCGCTGTAATGGTCATCGGCGCCTCGCCCTGGCCGTAGATCTGGGCGAGCTTGGGGCCGAAGGCGGCGAGCGCGCGCTCCACGTCGGCGACGTACATCGGCCCGCCGCCATAGATGATGAGGTCGAGGTTGGAGGTATCGGCACCGCCGAGGGCCGGACTGTCCAGCAGGCGCACCACCATTGTGGGCGCCGCGAACATGCTGAGCCCCGGGTGGCGCTCGATCAGGCTCAGCACCTCCACCGGCTCGAAGCCGCCGCTCTCGGGGATCACGTTGTTGGCGCCCTTGGCGATGAAGGGCAGCGCGTAGAGGCCCGAGCCGTGCGAGAGCGGGGCGGCGTGGAGCACGCTGTCGGCCGGCGCGATCTGGTTGAGGTCGGCGAAGTAGCTCAGCGTCATCACCAGCAGGTTGTGGTGCGTGATGGTGGCGCCCTTGGGCCGCCCGGTGGTGCCGCTGGTGTAGAAGAGCCAGGCGGGGGCGCCGGCGTCCACCGCGGCGGGGCCTCGCGCATCGTGGCCGAGCAGGGCACGCCACGCCGCGCTGCCGGCCACGAGCGGCGGCGCGAGCCCCGGCACGTCGGCGCGCACGCTCTCGATCCCGTCCGCGTGGCCCTCGTCGGTGATGCAGAGCGTGGCTCCCGAATTGCCCAGGATGTACGCGACCTCGCGCGGGTGCAGCTTGGCGTTGACGGGCACCGCAACGAGCCCCGCGTACCAGATGCCAAAGAGCGCTTCGAGATAGTCCGGCCGGTTCGCCATGACGATGGCCACCCGGTCGCCGGGCGCGAGCCCGTACCGGGCCAGGAGGGCGCCTGCGATCGCGCCGGCCCGGCGGTGGAGTTCGCCGTAACGCGCCGCCACACCTTCGCCGAGCGAAACCGCCGGCCGCTCCGGCAGGGTCCGTGCCGTCTTCGCCAGCAGCGCTGCGATGTTCATGCCTGTGACTCGCTCGTCGTTTCCCGCGCGACCGGCATCCTATACCGGCGGGGCGGGGGTGAGGCTACATCCGAACCCGATCCTGTTGACAACCGTAATAGTTCATATTACAGGCATCCATGATACGGAGCTTCAGAAGCCGCGCGCTGCGGCGCTTCGCCGAGCGCGGAGAGGAGCGGCGTATCCACGCCGAGCATCGGGAGGCGGTGAGGGACATCCTGGTGCGCCTCAACGCCTCCGCTGCGCCGGAGGACATGGATCTGCCCGGCTTCAGGCTTCACCGGCTGAAAGGAAACTACGCCGGATTTTGGTCAGTCACGGTGCGCGCCAACTGGCGCGTGATCTTCCGCTTCGAGGAGGGTCACGCCGTCGATGTCGACTATCTCGACTACCACTAAAGGGCTCCCGCGATGCTCGTGCACAACCCGCCTCATCCCGGTGCCTTCATCAGGCGCCAGTGCCTCGAACCCCTCGGACTGACGGTGACCGAAGCGGCCAAGGGTCTCGCGGTGTCGCGCAACACGCTTTCCATGCTGCTCAACGGCCGTATCGGGATATCTCCCGAGATGGCGATCCGGTTGTCCCAGGCCTTCGGCGGCAGCCCGGAGAGCTGGCTGCAGCAGCAGATGCAATACGACCTCTGGCACGCTCAGCAGAACCGTGAAGAGGTGGCAGTCCGCAAGTTCGTCGCCGCCTGACGGGGGTCGTCGAGAACCGCATATCGGTAGGCCCGATGACGTGGCGGCCTACCCGCGCGGCCGCGCGGCACAAACGCTTTGTCCGCCGTAGCGGTCGCGGGTATTCTCTCGGCCAAGCGTGAGCAACGGGTTGGGGGGAGTCCGCGTGGCCCGGGCGCAAGTCAGCATGACCGTCAACGGCGAGCAGGTGGGGCGCGAGGTTTCCACCCGCACCCTGCTCGTCGAGTTTCTGCGCTACGATCTCGGCCTCACCGGCACCCATGTCGGCTGCGACACCAGCCAGTGCGGGGCGTGCAACGTGCACGTCGACGGCCAGTGCGTGAAGGCCTGCACGATGCTCGCGGTCCAGGCGGAGGGTGCCGACGTGCTCACCATCGAGGGCGTGGCCGACGGCGACACACTCCATCCCATGCAGGCGGCGTTCAAGGAGCACCATGCGCTGCAGTGCGGCTTCTGCACGCCCGGCATGGTGATGTGCGCGCTCGACCTGGTGAAACGGAACGGCAAGCCGAGCGAGGCGGAGATTCGCTCCTATCTGGAAGGCAATTTCTGCCGCTGCACCGGCTACCACAACATCGTGAAGGCCATCGCCGCGGGCGCCGAGGCGATGGCGGACGAGGCGGTTCGGGAATGAGTCGTATGACCGCCTGTCATACCAAGGCGCAGATTGCCCGATGCAAGGCGGGCATTATGTGGTGTAGAGTTGCAGTGAGCGCCTGACTGGCGCGAAGGGGGTTACGAACGTGCAGAAATCGCTTCATATCGACCCGGACAAATGTACCGGCTGCCTGCAGTGCGAGCTGGCGTGCTCTCATGTCAACGAGGGGGTGTTCAACCCCGCGAAGTCTCGCATCAAGGTGTTCAACTTCCACGACCAGGGGCGGATGGTCCCCTACACCTGCACCCAGTGCGACGAGGCGTGGTGCATGCAGGCCTGCCCGGTCGATGCGATCACGCTCGACGCCGAGACCGGCGCCAAGATCGTCTCCGATTCGCTCTGCGTGGGCTGCAAGGTGTGCACCATCGCCTGCCCCTTCGGGACCGTGAACTACAACGCGTCCACCGGCAAGGTGATCAAGTGCGATCTCTGCGGCGGCGATCCCGAGTGCGCCAAGGCGTGCCCGACCGCAGCCATCACCTACGTGGACGCGAACTGGACCGGCCTGGATCGGATGCGTCAGTGGGCGGCCAAGACCGACGCCGGCGCGCAGGCCGAGGCCTAGGGAGGACTCGTCATGGCATGGGCAAGGAACGTGCTGCGGGTGAACCTCACCGAGGGCACCTGCAAGAACGAGCCGCTGAACATGGACTGGGCCCAGAAGTACCTGGGCCAGCGCGGGCTCGCGACCAAGTATCTGGTGGAGGAGACCGACCCGAGGGTCGATCCGCTCTCGCCCGATAACAAGATGATCATGACCACCGGCCCGTTGACCGGCACCTGCGCGTCGACGGCCGGGCGCTATTCGGTCGTGACCAAGGGCGCGCTCACCGGCGCCATCGCGTGCTCCAACTCCGGCGGCTTCTTCGGCAACGAGATGAAGAACGCCGGCTACGACATGATCATCTTCGAGGGCCGCTCGCCGGATCCGGTCTACCTCCTCTTGGAGAACGACAACGCCCGGCTGATCGATGCCGGCGAGTTCTGGGGCAAGTCGGTCTGGGATACCGAGGAGGGGATCAAGGCCAAGCATCAGGACCCGCTGATCCGCGTCGCTTCCATCGGCGTCGCCGGTGAGAAGGGCGTGAAGTTCGCCTGCGTGGTGAACGACATGCACCGGGCTGCCGGGCGTTCCGGCGTCGGCACGGTGATGGGGTCCAAGAACCTCAAGGCGGTCGCGATCCGCGGGACCCAAGGTGTCGCGGTCGAAGACGTCGGCGCCTTCATGCAGGCGACGTCCGAGGGCAAGCAGACCCTCGCGGACAACCCGGTCACCGGCCAGGGCCTGCCGGCCTACGGCACCCAGGTGCTGATGAACGTCATCAACGAGGTCGGCGCGCTGCCCACCCACAACCACCGGGACGTGCAGTTCGACGGCGCGAAGAACATCTCGGCCGAGGCGATGGCCGAGCCGCGCGCCGACGGCAAGCCGAACCTGGTGACCAACGCCGCCTGCTTCGGCTGCACCATCGCCTGCGGGCGGGTCTCCACGGTCGAGCGCAGCCACTACACGGTGGCCGAGCGGCCTGAATACCAGATCGCCTCCGGCGGGCTCGAGTACGAGGCGGCCTGGGCGCTGGGCGCGGCCACGGGCGTGGACGATCTCGACGCGCTCACCTTCGCCAACTTCATCTGCAACGAGCAGGGGATCGACCCGATCTCCTTCGGCGCCACCGTCGGCGCGGCGATGGAGCTCTACGAGGAAGGCGCCATCGGCGACGAGCAGACCGGCGGCATCGAGTGCAGGTTCGGCTCCGCCAAGGCGCTGACCGACCTCGCCGAGCTTTGCGGCAAGGGCGAGGGCTTCGGCGCCGACATCGGCCTCGGCTCCAAGCTGCTCTGCGAGAAGTACGGCAAGCCCGAGCTCTCGATGTCGGTCAAGGGCCAGGAGTTCCCGGCCTACGATTCGCGCGGCATCCAGGGCATGGGTCTCGCCTACGCCACGGCGAACCGGGGCGCCTGCCACCTGCGGGCATACACGGTCTCGTCCGAGATCCTGGGCGTGCCGGAGAAGACCGACCCGCACGTGACCGAGGGCAAGGCCGGTCTGGTCAAGGCCTTCCAGGACGCGACCTCTGCGGTCGATTCGTCCGGGCTCTGCGTGTTCACCACCTTCGCCTGGTCGCTCGACGACATCGCGCCGCAGATCAACGCGGCCTGCGAGGGCGAGTGGACCGCCGAGCGGCTGCTGGAGGTCGGCGAGCGCGTCTGGAACCTGGAGCGGCAATACAACAACGCGGCCGGCTTCACGGGCAAGGACGACACCCTGCCCGCGCGTCTCCTGAAGGACGCGGCGAAGACCGGCCCGGCCGAGGGGCTCACCAACGGCCTCGACCAGATGCTGCCGGAATACTACGAGGTGCGCGGCTGGACCGACGAGGGCGTGCCCAGCAACGAGACCTTGGAGCGGCTCGCGCTCTAGGTCGAGGACGGCCGGCCGTTGGGCGTTTCGACCGGCGCCGGATCATTCGTCATTCTCGTGACGGCGGGGGGCCGCGCGCACCTAAGGTGCCGGCCCCCCGGCTTGCATCGGGGGGGGCGGGTATGAACGCGATGAAACGAGCCGTGCCGGGCCGCGCAGGTGCGCGTATCGCGGCAGCGGCGCAGAGAGCCAAGCGGGAGCCAACATGCAGCATGTGATCGTGGGTGCCGGCCCGGCCGGCGTGGTCGCTGCCGAAACCCTGCGCAAGGGAGACCGGGCCGCCGACATCGTCCTGATCGGCGACGAGCCGGAGCCGCCCTATTCACGGATGGCGATTCCCTACGTCCTCGAAGGCATGATCGAGGAAGGCGGGACCCATCTGCGCAAGACGGACGGGCACTACGAGGGGCACGGCATCCAGTACCGGCAGGGCCAGGCCGAGTCCGTGGCGCCCGCCGACGGCACGCTCACGCTTGCCGGCGGGGAGAAGGTCTCCTACGACCGCCTGCTGCTGTCGACCGGGGCGACGCCGCTCAGCCCGCCGGTGCCGGGCCTCGACCTCCCCGGCGTGTACAACTGCTGGACGCTCGCGGACTGCCGCAGGATCGCAGCCCTCCTCAATGCCGATGCCAACGTCGTGCTGATCGGCGCGGGCTTCATCGGCTGCATCATCATGGAGGCGCTCGCCAAGCGCTGCGGCACGCTCGCCGTGGTGGAGATGGAAGACCGCATGGTCTCGCGCATGATGGATGCGACTGCCGGCGGGATGCTGCAGCGCTGGTGCGAGACCAAGAACATCCGGGTGCTCACGTCCGCGCGGGTCACCGGGATCGAGGCGCAGGAGGGCACGGCCGGTGACAAGGCCGTGGTGCTCGACAGCGGCGAGAGGCTCGACGCCCACCTGGTCGTGATGGCCGTCGGCGTCGCGCCCAACGTCGGCTTCCTCGAAGGCAGCGGCATCAAGACCGACCACGGCGTGCTCGTCGACCAGCACCTGGAGACCAGCGCCAAGGGCGTGTTCGCCGCCGGCGACGTGGCCCAGGGCCTCGATTTCTCCACCGGCGAATACTCGGTGCACGCGATCCAGCCGACCGCGACCGAGCACGGCCGCATCGCGGCGCTCAACATGCTGGGCCGTCGTGCGGACTACAAGGGCAGCCTCAACATGAACGTGCTCGCCACCGTCGGCCTCGTCTCCAGCTCGTTCGGAAGCTGGGACGGCGTCGGCGGCGACAGCGGCGTCGCCGTGGACGAGGACGGGTTCAAGTACCTCCGCCTGGAGTTCGACGGCGAGTACCTGGTCGGCGCGCTCGGCCTCGGGCTTACCGACCACGTCGGCGTCATCCGCGGCCTGATCCAGAACAAGACGGCGCTCGCCGACTGGAAGGAGAAGCTGCTGGAGAACCCGCACCGCGTGATGGAGGCCTACGTCGCCCACAGCCAGGTCTGAGCGGCGAGGGCGGCGGTGACGGGGCGCTGGCGGCGAGCCCACGCGTGACGACGCCATGAAGGTGAGCGTCAAGCTCTACGCGCTGCTGAGCGACTACCTCCCGGCAGACGCCGTGGAAAACCAGGTCGAGATCGAGCTGCCCGAAGGGACGACGCCGGAGGACGTCTTCGCCCGGTTCAACCTGCCCCGGCAGTACTGCTCCATCGTGCTGGTGAACGGCGTCTACGTGGAGCCGAGCGAGCGCAGCTCCCACGCCCTCAGCGAGAACGACACGCTGGCGATCTGGCCGCCCGTGGCCGGCGGCTGAGCCGCTGCACCGGCCGCGAGCCCCGGCGCACGCGCCAGCACGAGCCGAATCCGTGTCCGAGACGCTCACCGTCGAGAAGGAGATGGCGACCGACCGGCGCGAGTTCCGGCGCACGCTGCGGCGCGCGCTGCCGCAGGCCGAGATCGCGGAGGAGGGCGACACCATCACGGTGCGCGAGGGCGGCGGCACGCTGGAGATCACCCTCTCGCCCGAGCGCCGGCGCAGCATCGGCCTGCTCTCGCTGCCGGTCATAACCGCGCGGTTCCACTACTGCGGCTACGACGACCCCGCCCGGCACCTCGCCCGCCTCGACATCTCCTTCCAGCGGGGCGGGGGTTAATCGGGAGACGTCCGCGCCGCCCCCGCGCCCAGTCGCGATTTGCGCTCGCGGATGTTTCCGTCCACCATTCGCACGCGCCGAATACAACCAATGGAGGGAGGCAAATGGCGTACACGCGAGCGAAAGTCGTCGAGGAGATCAGCGCATCGGCTGACCGTGTCTTCGACGAAATCGGGGCCTTCAACAATTTGACGGCGATCATGCCCGACGCCATCACGCGCAGCACGCTCAACAAGAAGGGCAATGTGCGCACGCTCAAGGTCAAGGGAATCAAGGGCACGCTCGACGAAACGCTGCTGAAGTACGACAAGGCGACGCGCACGCAGATCTACAGGATCACCGCCGATCCTGACGACATGGTGCCCTTCCAGGACTACACCTCCACCATCAAGGTGAAGCCGATCACGTCGCGGCGCTCGGCGGTCGAGTGGACCAGCCGCTTCGTGCCCAAGAGGGGAAAGACCAAGGCGGAATGCCTCGAGTTCGTCGAGGGCATCTACCGCGGCGGTATCCAGGGCACCCGGGACGTGCTCGGGGTCAAGAAGTAGCGCACGACGCGATGATCCGCCGCCGCACCGGTCAGCCGCGCGGCGGCGGATACATCACCGCTTCGAGGTAGAGCCCCCAGGCCGGCGCCGTCGGGCCGCACAGGCTGCGCTCGCAGGCTGCGAGCAGGGCGCCCACGTCGGCGGGCGTCCGCCGGCCTTCGCCGACTTCCACCAGCGTGCCCACCATCGCGCGGACCTGGTGGTGGAGGAAGGACCGAGCCCACGCGCGGATCGCGATCTCCTCGCCCCTGCGGCTGACGGCGAGGCTTTGCAGGGTGCGGACCGGCGAGGCCGCCTGGCACTTGGCGGCGCGAAAGGTCGTGAAGTCGTGGGTGCCTTCCAGCAGGCGCGCGGCTTCGGCCATCGCGGCTGCATCGAGCGGGCGGGGCAGGTGCCAGGCGCGCTTTCGCGCGAGCGCGGGCGGCGCCCGGCGATTGAGGATCCGGTAGAGATAGACCCGCGCCGTCGCATCGCGCCGCGCATCGAAGGTGGGCGCAGCCTCCACCACGTCGAGGACCGTGACCGGCGCGGGCCGGAGGTGCGCGTTAAGCGCATCGCGAAGCACGTCCGGTGCGGCCTGCCTGGCGAGGTCCAGGTGGCAGCACTGGGCGAGCGCATGGACGCCGGAATCCGTCCGGCCTGCGCCGTGGACCCTGATCTGTTCGCCGCAAAAGCGCTCGACCGCGCGCTCCAGCGCCTCCTGCACCGAGCGCCCGTCGCCCTGGTGCTGCCAGCCGACGAAGCCGGTGCCGTCGTATTCGAGGGTCAGCCTGTAGCGGGGCATGGCAGTCGCGTGCCGGCCGCGATCGGCCGGCCCCGGAGGAACGCGTCTCGCGCCATCGGCGCCCTGCCGGCGCGCTGGAGACGGAGCGGGCGGAGCGCCGAGCCGCCGCCGCAGGCAATGCCGAGCGCCGCGTCGATGACCGTCCCGGGCGGCGCATCCGATGAGGCGACCGCCTCCGCCGCGGCCAGCACCTTGATGCGCTCGCCCTCGTGGGTGAACCAGGCGCCGGGCGCGGGGCTGAGCGCGCGCACCGTGCGCTCGATGCGTGCGGCCGGCGCGCGCCAGTCGATGGCGGCCTCGTGCTTCTCCAGCTTGGCCGCATAGGTCGCGCCGTCCTCGGGCTGCGACGTCTCGGTGAGCGTGCCCGCCGCGAGCCCGGCGACCGCGTCCACAATCAGCCGGGCGGAGAGTGCCGCGAGCGTGTCGTGCAGCGCGCCGCCGGTGGCCTCCGGCCCGATGGGCACTGCCTCCGCCGCCAGGATCGGGCCGGTGTCGAGACCCTCGTCCATCCGCATGATGCTGACGCCGGTCTCCGCATCGCCCGCCATGATCGCGCGCTGGATCGGCGCCGCGCCCCGCCAGCGCGGCAGCAGCGAGGCGTGGGCGTTGATGCAGCCGAGCCTCGGTGCAGTCAGCACGGCAGGCGGCAGGATCAGGCCGTAGGCGACCGTCACCGCGAGGTCCGCGTCAAGCGCCGCGAACGCCGCCTGCACGTCCGCCGGTCTGAGGCTGGGCGGGGTTCTCACCTCGATCCCGGCGGTCTCGGCACGCACGGCTACCGGTGTCGCCCGTACCTTCCTGCCGCGCGCCGCGGCCCGCGGCGGCTGGGTGTAGACGGCGGCGACGGAGTGGCCGCCGGCAACGAGCGCGTCGAGCGCCGGGAGCGCAAAAGCCGGCGTTCCCATGAACACCAGCCTGACCCGCTTCATGACGTCCTGCGCGGGAAAGGCGGGTCAGCCGGCGGCGGCGCGGCGCGCCTTGGTCAGCTTGCGCAGGATGATGCTGCGCTTGACCAGAGACAGGTAGTCCACGAAGAGCACGCCCTCCAGGTGGTCGATCTCGTGCTGGAGGCAGACGGCGAGCGTGCCGACCGCCGTGAGCTCCTGCGCCGCGCCGGTCTCGTCCTGATACGCCACCGTCACCGACGCCGGCCGCTCGACCTCCGCATAGTGCTCGGGGAAAGAGAGGCAGCCTTCCTCGCGGCTCACGCGCTCGTCCGAGCGCCAGACGATCTCGGGGTTGACCAGCTTGAGCGGCGCCGGCGGCTCGTCGGCCAGGTGAACGTCGGTCACGATGCAGCGCTGCGGCACGCCGACCTGGATGGCGGCAAGCCCGATGCCGTCGGAGGCGTACATCGTCTCCAGCATGTCGTCGAGGAGCGCGCGCACCGCGTCGTCCACGGCGTCGACGGGCGCGGATTGCGCCTTCAGCCGCTTGTCGGGCGCGGTGATGATCGGGCGTATGGCCATCGCTGTCGGCGTAAGCAGAGCCGGTGTTTAGCTAAGACCGCGCGGGGCCAAGGTCAAGCGCCCCACTCACCCATCGGCCCTGGGGCGCACCTCCTCGGCGAACTCGGTGATGGCGTCGAGCGTCTCTTCGATGGTCTCGCGCAGGAACTGCAGCAGCAGGTGGCGGCAGCCGAGCGCGCGCAGCGCCTGGATGTCGCTCGCGATGTCGTCGGCCGAGCCGGAGAGCAGCATCCGCTCGCCGGTATCGGTCATCACCGGCTCCCGGTTCGCGCCGTACCAGACGGCCCAGAAGGCGAGGTCGATCTCCACCGGGTCGCGGCCTTCCGCCTCGGCCAGGGCGCGGAGGTCGTCGAGGGAGGCGGAGAAGCGGCCGATGGTGTCCAGCGGAAAGCGCGGGTTGCAGCCGATCGGGAACCAGGCATCGCCGTAGCGCGCGGTGCGCCGCCTGGCCGGCCTGCTCTCGCCGCCCACCCAGATCGGCGGGTGCGGCTTCTGCACCGGCTTCGGGTGGAACAGGATGTTGTCGAAGGAGGTGAACTCGCCCTCGTAGCGGGGCGCATCGGCCGTCCACAGCTCCTTGTAGATGCGCAGATACTCGTCCGTCGCCCGGCCGCGGGCGTCGAACGGCGGCGCGCCGACGGGCGGGAACTCCTCGGCCATCCAGCCGGCGCCGACGCCCACGATCACGCGTCCGCCCGAGAGCAGGTCGATGGTCGACAGCAGCTTCGCGGTCAGCACCGGCTGGCGGTAGGGCACCACCATCACCGAGGTGAGCAGCCGCATCTCCTGCGTGATGCCGGCGAGGTAGGCCATGAGCGCGATCGGCTCCAGGCACTCGCCGGCGAGCAGGGTGGGGAAGTTGAGCGAGCCGTCGGGCGAATAGGGGTAGGTCGAATCGATACCCGTCGGCACCACGATGTGGTCCGGGATCGCGAGAATGCGGTAGCCCAGCTTCTCGCCGTGCCGGGCGATGGTCCCGATGTGCTCCGGCATGGCCAGCGGCCCGCCGTTGGGTACGTTGAAGCCGTATTCCATTCCCCTCACCCGTCCGTTCGGAGGTTTAACCAGGCATGCCGCTCCGGGGGCGACGGCGCACGTTCTAGCCCGGATTTCTCGTCGCTGTCACGGCCCGCATGGTGGCCGGGCGCTCACACGTAGCCGTTGGCCTTGAACCAGCTCAGGGCATCGGCCAGGGCCTCGCTTGCGGGCCGGGCCGTGTAGCCGAGTTCGCGCCGGGCCTTGGCGGACGAGAAGAACATCATCTTGCGCGCCATGCGCAGGCTGTCGCGCGTGAGCCGGGGCTCGCCGCCCGCAAGCCGCGCCCAGGCCTCGCCGGCCGCCGCCACCGGCGCGAGCAGGCGGTGGTTGAGCCGGATGCGCGGCGCCGGCCGCCGCGTGATTCCCGCCAGGCACTCCAGGATCTCGCGGAGCGTCATGTCCTCGCCGCCCAGGATGTAGCGCTCGCCGATGGCGCCCCGCTCCAGCGCCTGCAGGTGGCCGGCGGCGCAGTCGTCGACGTGGACCACGTTGAGCCCAGTATCGACGTATGCCGGCATCCGCCCCGTCGCGAAGTCCACGATGATCCGCCCTGTCGGCGTCGGCTTGATGTCGCGCGGGCCGATGGGCGCGGACGGGTTGACGATGACCGCCGGCACGCCTTCGTCGCGCACCAGCGCGCGCACGGCTTCCTCCGCCAGGAACTTCGAGCGCTTGTAGTGGCCGATCATGGCGGCCTCGGTGACGGGCGTCTCCTCGTCGGCAGGCGTGCCGTCGGCGTTGAGGCCGAGGGTGGCGACGCTCGACGTGTAGACGACGCGCGTGGCGCCTGCCGCCGCCGCCGCGCGCAGCAGGTCGCGGGAGCCCTCCACGTTGGTGCGGTAGATCGCCGGCGGATCGGGAATCCAGAGGCGGTAGTCGGCCGCCACGTGAAAGAGCGTATCGCAGCCCTGCGCCGCGCGTTCCAGCGAAGGGCGGTCGGTGAGGTCGCCGGTCGCGCGCTCCACGTCGAGGCCATCGATGTTGCGCGCATCGGCGCCGGGTCGCGTCAACACGCGCACCGCGTGGCCGGCGTCGAGCAGCGCGCGGGCGACGGCGGAGCCGAGGAAGCCGGTCGCGCCGGTGACGAGCGTGGTCATGTCTGGGCCTCCGGGAGCTTGCCGAAGAGGAGCCGCCGCTCCCGCCAGGTGAGCCAGATCGCGTAGAGCGGCGCGAGCCCCACGCCCGCGAGCAGCAGCACGATCAGGCCGCCGCCCCAGGTGATCGGCCCGATGAAGTACATCGTGTCCTCCAGGTGGAAGCCCTTGAACATCGGCTGGCGGGCCTGGCGCATGCCGGCACGCTGCTCGATCCGCCAGAACAGGAAGAACAGCGTCGAGACCGAGACGCCCGCGATCAGGCCGAGCCAGGGCGCCCACCCGCCGATCCAGCTCCCTTGAAGGCCGATGCCGATGCAGAGGAAGAGCGCCACGTGGATGACGGCGTCGGAGTAGTTGTCGAAATGGTAGCCGAAGCGGCTCGACGTGCCGGACATCCTGGCCAGCTCGCCATCCATGTGATCGACGAAGTTGGAGAGCATGAAGATCCCCGCGGCGTAAAGGATCTCCGGCCGCGTGCCGGTGGCGAAGAGGCCGCAGGCCGCGAGCCCGAGCAGAAGCCTGACCGCGGTGATGTGGTTCGGTGTGACCGGCGTGTGCACCAGCGGCCGCACCATCCAGCCGGCGAGCCGCTGGTCCCACGCCTTGCGCGGCTTCGCCGCCTCGGGCCCCGCCTTCTCCTCGCCGCCGCCTTCTCCCGGCGCCTTCTTGCGTTCGACCATGGGCCGTCATATAGCCCGAAACGGGCCTGAGACAACGCCGGACATTTCGCCATGCGTGCCGTCATCCTTGCCGCCGGCGTCGGCCGGCGCCTGGGAGCCGGGGAACCCAAGGTGCTGCTGCGCTTCGGTGGCCGCACGCTGCTGGAGCGCCACCTCGCCGCTCTCGCCGCCCTCGGCGTGGGCGACGTGACGATCGGCATCGGCCATCAGGCGCTTGCCATCGAGCGCGCGCTGGCGTCGCTCGGGCAGACGGACGTCTCCACCATCTACAACCCCGACTACGAGCGGGGCAGCATTCTCACGCTCTGGTGCGTGCGGGACGCGCTCGCGGCGGGCGGCCCGGTGCTGCTCATGGACGGCGACGTGCTCTACGACCGCCGCGTGCTCGAACCCCTGGTCGAGACGCACCACGCCGATTGCCTGCTGGTGGACGGCGCGTACGAGCCGGGCGACGAGCCGGTCAAGGTCGGCGTCAGGGACGGCGTGCCCGTCGATTTCGGCAAGACCATCGCCCCCGCGGTGGAGGCTCATGGTGAATCGGTCGGCTTCTTCCGTCTCGACAAGGGGACGGCGAACGCGCTGGTCGAGACGGCCGGGCGCATGATCGAGGAGGGCGGCAGCGAGCGCCCCATGGAGGACGCCGTCGCCGCTGTCCTCCGCGCCGCCAGCCCGCCCTTCGGCTTCGAGGACGTGACCGGCCTGCCCTGGATCGAGATCGATTTCCCCGAGGACGTGGACCGTGCCGAGACGGTAATCCTGCCCAAGCTCGTCGACGATGGTTGCTGACGCCCAACCCGGGCTTGTCCCCGCCAATTACTTAGCTATATTGTTAGCTAGGTGAGTACGCAGCCGAGGCGGTGAATCATGACCGTCGTTAATGTCCATGAGGCCAAGACCCAGCTTTCCCGCCTGCTCGCGCAAGCCGAGGCCGGCGAGGAAGTCGTGATCGCCCGTCGCGGCGAGCCAGTGGCGCGTCTAGTCGCCTGCAAGCCCCGAAAGAAGCGGCGCCCGGACCGCCTGAAGGGCAAAATAGTGATTACCGACGAATTCTTTGATCCGCTGCCGGAAGAGGAGCTCAAGCTCTGGGAAGGCGGATAGTCGGTGCGGGTTCTGTTGGACACTCATGCGTTTCTGTGGTGGGTCTCGGACAGCAGGCGCCTGTCCACGGCGGCGTATCGGGCCATTGACAACCAGACGAACGAGATCGTCATTAGCGCGGCCTCGGCGTGGGAAATCGCCACAAAACACCGGCTCGGCAAGCTGCCAGAGGCCGAATCCATCGCGACAGACATTGCGGATTGCATCGCCGACGAAGGCTTCGAAGCGTTGTCGATCAGTGTCGCCGACGCCGAGCGGTCTGGACGATTGCCTGGTCTACATGGTGACCCGTTTGACCGGCTACTCGTCGCTCAAGCCCTGAGGCACGATTTGGCAATCGTCTCGGCCGACGCGCAGTTCGACCGCTACGGCGTCAATCGGTTGTGGTAGCGAGAGTGCCCGTCCGCCGCCCGCCGATTGGACGCAGGTCTAACGCCTCACCATAATGCGGGCCACGACAGGCGAACGCCGCCAGGGAGGCGCACCATGAAGCTCGGAATGTTCATGCACCCGATCCAGGACTTCCGGCGAGGCTACCACACGCTGCTGAAGGAAGACTTCGAGATCATCAAGTGCGCCGACGCGGTCGGCTTCGACGAGGTCTGGCTCGGCGAGCACTTCGCGCTTCCCTCCGAGCCCATCCAGTCGCCGCTCATGCTCTTCGCAGCCCTGGTGCCCCAGACCGAGCGCATCAAGTTCGGCTCCGGCGTCCTCTGCCTGCCCTATCAGCACCCGGCCATCGTCGCAGGCCAGGCCGCCCAGTTCGACCACATGTCGGAGGGCCGCTTCCTCATGGGGATCGGGCCGGGCGCCACCCCGCCCGACTTCGAGATGTTCAAGATCACCGAACTCGATCGCATGGAGATGCTGGTCGAATCCATCGACATGATCCACGGCATCTGGGCGTCCGATCCGCCCTACGAGTTCCACGGCAAGTACTGGGACTTCGTGATCAGGGACAACGTGCTGCCCGGCATCGGCGTGGGCGGCATGGGCAAGCCCTACCAGCAGCCGCATCCGCCGGTGATGATCCCGGCCATGAGCCGGGGCTCCGGCAGTATTCGCCTCGCCGCCCGGCGGGACTGGATGTGCATCTCCGCCAACTTCGTGCCCGACGCGGTGCTCAAGGGCCACTGGCGCGACTATCTCGACGAATGCGGGAAGCTCGGGAAGCAGCCGGACCCGTCCAAGTGGAAGGCCGGCCGCACCCTCCTCGTCACCGAGACGGACGAGGAGGCACGCCAGTACCTTCGGCGCGAGGACAACGCCTTCCGCTGGTACTTCGAGTACATCATCGGCGTCACCAGTCACGGCGGCTTCGTCCACATGCTGAAGTCGGACCCCGACATGCCGGACGACGAGGTGACGCCCGAGTACTGCATCGACACCATCGTGACCGCCGGCAGCCCCAGGACGGTCGCGAGGAAGATCGCCGAGTTCCGCGACCGGACCGGGCCGTTCGAAACCCTGATCGTCTCGCACCACGACTGGGTGCACAAGGACCTCTGGCGGCGCCACATGGAGCTCACCGCGACGGAGCTGATGCCCCGGCTCCGCGCCGAGATCGGCTGGCAGGCGGCGGCTGAGTAGAGGCGGAGGCCGGGCGGCCCTATTCGGTGACGATCTTCACGAGCTGACCGGGGCGAAGCCGCTCGCCCGGGCGCAGGCCGTTGAGCACGCGGAACCGCTCGGCGCGAAAGTCGTTGAAGGGCATGCGGGCCGCGAGCGATTCCACCGTATCGGCCGGGGCGACCTCGACGACACGAAGCCTGAGCGGGCGGAGATTGGCGGCCTGCCGCTGACTGAGCCGCCTGAAGCTCCCCATCATCTGGCGGAAGGGCGCCACGAACGCCCTCGTCCGCTCCGGCGGCGTCACGAAGAAGAAGCGGTAGACGCGCTCGGGCGCGGCGCGGATGGCGACGAGCCGGATGTCGCGCACGCCCGCGCTGGTGCGGAGACGGGTGCGCGCCGCCACGGCATCGAGGCCGTCGATGGCCAGCCGCTCGATCCTGTCGAGCGGCACTCTTGAGGCCCAGACTCCCTGCAGATAGTGCAGGGTGCCCATCGCGGGGTCCTTCAGCCTGGCCTCGTCGAAGCGCAGCAGGGCGCCCGTCGGGTGCGTGCCCACCACCGCGAGCGGGCCGTTGCGGAGGCGGAAGCCCGGCGGGGCGGTAAAGGCGATCCGCAAGCGCGGGTGGGCGAAGGCCCGGCCGCGGACGAACCCGTCCTCCGGCGAATCGCCGTAGATCATGCCGTCGATCCGCCTGAGGTAGGTGTCGCGCCCGCGCTCGCCGCCGAATTGGGCGCGCGCGGCCTCGGCGGCCTTCCTCACGCGGTCGGCGGTGCGCGGATGGCTCGCGAAGAGGCCGGCCTGCGCCTGCTCGCCCCGCGCGCCTGCCATCGGCCGGTCGAGCGCGGTCACGGCGCCCATCGTCTCGAGAAGGCTCGACATCGCCGTCGCGTCGAAGCCGCTGCGGCTCAGGTAGCGCACGCCCAGCATGTCCGCCTCCAGCTCCTGCGCGCGCGAATACCCCTTCACGTAGGCGCCGGCCGCGCGCTCCGCGAAGTCCGAGACGGACTCGCTGTCGATGACCGCACCGAGCAGCGCTGCGCCGAGGCCCGCGACGACGCCGTGGCTGTAGCGCTCGGCGCTGTGGCGCGCCGTCACGTGGCCGATCTCGTGGGCGATCACGCCGGCAAGCTCCGCCTCGTCGTTGGCGAGCGCCATCAGGCCGCGCGTGACATGGATATAGCCGCCAGGGAGGGCGAAGGCGTTGGCCTCCGGGCTGTCGAGGACGACGAAGGTGAAGGGGGGCTCGGGCTGCTCGGAGGTCTGCTGAAGGCGCCTGCCCAGGTCCGCGACGTAGCGCTGCAACGCCGCATCGTCGTAGAGACCCCCCAGCACCTGCACCAGCCTGGGATGCTCCCGCGCGCCGATACGCCGCTCCTCCTCCGGCGACATCAGGGCGGTGAACTGATCTTCGCCGGTCGCGGGATTGACGCTGCATCCGCCGAGCGCGAGCGGCGCGGCTGCGCCGAGCGCGAGACCCAGCGCCAGGACCGCCGGCGCGGCTGACGCCCGGCGGAGCCCCGTCATTCGAGGACCTCGATCTGCTCGGGATGGGTAGCCTCGATCATGGGGCCGTTGAAGGACTGGACCCAGCCGCGCACGCGCACCAGGCGCCCCTCGTAGTCCTCGACGGCAATGCCTTCGGCCTCGAAGAGCCGGCGGTCGCGTGGCCCGAAGGAGACGGTGAAGTCCGTACGCCAGTCAGCGCCGAAGTTGAGGTAGCCGCGGCCGCGCACCACGGCCGCCGCCTTCACTCGCCCTTCGACGAGTTGGAAGCCGCGGAGCCGGGCGCCGGCCTCGCCCGCGGCCCGCACGCGGTAGCGGGGCTGCGACCAGATGCCGCGCCGGCCCGCGCGCGCGCCGCGCTCGATCGCGAGCATGTCGGCAACCGCGGCCCGGTCGTCCACGAGGCTGTGGACCCTTGCGAGCCCGAGCGCAAGCAGCGCGCCCTGAACCCAGGCGCCGTCATCCGTTCGCACGAGGTGGGCGCGCAGGCGGCCGTACCGGTCCCGCCGGGTGCCGCCCGATGCAAGGCCGACCCGGCGCCCCTGCACCAGCGCCGCGAGCGCATCCGCGCCGCCTTGGGCGAGCGCTGGCGCCTCGATGCCGGCGAGCCGCACCGTCTCCCCGTCATCCAGCAGGACCGTGCCGGCGTCGATGACCTCGACCACACGGGCCTCCCTCTCCACTTCGAGGCCGGCGGGCGGCGGCATCGCCGGGCCGTCTCCGGCAACCGCCGCGTTTGCGGCGAGAACGAGGAGCAAGACCGCGGCGAGTCGGCTCATGGCGCGAGTATACCGCCGCGCTTGCCCACCAACGCGCGGCTTCTCAAGCAGACGGCGAGCCCGTAATGTCTGCGCGGCACACGGCCCAGCGCGGGGAGGGCGCAGCATGGACATGGTGACGATGAACATCATCGATTCCTCGATGGTGTCGATCTGCCGGGAAATGGGAATCACCCTGATGAAGACGTCGTACTCGACGATCTTCAACGAGGGCCTCGATTTCACCTGCGCCATCGCCGACACCGACGGCGAGATGGTCTCGGTCGCCGAGTTCTGCCCCGCCCAGATCGGCGGAATGCCCCTCCTCATCAAGACCTGCGCCGAGGAAATCCCGATCGACCAGATCGAGGAAGGCGACGTCATCGTCCACAACGACCCCTACCGGGGCGGCCTGCACGTGCCCGAGCACACGCTGTTCAAGCCGGTCTTTGCCGACGGCCAGCTCCTGGCCTTCGTGGTCGCCATCGGCCACATCGCCGAGGTCGGCGGCATGGTCCCCGGCGGCTTCGCCGGGGAGGCGACGGAAATCTTCCACGAAGGCGTGCGCGTGCCGCCGGTCAAGATCATGAAGCGCGGGCGGGATGTCGACGCGGTGTGGAAGCTGATGCTCGCGAACGTGCGCACGCCCCGCTACAACTACGGCGACCTGCGCGCCATGATCGGGGCGCTGGACCTCGGCGAGGCGCGCCTGAAGGAGATGGTGGCGAAGTACGGCCGCGCCGTATGGGAGGACACCTGCAGCGACCTCATGGACTACTCCGAGCGCCGCATGCGGGCCGAGATCGCGCAGTTCCCCGACGGCCGCTACCACTTCGAGGACACCGTCGAGAACGACGGCATCGAGGACAAGCCCTATCAGCTGCGGGTCGATGTCTTCGTCCAGGGCGATGAGCTGATCGCCGACTTCTCGGGCACCGACGACCAGGCCAAGGGGCCGATCAACGCGACGCTGGGCGTCACCTGGTCGGCGACATACAACGCTCTCTTCCACATGACCGACCCGTCGATCCCCAAGAACTCGGGCTGCTTCCGCCCGATCAAGATCGTGGCGCGGCCCGGCACGGTCGCCAACGTCGACTACCCGGCGCCCGAGGTGGCGGGCAACACCGAGACCCATCCCCGGCTCGCGCTGATCGTGATCGGCGCGCTGGCCCAAGGCGTGCCCGAACGCGCGATGGCGGCGGAGAGCGGCACCGGCGGCAACTTCGTTTTCGGCGGCCACCATCCCGACTACGACGAGTATTTCGCCTGCTACGACCTGATCTCCGGCGGCTGGGGCGGGCGCGACTACGCCGACGGCAACGACTGCGTGATCGCGATCAACGGGAATTGCCGGTTCAACCCGGTCGAGGTGTTCGAGACGCGCTTCCCCTTCCATGTCGAGGACTTCGCGATGACGCCGAACTCCGGCGGCCCGGGCCGCCACCGCGGCGGGCTCGGCTATCGCAAGACGCTCCGCACGCTTTCCGCCGAGATCACCGCGAGCCAGTGCACCGACCGGCACCGGATCAAGACCTGGGGGCTCTTCGGCGGCAAGGAGGGTGCGGTCGGCGCGACCCTGGTCCGGCCCGAGGGCGCGGACGACTGGCGCCCGGTCACCGAGACCCACGGCAAGGCGTCGTCGTCCAAGTACGCCAACATCCGCCTCCGCCCCGGCGACCGGGTGCGGCTGATCGTGCCGGGCGGCGGTGGCTACGGCGATCCCCGGGAGCGCACGCGACAGGCGGTCGAGGAGGACCTGGCGGAGGGGTACATCACGCCCGAAGAGGCGAGCCGGGAGTACGGCTACGTCACGGACGCCTGAGGCGGCCGAGGGGCGGCGCTCACGGCGCAGGCAGGGCGCCGTCGAAGAAGCGCACGATCTGCGCGTCGATCCCGGCGAGGAAGGCGCGCCGGTCGAAGCCGGCGGGATCGTGCGCCGGCGGGCCGACGCTCCCGACCAGAGCGGGCGGGAACGGCGAAATGAACGCGAAGTGGTGGGCCATCGGATGGACCACCGGGCGCGCATGATCTCCCATCAAGCGCACGATGTTCTCGGCGTGCCAGGGTTTACGCAATACGCGATCGCCCGCCAGGCGATGGATCTGTGCCGGCACGTCGACGCCGGCAAAGGCGCCTGCGCCGAAGAGCGCGCCGACGGGTGCGACGGCCGCGACGGCGCCGATCCGGCGGTCCGAAAGATCGGGCATGAGCGCGTCGTCGGGCGCACCAGGCCGGCCGTAGCCGCAGAACTCCGGGTCCTCCGAGCGCCGCTCGGTGCAATGCCGGGCGAGCAGCGCCATGTCCGCCCGGCCGCCGATCAGGGCAAGCACGCTGTAGCCGCCGGCCGAGTGCCCGACGGCGCCGATGCGCGCCGCATCGATGCGGGGGCCGAATTCGTCGTCGCCCAGTAGCCGGTCCAGCACCGCGCTCAGTTGGCGCGGCCGCCGGTGCCAGTTCGCGGATGTGCCGCTGTGGCGTCCGTCGCGCCAACTGTCGCCGGCGTGCTCCGGCGCCGCCACGATGTAGCCGGCCTCGGCCAGCCGGATCGCCGTGCCGCGGTGATTGAGGCGGCCGCCGCCGGTCCCGTGCGACATCAGGATAAGGCCGTGCCGCCCAACGCCGAGCCGCGCGTCCCGGCTCGCGGCCATGGTGAACGGCCCGACGGTGGTCTGGCCCGGCGCAGCATCGGCCGGATACCAGAGCGCCACGAGCAGCCTCTCGCCCCCGGCCTCGACATGGATGTCGCGAAAGCCCACGCCTTCGGCGCCTGCGCTTGCGGCTGCGAGCATGACCCCGAGAGCGACCAGGGCGAGCAATTTCATGGGCCGCATCCTGCCATGACGGACCGCCCGCCGCATGGTGACCCGCCGCCAGGGTGCTATGCTCGCCCGGCATTCGGCGGCGGCGCGAGGTCTGCTTGCGCGCCCGGCTTTTTCCGCGACAATCGGCAAGGCGCATGAGCCGGGAATCGATGGAATATGACGTGGTGATCGTGGGTGCGGGCCCCGCCGGGCTCGCCGCCGCGATACGCCTGCGCCAGCTCGCCGAGGAGACCGGGCGGGAGGTATCCGTCACCGTGCTCGAGAAGGGCTCCGAGGTGGGCGCCCACATCCTCTCCGGCGCGGTCTTCGAGCCGCGCGCGCTCAGCGAGCTGATTCCGGACTGGAAGGAGAAGGGCGCGCCGCTCAACACGCCGGCGCGAACGGACGAGTTCCGCTACCTCACCGCGAAGGGCGGCATACGCATGCCCGGCGCGATGCTGCCGCCGCAGATGCGCAACCACGGCAACTACATCATCAGCCTCGGCAATCTCTGCCGCTGGCTGGGCCAGCAGGCCGAGGAGCTGGGCGTCGAGATTTACCCCGGCTTCGCCGCGGCCGAGGTGCTCTACCACGAGGACGGCCGGGTGAAGGGCGTCGCCACCGGCGACATGGGCATCGCCAGGGACGGCAGCCGGAAGGCGAGCTACGAGCCCGGCATCGAGCTGCACGCGAAGTACACGCTGTTCGCCGAGGGTGCGCGCGGCTCGCTCACCAAGCAGCTCGTCGAGCGTTTCGACCTGCGCGCGCGCTCGGACCCGCAGACCTACGGCATCGGTCTCAAGGAGGTCTGGGAGATCGAGCCGGCCAAGCACAGGCCGGGCCTGATCCAGCACAGCTTCGGCTGGCCGCTGGACAGCCGCACCTACGGCGGCTCCTTCCTCTATCACTTCGACGAGAACCTCGTCTCGATCGGCTTCGTCGTGGCGCTCGACTACGAGAACCCGCACCTCTCGCCCTTCGACGAGTTCCAGCGCTTCAAGACCCATCCGCACGTCCGCCCCACGCTGGAGGGCGGCGAGCGGCTCGCCTACGGCGCGCGGGCGATCAACGAGGGCGGATACCAGTCGATCCCCGAAACCGTGTTCCCCGGCGGCGCCTTGATCGGCTGCGCCGCAGGCTTTCTCAACGTGCCCAAGATCAAGGGCAGCCACAACGCGATGAAGAGCGGCGCGCTGGCGGCGGAGGCGGCGTTCGCGGCGCTGGGCGAGGCCGACGACGGCACCAGGCCGCTCGACGCCTATCCGGCGGCGCTTCGGGCCTCCTGGGTGGTGAAGGAGCTGCGTCAGGTCAGGAACTGCCGACCCGCGTTCCGCTGGGGGCTCGCCGTCGGCACCGTGGTCAGCTTCATCGAGCTTTGGACGGGCGGCGTGCTGCCCTGGACGCTCCGCCACGGCCGGGACCACGAGAGCCTGAGCAAGGCGGCGGCCGCGCCGAAGATCGCCTACCCGAAGCCGGACGGCGTGGTCTCCTTCGACAAGCTGAGCTCGGTCTACCTCTCGAACACGAATCACGAGGAGGACCAGCCCGCGCACCTGACGCTCAAGGACAAGAGCGTGCCGATCGAGGTGAATCTCGCGCTCTACGACGCGCCGGAGCAGCGCTACTGCCCGGCGGGCGTCTACGAGATCGTGGAAGACGCCGGCCCGCCCCGCCTGCAGATCAACGCGCAGAACTGCGTGCACTGCAAGACCTGCGACATCAAGGACCCCACGCAGAACATCGAGTGGGTGGTGCCCGAAGGCGGCGGCGGCCCCAACTATGCCAACATGTAGGGCAGGGGAGGGGGCGTCCGGGCGAGGGCACGGCCCGCTGGGCCGGCTTCGCGGCGGGAGCGGGCGGTTGCGTGGCGCGCTCGCAGCCTGCCTGATCGGCGCTGTCTGCGCGGCCAGCCCGGCAGCGGCCGAGGAGCAGCCCACGCCCTTGCCGCCGGAGCCCCCGGCCAGCGCCTACCGGCTCGACGGCACGTCGATCGGCAGCTATCTCGTCGGCCGCTACGCCCATGCCCGCGGCGACTATGCCGCAGCGGCCCGGCATCTGCGGCGTGTTCTGAACGGGGATCCCGACAATCTCTCGCTCCTGCGCCGCATCGTGCCGCTCCTCTCCGCCGAGGGTCGGATCGACGAGGCCGCCGAACTCGCCCATCGGCTCGTGGAACGCGGTGACGATGCGCGCCTGGCCCGCTTCGTTCTCGGGCTGCAGGAGGCCCGCGACGGCAATTACGAGGATGCGCTGGAGCGCATCGACGAGATACCTCGGGACGACGTCTATTCCCTCCTGGTGCCGCTCGCCGAGGGATGGCTGCACGTCGGGGCGGGGGCGGATGCGGCGTCGCTGGCGGCGCTCTCGCCGCTCGCCGAGCGGGATTCGTACCCGTCCTTCTATCTCCTCCATGCCGGCCTGATGCACGATCTCGCGGGCCGCGGGGCGGATGCCGAGGCTCTGCTGCGTGAGGCCGTGGCGATCTCCGCCGGCTCGCATCGTCCGGTGGCGGCGCTCGGCAGCGTGCTGATGCGGGCGGGGCGCGCCGTCGAGGCGCGCGCGGTCTACGCGGAATACCGGGAGCAGAACCCGGGGAACGTCTGGGTCGAGCGCATGCTCGCGGCTTCCCACGCCGGCATGTCGGTGCCGCCGCTCGTCCGAGACGCCCGCGCAGGTCTGGCGGAGGCCCTGCTCGGCGCGGCGGCCGCCCTGCCGCGCCGTGAGTACGGCGATGCCTCCCTGATCTTCGCGCGCCTTGCCCTCTACCTCCACGACGGGCTGGACACCGCCCGCTTCCTGATCGGCGAGATCCTGGAAGAGGCGGAGCGGCTGGAGGATGCGGTGGACGCCTACCGGACCATCCCCGCCGGATCGGACTACGCCTGGGCCGCGCAGCTTCGCGCGGCGTCCGGCCTCGCGGACCTCGACCGCCATGACGAGGCGGTCGCCGCGCTGCGCGCGATGATCGACGAGCGGCCCGAGCGTATCGACGCGGCATCCGTGCTCGGCGACGTGTTCAGAATGGACGAGCGCTACGACGAGGCCGCCGACGTTTACGACGTCGCCGTCGGGCGGATCGCGAACGTCGAGAACCAGCACTGGCGCCTCTTCTATGTGCGCGGCATCGCCTTCGAGCGCGTGGGCGAGTGGCCGAAGGCCGAGGCCGACTTCCTGCGCGCGCTGGAGCTGGAGCCGGACCATCCGCTGGTTCTCAACTATCTCGGCTATTCCTGGGTGGAGCAGGGGCGCAATCTCGACGAGGCCAAGACCATGATTGAGACGGCGGTCAGGGAGAGGCCGAACGACGGCTACATTGTCGACAGTCTCGGCTGGGTGGCCTACAGGCTGGGCGACTTCGAGGAGGCTACCCGGCATCTGGAGCTGGCGGTGGAGCTGGTGCCCGGCGATCCCATCATCAACGACCACCTGGGCGACGCCTACTGGCAGGTGGGCCGGCTGAACGAAGCCCGCTTCCAGTGGCGCCGCGTGCTCACCCTCGAGCCCGAGGACGAGCTTGCCGCGCAGGTCCGGCGCAAGCTCGCGGGCGGCCTTTCCGCAGGCGCAGAGGCGGACGAAGCGGAATAGCGTGCCGGCGGCGATCCGGGTCGGGGCGCCGGCCAAGCTCAACCTCTATCTCCATGTGACCGGCCGCCGCGCCGACGGCTATCACGAGCTGGACAGCCTCGTCACCTTCACGTCCCTGGCGGACACGCTGGAGATCGCGCCGGCCGACTCCCCCAGCCTTACCGTAAGGGGGCCGTTCGCCGATGCCCTGGATGCCGGCGACAATCTGGCGGCGCGGGCTGCGGCCGCGCTGGCGGAGAGGACGGGCCGCCCCGCCGGCGTCCGGATCACGCTCGACAAGCGCATCCCGGTCGCTGCCGGTCTCGGCGGCGGCTCGGCTGACGCGGCGGCGGTGCTGCGCGGCCTCGCCCGGCTGTGGCGGCTCGGCCCGGAGCACGCGGGCGCTCTGCAGGAGGTCGCGCTCGGCCTCGGCGCCGACGTGCCGGTCTGCCTCGACTCGCGGGCAGCCCACATGTCGGGCATCGGCGAGAGGCTGCGCCCGCTGCCGCGCCTGCCGCCGTGTGCTGCGCTCCTGGTCAACCCCGGCGTGCCGGTGCCGACCGGGCGCGTGTTCGAGGCAAGGCGCGGGCCGTTCTCGGCCGAGAATCCCATCGACGAAGCACCGCAGGACGCTCAGGCGCTGGCCGCGCTGCTGCGCGCCCGCCGCAACGATCTGGAGCAGCCAGCCCGCGCGCAGGCGCCCGAGATCGGCCGCGTGCTGGCACGCCTCGCCGAAGCGCCGGGCTGCCTGCTGGCCCGCATGTCCGGCTCCGGCGGCACCTGCTTCGGCCTGTTCGCGGACAAGGCGGCAGCAGCCGGCGCGGCGGGCGCCATCGCCCGCGACCATCCGTCCTGGTGGGTCGAGCCCACACGGCTCGTGCACAACGGCGCGGCGGCTGCGATCCTGCAGAGTTCGGAAGGCTGATCGAGAGCGGGGACGCGTTCAGGGCGGCAGGCGCACGGTCTCCAGCCAGTGCGCCTTCACGACCTGCGCCACCGAGACCATGTCGTCGAAGGCCGACGGCTTCACCATGTAGGCGTTTGCACCCAACGCGTAGCTCGCCGCGATATCGCGCTCCTCGTCGGAGGTCGTTAGGATCACGACCGGGATTCGCGAAAGCTCCGGCTCCTCGCGCAGCCGCTCCAGCACCTCGGTGCCGTTGATTTTCGGCATGTTGAGGTCGAGCAGGATCAGGCTTGGCCGGGGCGCCGCCGCCGGGTCAGTGTAGTCGCCCTCGTGCTTGAGGTAGTCCAACAGCTCGGCGCCGTCGTGGACGACGTAGAGCGGACACGTGATGTCCGCCTTGCGGAGCGCCTTCTCGGTCAGCAGGCAGTCGCCCGGGTCGTCGTCCGCCATCAGGAGGACGGTGCTGTCTGCGCTCTCGGCCCTCGCCATCCTCATCCCCCGGACGTCTGGGACTCGTCGGCGGCAGTAACGAGGCGCAGCGCCAGCGACGGAAACGCCGCCACCGCGCCGGCCAGCGCGCCGAACTCGATCGGCTTGGCAACCAGCGCCCGCCCGGCCTCCCCTGCGCCCGGCAGGGCCGCGGGGTCCGCCTTCGACCCGCTCAGCGCGACGACCGGCAGATCGTGCAGCGCCGGCGTTTCCGCAATCTCCGCCAGCACCTGGCGCCCGTCGATCTCGGCGCTGTCGAGGTCGAGAAGGACCAGGTCCGGCCGCGGCGCGCGGACGCCGCCGCCGAAGACGTGCCGGCCGTGCAGGTGGTCCATCAGCGCGCCGCGGTTCGTCACGTAGGTCAGCGGGTTGCCCAGGCCCGCCGCCTGGAGCGTCTTGGTCGCCTCCAGACAGGCCTCGGGGTTGTCGTCCGCCATGACGATGACCGCAGGCTGCGGCTCGTCGCCCGAGTCGGCCGGCGTCGTCAGCTCGTAGCTGCAGCTCTTGAGCCGCAGCACCGCGTCGTGCAGCTTGGCGAAGGTCACCGGCTTCACCAGATAGGCATAGGCGCCGAGGTTGTAGCTGCCGGAAATGTCCAGGCTGTCCTCCGAGGCCGTCAGGATGACGATCGGTATCTTCCTCAGCGCGGGCCTCAGGTTGATCTCCCAGAGCGAGTCGAGCCCGGCCATGTTGGGCATGTTGAGGTCGAGCAGGATCAGGTCGGGGCGCGGCGAGGAGGCGGGATCGGCGAACTTGCCGCTCCGCCCGAGATAGTCGAGCAGCTCCTGGCCGTCCTGCACGAAGCGCAGCTCGTTCGCGAGCCGCGCCTTCTGCAGCGTCTTCTTGGTGAGCAGGCAGTCCTCGGGATCGTCGTCCGCCATCAGGATCAAGACGGGCCTTATGCCGGGTGCAGCGCTCATCGGCGCCTCACCGGGGCTGCCGCCGGGGCAGGGTCACCGTGAAGACGGCGCCTTCCCCCGGCGTGCCGGAGGCCGTGATGCGGCCGTGATGGCGCAGCACGATCTTCTCGCAAATGGCGAGGCCGATGCCGGCGCCCTCGTACTGGTGGCGCGCGTGCAGCCGCTTGAACGGCTGGAAGAGCTTGCCGCCCTGCGCGGAGTCGAAGCCGATGCCGTTGTCCGTCACGACGATCGTGTGCGCGGGCCCCGGTATCGCATCGAGCCGCTCGGCCTCCTTCGCCACCTCCACCGTGACGCGCGGCGCGACGCCCGGCCTGCGGAACTTGACCGCGTTGCCGATGAGGTTGCGGAAGAGCTGCTCCATCTGGGTGCGGTCGGCCTCGACGGTGGGCGTGGCCGCGACCTCCACCTCGCCGCCGGCCTCCTCCAGCGCGACGGAGAGATCGGAGAGCACGGTGTCGAACACCTCCCCGAGCGCGAGGTCCTCGAAGGGCTGCGCTGCGGTGGTGACTCGAGAGAGCGCGAGCAGGTCGCTCACCAGCGTCTGCATCCGAGCCGCCGCGTCGGTCATGAAGTCGATGTACTGCTGGCCTTCGTCGTCGAGGTTCTCGCGCTTCTCGTCCGCGAGCAGCGCGCCGAAGGCCCTGATCTTGCGCAGCGGCTCCTGCAGGTCGTGGGAGGCGACGTAGGCGAACTGCTCCAGCTCCTCGTTGGAGCGGGCGAGATCGCGGGCGTGGCGCTCCAGCGCTTCCTTCGCCTGCTTCTGCTCGGTGATGTCGCGCACGACCCCCATGATCCGCACCGGCGTGCCCGTCTCGTCGCGCACCAGGATGGAGCGGACCGCGACGGGGAAGATCGACCCCTCCTTGCGGATGTACTCCTTCTCGTATTCGTCGGTGTAGCCCCGCGACATGAGCTGCCGTTCGACGATCTCGGCCTCCATCTCGTCCCAGCGGGCCGGTGTGAGCTGCTGATAGGTCACGCCGATGAGCTCATCGAGGTCGTAGCCCAGCATGTCGAGGTAGGCGGGGTTCGCCTCCTCGATCGGTCCGTCCAGGCCGACGAAGACCACGCCGTCGTGGCTCAGGTCGAAGAGCCCGCGATAGCGCTTCTCGGAGGCCTTGAGCGCCTCCTCCTGCTCCTTCAGCTCGGTGATGTCGCGGACGATGCCCATGAAGCGGACTGGCCGCCCGTCGAGGTCCCGCACCAGGATGGTGCGCAGACTGATGGGGGCGATGGAGCCGTCCTTGCGCACGTACTCCTTCTCGTACTCGTCCGAGAAGCCGCGCTGCATCACCTGGGTCTCGATGATCTTCGCCTCGCCCGCGCGCCACTTCTCGGGCGTGAGGTCCTGGTAGGTGTGGGTGGTGATCTCGTCGCGGCCGTAGCCCACGAGGTCGAGATAGGCCTGGTTCATCTCCTCGATGTGGCCCTCGAGGTCGACGAACACGATCCCGTCCCGGCTCATGTCGAAGAGGGAGCGGAACCTGTCCTCCGAGGTTCGGCCCACATCGCGGGCGCTCCTGGCCTCGGCCAGCGCGTCCTCCAGCAGCGCGATCTGCTGGCGGAGCGCGTGCACGGTGTCGTCCGGGGCGGCGCCCGGCTCGGCTCGGCCGGCGGCGTGCGCCTCAGCCGCCATCGATCAGGTCCTCGGCGTAGGCGAAGAGCGCCGGCGTGCCGCCGGTATGGACGAAGACCACCGCCTCGTCGGCGCCGATGGCGCCGCGCTTCGCGTGATCGATGAGACCGGCCATCGCCTTGCCCGAGTAGACCGGGTCGAGAAGGATGCCTTCCGTTCCGGCCACGAGCTTGATGGCGGCCCGCGCCTCGGGCGAGAGCACGCCGTAGTCCTCGCCGATATGGTCCTCGTCGGCGGTGAAGTCGCCGGGCTGGATCGCGAGATTGAGGTCGAGCGCGCGTGCCGTCGCGCTGGCGACCCGCGCGATGTCGAGCTCGCGCGGCTCCTCCCAGCGGATCGGGCTGATCGCCGCCACCCGCGCCCGCCGCCCCAGCGCGCGCAGGCCCGTGACGAGCCCCGCCGGCGTGTTATTGGCGCCGCAGATGAAGACGTGGGCGGGGTCGATGCCCGCCTCCTCGAACTGAGCATCCAGCTCGATCGCGGTGCCGACGTAGCCGAGCGCGGCCAGGACCTGCTGGTCCAGCGCGAAGGGCGCGATCACGAAGGGCCGCCGGCCGGCCGCCTCCAGCGCGCGGGCCTTCTCGTCCAGCAGCGGCTGGATCTTCTCCATGCTGTCGATGTCGACCACGGTCACGTCCGCGCCCATCAGGTGGTCGAGCAGCAGGTTGCCCTGGACCCGGGGCCCCTTGACCCCGTGAATCAGCACCAGCGAGACCGCAAGTCCGTTCTTGCACGCGGCAGCCGTGATCTGCCGGCACCAGTTGGACTGCGTGTAGGCGCCCGCGACCACCGTATCGGCGCCCGATCGCAGGATCTCGGCGAAGGTGAACTCCAGGTGGCGCGTCTTGTTGCCGCCGAAGGCAAGGCCCGTGAGGTCGTCCCGCTTGATGTATAGCGCGCGCACGCCGATCGCTTCCGCGAGCCGGGGGCAGGGGTCGAGCGGCGTCGGCAGATGCGCGAGCCGGATACGCGGATGCGCTGCGAGCCGGGCCGCGAGGTCGTCCCGCGTCACCGCTCTGTCCCTATGCGCCGCTGCAACCGCCATGTCGTCCCCCGGCCTGTCTCGCGGCCATCCTATCGCCGGCGGGAAGCGCCGGGCAACCAACGGCGATCACCGCCAATATTGGCGGGCTGTACAGTGCCATTGCCGGTGTATTAGCATCGCGCATCGCTATGAGCGCAAGAGATGCACAGGGGAGATTCCGATGACCAAGACGACACGGCGCAATTTCCTGAAAGGCACCGCCGCAGCCGGCACGATCGCCGCGTTCGGCGGCCAGGCGCCTTTCTTCAAGAAGGCGCTCGGCCAAGGGAAGAAGAGCGTCGTGTGGGGGCAGACCGAGCCCTTCACGTCGAGCTGGGACCCCAGCAGCCACACCATCCTGGCGCAGATCTACTTCGACTACGACGTGTTTGGCCAGCTCATCCGCACGCCGATGTCGCAGGCCGCTCCCGACGAGATCGTCTACGAGATGGCGACCAGCCAGAACGTGGTCGAGGACGGCTGGCTCGAATACACGCTGCGCAAGGACATCAAGTTCCACAACGGCGCGCCCTTCACGGCGCACGACGTCAAGGCGACCTTCGAGTACGCGTCCAACCCCGAGCGGCCGTCCGGCACCTGGTATCCGGGTCAGGCCGAGGTCCAGGTGGTCGACGACTACACCTGCCGGGTGCGGGGCGAGGGCGGCTCCTATCCGGGCTCGCTCTTCTGGTTCCTCGCGGGCTTCCTGCCGATCCTGTCGAAGGACGACATCGAGACCAAGGCCATCGACGAGTTCCCCAACGGCTCGGGCTCATACAAGTTCATCAGCCGCGACGGGCCGACGACGATCCTCAACGCGAACCCCGACTACATTCTCGGCACGCCCGAGATCGAGGAGGTCGTCTACCAGTTCGTGCCCGACGCCAGTACCCGCCTGGTGAGCCTGATAAGCGGCGAGCTCGACATCATCGAGCGCGTCGAGCCCGAGCAGTACGAGACCCTGCTGGAGGAGAACGTCACGACCTCGCGCACGGTCTCGACCGAGAACAAGTACCTGCACTTCCGCTGCTACGAGCCGCCCTTCGACGACGTCAGGCTGCGGCACGCGGCGGCCCATGCCATCGACCGCGACCTCATCCTCGAGCTGATGGGGCCGGCCGGGCACCCGACGGTGGGGCAGCTCTCCTCGGCGAAGTTCGGCTACACCGACACCATCCCGAACTCGCCGGAATACAACCCCGAGCGCTGTCAGGAGCTGCTGGCCGAGGCCGGCTACCCCGGCGGCGACGGCCTGCCGCCGATCGAGTACCTGACCTCCCAGGGCTTCTACCCGAAGACCAAGGAGTACGGCGAGGTCATCACCGCGCTCCTGCAGGAGCAGGGCTTCCCGGTAGAGTTCACGGTGATGGAGGTCGCGTCCTGGATCGAGCGCGTGTTCGTCCGCGACGAGACCGCGCCTCAGCTTGCCGATACCGGCTGGATGACCGGATCGCCCGAGCCCAACCTGGTGCTCAGGCCCATGTGGCATTCGGACGGCCTGATCCTGACCAACTGCGGCAGCGACACCGTGGATGCGGCGATCGAGAAGCAGCAGACCATCACCGACGTGGACGCGCGGCGCGCGTCGATCCAGAACGAGCTGATGCCGGCGCTGGCCGACCATCTGCCGAGCTTCGGGCTCTTCACCTCGGTGCTGATCCACGCCCACCATCCGGCCATTGAGGGGATCTACTTCCTGCCCAACGGGCCGGTGGACAAGGTCAAGGCGACGCTCAAGGCCTGACCGAACTTCCCAGGGGGCTCCGGGCACTCGGAGCCCCCACCTCTCTCCTCACCCCGCCGCGTAGCACGGTCCCGGCATGGCATTCGTCCTCACGTTCCTGATCCGCCGCCTTGCGCAGGGCGTGGTCATCGTGCTGCTGGTGACGTTCCTGATCTTCACTCTGCTGCGGGTCATTCCGGGCGATCCGGTGCGCATCATGCTGGGGCCCGCCACCACCCAGGCGGTGGTCGAGGCCCGCGCGCAGGAGCTGGGGCTGCGCGATTCCATCCCCGAGCAGTTCGTCCGCTACATCGCCAAGGCGGTGCAGGGCGACTTCGGCCAATCCTATTTCATCGGCGAAACCGGCATCGCGCTCACGGCGCAGAACGTCGTCGGCGGCAAGGGGCAGGACACCGCCACCGAGCAGCGCGAGGCCAAGATGACCCGCGCCGGCGTGCTCAAGGTCATCGGCGACGGTATGCCCTACACGCTGATGCTGGCGGGCATGGGCCTGCTGTTCACGCTCCTGATGGCGGTGCCGCTTGGAATTGCGGCCGGCCTCAATCAGGAGAAGTGGCAAGATCGATTAGCTTTCTTTATAGGATCGGTCTTCATATCGCTGCCTAACTTCTGGCTGGCGCTGGTGCTGATCCTGCTGATCACGGCGCGCGCGGGCCTGCTGCCCTCCATCGGCTACAAGGGCTTCGCCTACGTCATCCTGCCCGCCATCGTGCTGGCGGTGGAGCTCGCGCCCATCATCATCCGCGGGCTCTCGATGTCGATCGCGCAGGCGCTGCAGGCGGGCTACGTCTCCGGCGGCATCGTGCGCGGGCTGCCCTGGCGGCAGATCATCGTGCGCCATGTGCTGCGCAACTCGTCGATCCCCATGCTCAACCTCTTCGGCGTGCAGATCGGCGGCCTGCTGCTCGGCGGCGTCTTCGTCACCGAGTTCGTGTTCGACTATCCCGGTGTCGGGCGGTCCACCGTGCAGGCGGTGCTGCAGCGTGACTTCCCGGTGATTCAGGGCGTCGCCATCCTGGCGGCGAGCATTCTCGTGCTCGCCAACATCATGGTCGACCTCGCGTCCACCTTCATCGACCGCAGGCTCAAGTTCTGATGGCAGCCGAGACGGGCACGACCGGCAGGGCGCGGGGGCGGGGCGAATCCGTCACCCGGCGGATGTTCCGCCTCGCCTGGGAGATGACGAGCTTCAAGATCGGGCTCGGCGTCTTCACCGTGCTGGTTGGCGCCGCGATCATCTGGCCGGAGCTCTCGCCCTACGATCCCATGAAGATCAGCGTGCGCGAGCGCTTCCTCCCGCCCATCTTCCTGGAGGGCGGCACCTGGGCCCATATTGCCGGCACGGACCAGCTTGGCCGCGACCTCTTCGTGCGCTCGCTGGTGGGCTTGCGCAACGGGCTCGGCATCGCCGCGGCCGCGGTCGCGATCATGTTCGTCGTCGGCTGCGCGCTCGGCGTGATTTCCGGCTACTGGGGCCGCTGGGTCGACATCATCCTGATGCGCATCACCGACGCCCAGCTCTCCATCCCGGTGATCGTGCTGGCAATCACGATCCTGAGCGTGAGCCGCCCCAACCCCTTCACGGTGACCGCCGTGCTGGTGCTGGCGGGGTGGCCGATCTACGCCCGCGTGGTGCGAAGTATCGCGCTCGCCGAGCGCGAGCGCGAGTACGTCAGGGGGGCGAAGATTCTGGGCGCGAGCGACCTCAGGATTGCTGCGCTGATGATCTCGCCCAACATCCTGCCGCCCATCGCCTTCGTCGCCGTGCTCGACATCGCCCGCATGATGATCTTCGAGGCGCTGTTCGGCTTCCTCGGCATCGGCATCCAGCCGCCGACGCCCACCTTCGGCAACATCATCGCCGACGGCTACAAGTACCTGGTGAATAGCTGGTGGATCCCGACCATGCCCGGGGTCTTCCTCATCCTCACGCTCATCAGCATCAACCTGATGGGCGCCTCGCTGGAGCGCGCCCGCAACAAGCTCTTCAAGGGGATCGTCTAGGCCATGTCGGCACCGCCGCTCCTCGACGCGCAAGGCATCTCGGTCGATCTCGTGCGCCGCGGCGCGAGCGAGCCGATCCTGCGCGACGTGAGCTTCCAGCTTCGCGAGCGCCAGGTGCTCGGCATCATCGGCGAGAGCGGCTCGGGCAAGACCGTGCTAAGCCGCGTTCTCTGCAACGCGATCTCCGAGCCGCTCAAGATCACCGCCGGCAGCGTCGGCTACCACGGCCGCGACCTGCTCACGATCCCCGACGCCGAGATGCAGGCGCTGCGCGGGAGCGAGATCGGCTACATCGGCTCCGACCCCGGCAGCGCGCTGGACCCGACCATCCCCGTCGGCCACCAGATCGTCGAGAAGCTGCGCGCGGTCCAGCCCGAGATGTCCAAGGAGCAGGCCCGCGAGCGCGCGCTGGAGGTGCTGAGCGCGGTCCGCATGCCGCGCCCTGAGCGCCGCTTCGACGAGTTCCCGTTCCAGTATTCCGGCGGCATGATGCAGCGCGCGCTGATCGTCGACGCGCTGGTCAGCAACCCCACCTTCCTCATCGCGGACAACGTCACCCAGCAGCTCGACGTCACCGTCGCCGCCCAGATCATCCGCCTGATGCACGACCTGCGCGACCAGCTGGACACGGCGATCATCTTCATCTCGTCGTCGCTCGCCATCGTGCGCGAGATCGCGGACGACATCATCGTCCTCCAGGAAGGGCGGATCATCGAGCGCTCGACGCCGGAGGCCATCGTCAACGCGCCGGAGCACGACTACTCCAAGCGGCTCCTGGAGCGGATTCCGCGCATCTGGGCGGTGGAGGAGCGCGCGCAGCCCAAGACCGAGGATGAAGCCCCGCTGCTGGAGGTGGACGACGTCTACAAGACTTATCGCGTCAACGACCCGACCCGCTTCTTCGGCCACAACGACGTCGAAGCGGTGCGCGGCGTCACCTTCGACGTGAAGGCGGGGGAGAACTTCGGCATCGTGGGCGAGTCCGGCTGCGGCAAGTCGACGCTCTCGCGCCTCTTGAGCTGGATCGAGGCGCCCGACAAGGGCTCGATCTCCTTCGAGGGCGACAGCATCGCCAGGATGAACCGCCGCCGCCTGCTCGGGCTCAGGCACCGCTTCCAGCTTCTCCTTCAGGACCCCTACAACGCCATGCCACCGCACATGCCGGTCGGCCGCACGATCCTGGAGCCCCTGCTCATCCACGGCGGCATGGGGCGGCGCGCGATGCGCAACCGCGTGCTGGACGTGATGAACGAGGTGGGCCTGCCCGCCGACATCTACGATCACCTGCAGATCGGGCTCAGCGCCGGCCAGCGCCAGCGCATCAACCTCGCACGCGCGCTGGTGCTGGAGCCGCGCCTGCTGATCCTGGACGAGACGCTGTCCGCGCTCGACCAGGTGGAGCAATCGCGGCTGCTGGAGATCTTCGACAAGCTCCAGGCCGAGCACGGCTTCACCTACATCTTCATCTCTCACGACCTCGCGATGGTGCGCCGCGCCTGCACCCGCATCGCCGTGATGTACCTCGGCAAGATCGTGGAGCTTGCGGACAATCACACGGTCTTCTTCGACCCCGGCCACCCCTACACCAAGGCCCTGCTCAGCGCGGTGCCCACCATCGAGGAGCGCCGCTACGACGCCAAGGAAAACCTGCTGGAGGGCGAGCCGCCGAGCCCCATCGGCATTCCGCCCGGATGCAGTTTCAATTCGCGCTGCCCGCTCGCGTTCGAGCGCTGCACCACCGACGAGCCGGGGCTGGAGAGCCGGGGCGACGGCCGCATCAGCGCCTGCTACTGGGCCAACGCGGGCGAGGACGAACTCGCCGCGGCGGCAGAAGCCAACCGCGCCCGCCGGGAGTCGATGGAGGCGCAGGCGACGTAGCCCCGCTCACGCGGCGCCGTCTTCTCTCCCTCTCCTCCCTGGGGAGGAGAGGGCCGGGGAGAGGTGGGGGCGCAGGCTCGTCGCAACCGAGCGACGCGAGCCGGCCGCTATCCCGTCCGTTCCGACGCCCGCGCCGCTTCTCCGGCCAGCGCAGCGCCCGCTTCGGCCGTAATCTCGTAGGAGCGCAGGCGTGCCGCGTGGTCGTGGATGTTGGACGTCACCATGATCTCGTCCACGCCGGTCTGCTCGGCAAACGCGCCGAGCCGCTCCACCACCGTCTCCAGCGTGCCCGAGGCTGCGCAGGTGAACCAGCGAGCCAGGATCGAGCGCTCCTGCGCGCCGAGCGTGGCCTCGAAGCCGCGCACCGGGCGGGGCAGGGGGCCCGGCGCGTTGCGGTGCAGGTTCAGCACCGACTGCTGGGCCGAGCTTCGCACGTAGGCCGCCTCGTCCTTGCTGTCGGCGGCGAAGACGTTGAACCCCGCCATCAGGTAGGGCGCCGCGCACTGGGCCGAGGGGCGGAAGTTCTCGCGGTAGACCTCGATCGCCTGCATCAGCGCGGCGGGCGCGAAGTGCGAGGCGAAGGCGTAGGGGAGCCCGAGGGCTGCCGCGAGCTGCGCGCCGAAGAGGCTCGAGCCCAGGATCCAGATCGGCACGTTGAGGCCCGCGCCAGGCACGGCGCGCACCCGCCTACCCGGCTCGGACGGCTGGAAGTAGCTCTGCAGCTCCACCACGTCGCGCGGGAAGTCGTTGACGTCGCCGGTGAGCGTGCGCCTGAGCGCGTGCGACGTCATCTGGTCGGTCCCCGGTGCGCGGCCGATGCCGAGGTCGATCCGCCCCGGATAGAGCGATTCCAGGGTGCCGAACTGCTCGGCGATCACCAGCGGCGCGTGGTTGGGCAGCATGATGCCGCCGGCGCCCACGCGCATCGTCTCGGTCGCGCCCGCCACATGGCCGATCAGCACCGCCGTCGCCGCGCTGCCGATGCCCGCCATGTTGTGATGCTCGGCCAGCCAGTAGCGGCGGAAGCCCAGGCGCTCCACGTGGCGCGCAAGCGCCACCGTGTTGCGGAAGGCACGGGCTGCGTCCGCGCCTTCGGGGATCGGCGAGAGATCGAGGACCGAGAGTGCGACCATGGAGCGCGTGCGGCGCCTCGCGCTAGCCGAACGCGCTGCGGCGGCGGGCGTGCTTCTTCTTGCCGCGCGAGCGGGGCTGGGTGCCGGCCGCGCCCTTGCTGCTCCGCCCGTGCCCGCCGCCGGGTGCGCCGTCGCGTCGCCGGGCGCCCTTCAGCCCGAGGTCCAGGTCGTTGAGGCGCCGGATCTCGTCCCGGAGCCGCGCGGCCTCCTCGAACTCGAGCTCGCCCGCCGCTTCCTTCATGCGCGCTTCCAGGTCCTTGAGATGAGCCTCCAGGTTGTGCCCGATGAGGTGAGGGGCCCCCTCGTCGCCGGTCTCCACGGTGACGTGATCGCCGCCGTACACGCTCTCCAGGATGTCGTTGATCGCCTTCCGCACGCTCTCCGGCGTGATGCCGTTGGCCGCGTTGTAGGCCTGCTGGCGGCTGCGCCGGCGCTCCGTCTCCGCCAGCGCGTTGCTGAGCGAATCCGTCATGTCGTCGGCATAGAGGATCACGCGGCCGTCGACGTTGCGGGCGGCCCGGCCGATGGTCTGGATCAGCGACGTCTGGGAGCGCAGAAACCCCTCCTTGTCGGCGTCCAGGATCGCGACCAGCCCGCATTCCGGGATGTCGAGCCCCTCGCGCAGGAGGTTGATGCCGACCAGCACGTCGAAGGCGCCGAGCCGCAGATCGCGGATGATCTCGATGCGCTCGATGGTGTCGATGTCGGAGTGCAGGTAGCGCACGCGGACGCCGGCTTCGTGGAGGTACTCGGTCAGGTCCTCCGCCATGCGCTTGGTGAGAGTCGTGACCAGCACCCGGAGCCCACGGGCGGCGCAGTCCTTGCACTCGGCGATCAGGTCGTCGACCTGCTGCTCCACGGGGCGGACCACGCAGACGGGATCGATCAGCCCGGTCGGGCGGATGACCTGCTCGACGAAGGCGCCGCCGGTGCGCTCCAGCTCCCACGGCCCCGGAGTCGCCGAGACGAAGATGGTCTCGGGCCGCATGGCGTCCCACTCCTCGAACTTGAGCGGCCTGTTGTCGACGCAGGACGGCAGGCGGAAGCCGAACTCGGCGAGCGTCGACTTGCGCTTGAAGTCGCCCCGGAACATGCCGCCAAGCTGCGGCACGGTGACGTGGGATTCATCCACGATCAGGAGCGCGTTCTCGGGCAGGTACTCGAACAGCGTCGGCGGCGGCTCGCCGGGGTTGCGCCCGGTCAGGTAGCGCGAGTAGTTCTCGATCCCGGCGCAGCTGCCGGTGGCCTCCAGCATCTCCAGGTCGAAGAGGGCGCGCTGCTCCAGCCGCTGCGCCTCCAGCAGCATGCCCTGCGCGTTGAACTCTTCAAGCTGCTGGGCGAGCTCGATCCTGATCTGCTTGATCGCCTGGCGCACCGTCGGGCGCGGCGTGACGTAGTGGCTGTTGGGATAGATGCGCACGCGCATCAGCTTGTCCGTCCTGGCGCCGGTGAGCGGGTCGAACTCGATGATCTCCTCGATCTCGTCGCCGAAGAGCGAGATGCGCCAGGCCCGGTCCTCGGAGTGGGCCGGAAACAGCTCGATCACGTCGCCACGCACGCGGAAGTCGCCGCGCTCCAGCGTCTGGCTGGTGCGGCGGTACTGCAGGTCGATCAGCTTGCGAATGAGCGCGCGCTGGTCGACCCGTCCTTGCAGCGCGAGCGAGACCGCCATCGAGGAGTAGGTCTCGACGGCGCCGATGCCGTAGATGCACGACACCGAGGCCACGATCACCACGTCCTCGCGCTCGAGCAGCGCCCGCGTCGCGCTGTGGCGCATGCGGTCGATATGCTCGTTGATGGAGGCGTCCTTCTCGATATACGTGTCCGACCGCGGGACGTACGCCTCCGGTTGGTAGTAATCGTAGTAAGAAACGAAATACTCGACGGAGTTGTTCGGCAAAAACTCCTTCATCTCGCCATAGAGTTGGGCTGCCAGAGTCTTGTTCGGCGCAAGAATCAGTGCAGGCCTTCCCAGTGCCTTTATCACATGGGTCATGGTGAAGGTCTTGCCCGACCCGGTGACGCCCAGAAGAACCTGGTCGCGCTCGCCGCCGCGGACGCCCGCGATCAGCTCCGCGATCGCTTCCGGCTGATCGCCGGCAGGCTCGAACGCGGACACGATCTCGAACGCGCCGCCGCCCGCGGGCGCCGCTCTCGCCTGGTCCGCTGCTTCCGCCGAAAGGGTCATGGGCGCACTATAGGGGCGGCCTGCCGCCCCGCGCCAGAGGTGCGTCACAGCACGCGACCTTCTGGACAAAAGCCTGCGCCGGGCAGATAGTGCGAGCCGACTTTTTCGGAGGATGTGGATGTACCAGAAGGAAACGCGGGCGATCGAGATCACGGTCAAGCCCTTCTATCTGGAGGAGCAGTCGGAGCCGGACGACAACCACTTCGTGTTCGCCTATCACATCCGCATTCAGAACAACGGCCAGGACGTGGTGCAGCTCCTGAACCGCTACTGGCAGATCACCGACGGCCTCGGCCGCATGCAGGAGGTGCGCGGGCCCGGCGTCGTCGGCGAGCAGCCCGTGCTGCGGCCGGGAGAGGCGTTCGAGTACACGAGCGGCTGCCCGCTCAACACCACGACCGGGATCATGGTCGGCACCTACGAGATGGAAACGCTGGACGGCGAGCGCTTCGATGTGGATATTCCGGCATTCTCGCTCGACGCGCCGAGTGCGCCCGTGCAGCTCAACTGAGGCCGCGCAGCCGCCGGCACGCTGACCAGACAACCGAACGACGCCGAAGCCGCTTCGCTGCGGCCTTGCGGCAATGCACAGCCGGCCCCGGTGGCCGGAGAAGGAGACCGCCCGTGGACGACAGCCAGCGCGCGCCCGTAGCCGGCGCCGATGACGACACGCCTCAGGGAGCCGGCGCGCGACCGACGAGGGACGAGGCCGAGCAGGCGGTGCGCGTGCTGCTCCGCTGGGCCGGCGACGATCCCGAGCGCGAGGGGCTGCTGGATACGCCCAAGCGCGTCGTGCGCGCCTACGAGGAGTATTTCAGGGGCTACGGCCAGGACCCCTACGCGATCCTGCGGCGCACGTTCGAGGAGACGAACGGCTACGACGAGATGGTCGTCCTCCGCGACATCGACTTCCGCTCGCACTGCGAGCACCACGTGGCGCCGATCGTCGGCCGCGCCCACATCGGTTATCTGCCCGACAACCGCGTGATCGGGATCAGCAAGCTCGCGCGCGTGGTGGATGTCTACGCCCGGCGCCTGCAGATCCAGGAAAAGCTGACCGCGGAGATCGCCGATTCCATCGAGACGGTGCTGCAGCCGCGCGGCGTCGGGGTCGTGATCGAGGCGGCGCACCATTGCATGACCACGCGTGGCGTCTCCAAGGAGGGAGTCCTCATGGTGACGAGCCGGATGCTCGGCACGTTTCGCACGGACCCGAAGACCCGCCGCGAGTTTCTCAGCATGATCGGGAACCCGGCGGCCTCGGTGCCGCGCTAGGCCAGCGGGCCCGGCCGCATCGCCGGGCCCGGCTTAAGGCTGCGAAGGCCGTCCGATGGGCTCGGTCAGGGATTTCCGGCCGGTTCTCTTCGTCGTCGGCATTCTGCTGATCACCCTTGCGCTCGCGATGGCGCTGCCTGCCATCGCCGACGGGGTGGCGGGCGATCCCGACTGGCAGGTCTTTCTCGCATCGAGCGTCTTCACGCTCTTCATCGGCACCTGTCTGGTGCTCTCCAACAGGATGCGGGAGCCGCGGCTAACGGTGCGCCAGGCTTTCGTGCTCACCACCGTGAGCTGGATCGTCGTCGCCGCGTTCGCGGCCCTGCCGTTCGCGTTTTGCGAACTCGAACTCACCTACACCGACGCCTATTTCGAGGCGATGTCGGGTCTCACGACGACCGGGTCCACAGTCATCGTCGGGCTCGATCAGGCGCCGCCGGGGATCCTGCTCTGGCGCGCGCTCCTGCAGTGGCTGGGCGGCATCGGCATCATCGTCACGGCGATCGCGATTCTGCCGATGCTGAGAGTCGGCGGCATGCAGCTCTTTCACACGGAATCGTCGGACAGCTCCGAGAAGGTGCTGCCGCGTGCGGCCCAGCTCGCCGGCGCGATCGGCCTGGTCTACCTCGCGCTCACTCTCAGCAACGGCATCGCCTACTGGGCCGCGGGCATGACACCCTTCGAGGCCGTGTGCCACGCGATGACGACCATCGCCACCGGCGGCTTCTCGACCTCCGACGACTCCCTCGGCCATTTCCGCAACGACGCGATCGAAGGGATCGCCACCGTCTACATGGTGCTGGGCTCGCTGCCCTTCGTGCTCTATTTGCAGACCGTGCGCGGCGGCTGGGGCGCGCTCGTCCGTGATACGCAGGTGCAATGGTTCTTCGGGCTGGTGCTGTTCGCCCTGGTTTCGCTCGCGGGCTGGTTGATGGTGGCCAACGACGCGGCGCCCACCGACGCGTTTCGCCAGGCGGCCTTCAACGGCATCTCGATTCTGACCGGCACCGGCTATTCCACCGCCGACTTCTCGGCCTGGGGCACGTTCGCGCTACCGGTCTTCACGCTGCTCATGTTCATCGGCGGCTGCACCGGCGCCACCACGGGCGGCGTGAAGGTCTTCCGAATCCAGGTCCTCGCATCCACATCGCTGCTCCAGATTCGCCAGCTCATCCAGCCCCACGGCGTCTTCATCAGCAAGTTCAACAGGCGGCCGATTCCGCAAAGCGTGCCGCCGGCGGTGATGGGGTTCTTCTTCCTGTTCGTGGTGAGCTTCGGACTGGTCGCCTTGGGGCTGGCGATGATGGGTCTCGACTACGTGACCAGCGTCAGCGGCGCGGCCACGGCCATCGCCAACGTCGGCCCCGGCCTCGGCGAGACCATCGGCCCCTCCGGCACCTTCCAGCCCCTGCCGGAGCCCGCGAAGTGGCTGCTGTCGGCCGCGATGCTGCTAGGCCGGCTGGAGCTCTTCACGGTGCTGGTGCTGTTCGTTCCCCGCTTCTGGCGGGACTGAGAGGGCCTGCGCCCGCTCAACCCTTCTCCGCCAGCATGCCGCCGTCCACGGGCAGCACGTGGCCGGTGACGAAGCTCGCCTTGTCCGACAGCAGCCAGACCACCGCGTCGGCGACCTCCTCGGGCCGGCCGATCCGCCCCATCGGCACACGGCCCGATGCGTTGGAGGGATCGTTGTCCCAGCCCCGCAGCAGCAGCGGCGTCAGGATCGGCCCCGGCGCCACCGCGTTCACCCGGATGCCCTCCTTCGCGTAGTCGAGCGCGGCCGCCCTGGTCATGCCGGAGACCGCGTGCTTCGCGGTCATGTAGGGCGACCAGAGCGGGTAGGCGGCAAGCCCCCACATGGAGCCCGCGTTGACGATCGACCCGCCACCCGACTCCAGCATCGCCGGGATCTCCGCCTGCATGCAGAGGTAGACGCCTTCGATCATGACGGCGAAGGTGTGCCGCACGTCTTCCATGTCCTGCTCTGCCAGCAGGGCCTGGGGGCCTTCGATGCCGGCGTTGTTGTAGGCGAGGTCGAGCCGGCCGAAATCGCCGAGAGTCCTGTCCACGAGGGCGTCGACCTGGTCCGCCTCGGCCACGTCGGTGCGGAGGAACGCCGCCCTGCCGCCGCCGTCGCGGATCTCCGCCGCCACCCCCTCGCCGCCGGCCTCGTCGATATCGGCGACCATGACCGCCGCGCCCTCTACGGCCAGCGCCCGTGCCGTCGCCTGCCCGATGCCCGAGCCGCCGCCGGTCACGATCGCCACGCGGTCCGCCAGCATCATCGCCGTCTCCTCCCTGTCAGGGACCTGCCTCAATCCGCCGGATCGATGACCCGGTCGGGCGGGTTGTGTCCGTCGGCGAAGGTCTGAATGTTGATCAGCACCTTCTCGCCCATGTCGCGGCGCCCCTCGATGGTGGCCGAGCCGATGTGCGGCAGCGCCACCACGTTGTCGAGCGTGAGCAGCTTCGGCGTGACGACGGGCTCGTTCTCGTACACGTCCAGCCCTGCGCCCGCGATCCTGCCGGCCTCGAGCAGGCGCACCAGGGCCGCCTCGTCGATGGCGTGGCCACGCGAGGTGTTGATGACGTAGGCTTGCGGCCGCAGCAGGCCGAGCCGCCGGGCCGACAGCAGGTGATAGGTCGCCGGCGTGCTCGGACAGTGGATCGAAACGAAGTCCATATGGGCCAGCATCTGATCCAGGCTCTGCCACCACGTCGCCTCGAGCTCGGCCTCGGTCTCGTCGTCGAGGCGGTTGCGGTTGTGGTAGTGGACGGAGAGGCCGAAGCCGCGCGCCCGGCGCGCGACCGCCTGGCCGATCCGCCCCATGCCGATGATGCCGAGGCGCTTGCCCCAGATCCGGTGCCCCAGCATGGTGGTCGGCGCCCATCCCTGCCAGTCGCCGCCGCGCAGCAGCCGGTCGCCCTCGGAGAGCCGGCGCGGCACCGCGAGGATCAAGGCCATCGTCATGTCCGCCGTGTCTTCGGTCAGCACGCCCGGCGTGTTGGTCACCAGGATGTCGCGCTGCCGGGCGGCGGCAAGGTCGATGTGATCGACGCCGGTGCCGAAGCTCGCGATCAGCTTGAGGTCCGGGCCGGCTTGGCCGATGAGGTCGCCGTCGATCGTGTCCGTCACCGTGGGCACGAGCACGTCGGCCTCCGCCACGGCCTGCGTCATGGCGGCGCGGTCCAGCGGCCGATCATCCTCGTTGAGTCGGGTGTCGAAAAGCTCCATCATGCGCGCCTCTATCTCCCGCGGGAGACGCCGCGTCACGATCACCTTGAGCTTTCTGCCAGGCCTCATCGACCCTCCGCGCGCGGCTCGGCGGGCACGATCCGACCGCAACAGGCAGCTTGTTTAGCAAACGCCCCATGGCGACTCAAACTACCGCACGGGCCCGGGTGCCTGCCATGACCGCCCGCCGCCGTCTCCGGCGCGCGGATGTGGCGTGCGGGCATGGCCGCCGCAGCTCCTCGCGCCTCTTCAGAGCCGCCCGCGGGGCTGCTCTCGTCGCTGCGCTGGCGACCCTTCTCGGCGCGGTTGCCGCGCTCGCGGGATCCGAGGCTTACGCCCAGGACGGCGAGCGCTTCGTCTCGCTCAAGGCGGAGCGAGCCAATCTCAGGGTCGGCCCCGGCCGGCGCTATCCCATCGAATGGGTCTACACGCGCCCCGGCCTGCCGCTGCTGGTGATCGCGAATTTCGATCAGTGGCGCTGGGTGCGCGATCACGAGGGCACGAAGGGCTGGATGCACAAGTCGCTGCTTTCCGTGCACCGCACCGTCCTCATCATGGAGGGCGTGCAGACCGTTCATGAAAGGCCGCTCTCGGGCTCGCCGGCGGTGCTGCGTGCCGAGGCCGGCGTAATCGCCAACCTGCTGGCCTGCGAGGAGGGCTGGTGCCGGATCGCGCTGGCCGGCGAAGAGGGTTGGGTGCGCGAGACCGCCCTCTGGGGCGTCAAGCCGCCGCCGCCCTGATCGCGCGGGCCAGGAGGAGCGCCTCTCAGGCCGCGCCGTCGTCCAGGTCCTCGGCCAGGGCGGCGCGGGTTTCCTCCGGCATGATGGCGAGGTGGCCGTATGCCGGATGATCGATACCCAGCAGCACCCGCGCGCCCGGCGTGCGAAAGGCCGCGGCCGCCGCCGGCGCCACGGGGAAGCGCAGAAAGTGGATCGAGGAGGTCTTGCCGTCCTCGGTCGTGCGCGCGACCTCGTCCTCGATCGGCTCGGCGGCGACGGTGGTGCCGCCGACTTCCAGCCTGACGGCGTCCTCGATCCCCGCCAGGCGGTAGAGCTCCCGCTCCCGCCGCGCCGGGTCGTCGATCTCCAGCATGAGCGTCGCGATCAGCGAGTCGCCCGGCGGGATCAGCGGATTGTAGGCCTCCAGCTCGCCCGCGATCTGCTCCTCGCCGCCCTGCTCGATGTGAAGCATCTCGTGCACCTGCATCCACATGGTCTCGAAGGACTCGAAGTGAAAGGTGGCGAAGGGGCCGACGGCGAGCCGGCGGTGGCGCTTCAGCGCCGTGACGGCGGCGCGACGCTCCTTTCGGACCCGGGCATAGTCCGCCATCTCCATGACGTCGGCCCGGGTGAGCGCCCGGCGCGGCTGGCTCGTCATCTCAGGCGAGGCCGTAGGCACGAGCCAGCAGCTCGATCGGGTGATGGGCGCGGCCGGCGGCAGGAAGGCCGGCGGTGGTATCGCCTTCCTTGGCCGCCTGGCGGCCGATCCCGTTCACGATGTGAGCGCCGGCGAGCGGGCATTCCGAGGCGAGGTAGGGGTTGGCCGCCTCGCGCGCCCGGCGCGCGGTGGTGCGCCCCACCTTCAGCGCGGTCTCGTGGAAACCCCTGGTGACCCCGATGGAGCCGCCGTGGCCGGAGCAGCGCTCGATGATTGAGACCTCGGTCTCTGGCACGTAGGCCAGCATGTCGGCAGACTTGCGCCCGACGTTCTGGGCCCGCTCGTGGCACGGCAGGTGGAGCGTGACGGCGCCATCCAGCGGGGCGAGCCCCGATGCCAACCCCTCCGAGCGGGCGATGCCGACGACATACTCGCAGATGTCGTGGCTGTGCTCGGCGAGCCGCTTGACCGCCGGGTCGTCCGGCAGGATCAGCGGCCACTCGAGCTTGAGCATGAGGGCGCAGCTCGCCACCAGCGCCACGACGTCGTAGCCCCGGTCGATCCATTCGCCGAGCGCCGCCGCCGTCTCCCGCGCGCTCTCTGCGACCCGCTCGATGTCCCCCTCCTCGAGCTGCGGCATGCCGCAGCAGCGGGGATAGACGACGGCGGTCTCCACCCCGTTGTGCGCCAGCACCTTGCGGGCCGCCACGCCGACCTCCGGCTGGTTGTAGTTGGCGAAGCAGGTTGCATAGAGGACCGCCTTGCGCCCGGCCGCAGGCGCCCGCCGGTTGACCGCCGGCGCGCCCCTGGCCGCGCGGTCAAGCAGGGTGCGGCGGTGGTAGCGCGGCAGCGGCGCCTCCTTGTGAACGCCGGCTGCGGCCTGCATCAGCGTCCGGGTGAGCGTGTTGCCCCGGGCCGAGCCCCAGTTCATCACCGGCGCAAGGGTGCGGGCGATGCGGCCGTTCTTGTCCGTCTCGGCGAGCCGCCGGGATGCGGTGGTGTGGCGCCGGCCCGCGCGGCGGTCGGCGGCGCGGTGGCGCAGCATGAGGTGGGGAAAGTCGACGTCCCACTCGTGCGGCGGCGTGTAGGGGCACATGGTCATGAAGCACATGTCACAGAGCGTGCAGGCGTCCACGACCGACTTGAAGCCGGCCGACTCGACCGAATCCAGCTCGCCCGTCTCCGATTCGTCGATCAGGTCGAACAGGCGCGGGAAGGAGTCGCAGAGGCTGAAGCAGCGCCGGCAGCCGTGGCAGATGTCGAAGACGCGGCGCGTCTCCGTCTCCAGCGCCTCGCTGTCGTAGAAGTCGGGGTTTCGCCAGTCTATGGGATGGCGGAAGGGCGCGCCCTCGTCGGCCATCGAGACGGCTGTGCTACCGGCACGAACCGCAGAGCCGGTTTCCCGGCCCCGCGCTGTCGAATTGGCGACCGCAGCGCAGGCAGCGGCGCTGGCTCTCTTGCGCCTCCAGGCGATCGAGCTCCGCGAGTTCGTCGGAGAGCGAGATCATCCCCGGTCCGCGATCCACATTCCTGGCGGCTTCACGCCGCGCATCCCATTTGGTCCGTCGTTGAGGCGCGAGCGACATCATTTGGCGCGTGTTCCCTAGCGAAGTAGTGTGGTGGGCCTCCGGTCGGACCATTGTACCCAAACTTGGCGCCTGAAATAAGCCAAAACTTCATATCGGCAGCCAAATTTGAGCGGTCTGCGGGCTTCTTGGGGCTATTCGGCGGCCTCGGTGCTGCCTGCGGGGGTGCGGAAGGCCGGCATCACGGCCTCGGCGAAAAGCCGTAGGCTTTTCAGCAGGTTCGCCTCGCCGTAATAGGGCGGGTAGTGGAGCAGCAGGGAGTCGAGGCCGGTGGCGGCGCGGAGCGCGCGGATGCGGGCGATCACCGTCTCGGGCGCGCCGTGGATCAGGGTGGTCTCCAGCAGCGTGTCGTAGTCGATCGCCGCGGCCCCCTCTTTCTCGGAGACCTTGCCGAGATAGCCCGCCGTCTTCTTGCCGAGGAAGGCTTCGAGGTGGCGGATGATGCCGGGCGCGCTCTCCTCCTTCGCCGCTTCGTCGGTCTCGGCCACGTAGACCCAGCGGGCGATGTTGACGGAGCCGAAGGCGGGATTGGCGTTCCAGGGCGCCGGTGTGTGCTGCATGGCCTCGCGGTAGAGCGCGATCTGCCCGGCGAGGGTCTCGAACGAGGGCAGCGTGGAGAGCATCAGCCCGAACCCGTGGCGGGCCGCCACTTCGATCGAGCGCGTGGTGCCCGCCGCCATGTAGAAGGGGGGATGCGGCTCCTGCACGCTCACGGGATAGATCTCGTAGTCGCCCTCGACCCGGTGCCGGAAGTGGGTGCCCTCGTGGCTGACTTTCCGCTTGTGGAAGGCGTCGAGGATCAGCGGGAACGCCTCCTCCTGGATGTCGTGGCGGGCGTCGAAGGGGATCCCGAAGCCCTCGTACTCGTAGGGCCGGTAGCCGGAGCCGAGGCCGAGGCTGAGCCGGCCCTCGCTCAGGATGTCGACAAAGGCCGCGTTCTCGACGATCCGCATCGGGTTGTGGAGCGGCAGCGTCATCACCGCCGTGCCGAGCCCGATCCGGCTGGTCTTGGGCGCCAGGTACGCCAGATAGACGAAGGGGTCCGGCAGCACCCCGTACTGGTTGGAAAAGTGGTGCTCGGCGATCCAGGCCGTGTCGTAGCCGAGCCGGTCCGCCTCCACGATCTCGCGCGTGACCCGCGCGTGCACGGCGCGGTGCGGATAGGGCTCCACGTCGAGATTGGGCTGCGAAGTCACCAGAACGCCAAACTGCATCATATCCCTCGCCGGTTGCCTGCCCCGCCCGCGCGCCTTCGCGCCAGGGTGGCGGCTCGTTGCACCGATAGTTCTCCCTTGCGCCGTCCGCGCCGGCAACCCGCAGGCGCGCTCCCGCCCGCCGCGGGTGGCGCAGGCTCCTTACCGTTCCGGATTATTCGGCCTCACCCCCGACCGGCGCCTCGACGCGCGCCCGCAGGTCGCTCAGCAGGCCGTCGATCCCCTTGCGATTGACGACCGAGGCGAACTCCACCCGGTGCGTGTGCAGCATGCTGATCCCTTCGACGCTTATGTCGATGACCTTGTAGCCCTCGTCCCGCATCCGCACGCGGAAGTCGACGGCGATCGGATCGCCGCCCGAGGGCCGCACGATCTGGGCGCGGACGATCTTGTCGCCACTCTCGTCGTCGATCACGGAGCGCGCGGTGAACAGCTCGCCGCCGTACGAATCAAAGCGGCTCGCGTACACGCGGACGATGAAGTCCACGAAGACCGCCATGTATTCCCTGCGCTGCTCCTTGGTCGCCGTTCTCCAGTGCCGGCCGAGCACGAAGCGGCCGACGATGGGAATGTCGAAGCCCCGCACCATGACCTCGCGGAACGCGGCCTCGCGTTCCGCAAACGGGCTGTCCAAGTTGTCGCGGAGGGAGTCCACGGCTTGGTCACCGAGACTCTGGATGAACGTCAGCGCCGGATCCTCGCACAAGGCCGCCCGCGGCCCGCCGGTGGCGGAGAGCAGGACGGCAAGGCCGATGACGGCGGCCGTCAAGATGCGTCTGGAGACGAGAATGTTCATGGGACCTCAGCTCTGCCTCACACCGGGGGCGCCGTGCGGCGGTCTATTCCTCGAACCACTCATCGTCGAAGTCGTCGTCGAAGTCGAAGTCGGGTATCTCCATGACGGTCGGCGGCGCGCCGTCGCTGATCTCCGTCGCGCGATACTGCCGATAGAGTTCGCGCATAGCAGCATAAAAGTCGACAGAGGTGCTTTCCAGCGTTTCAAGCTCGTCGAGATACTGGGCACGCTGGGATACACCGCTGGTGACGCTGCGGGCGAGGCCGGCTTCGTCGACCAGGACATAACTCATGGGATCCGCAAACATGTCGACGCCGAAGCCCACCGCGTCGCGCGGACTGCTCGGGCCCAGGACGGGCAGCATGAGGAACGGACTGTCACCGATCCCCCACGACGCGAGGGTCTGCCCGAAGTCTTCCGGTGCGCGCGGGTAGCCCCAGTCCGTGGCCGCATCGAAGACGCCGCCCACGCCGATGGTGGAGTTGATCGCGAAACGCGTGAGCGTCGAGCCCGCGCGCTCGAACTTTCCCTGGGCGAGGTTGTTCACGAGGTTCAGCGGCTCGCCGAGGTTCCGCAGGACGTTCGTGATACGCTGGCGCACCACGTCCGGCAGCAGGAACACGTAGACCTCGGCCGCCGGCTTCAGGATGACGCTGTCGACGGCCTGGTTGAACTCGAATACCGCGCGATTGACGTCCTCGAGCGGATCGTTGGCTCCGTAAGGATCCTGCGCCCGGCCGTCGGCGGCAAAGCCGAGCAGCGCGAGGGCGAGCAGCACGGCCGCCGCGCAGCGCCGAAGTGCGGCAGGGAAGCCGATCGCTCGAGGCAGAGCACGCCGTCGCGGAAGGCATTCGCTCATGCCGGGGGTCAGTCGTCCTCCTTCGCGGCAGCGAGCACGTCGTCGGCGAGCCGCCCGGTCAGCTCCTGAAGGCGATCGAACTGCGATTCGAAGATGCCGACGCCGAGCGTGAGCGAGCGGAGCTCGATGATCAGATCGTGCATCTCCGACTGGGGCATCTGGCTGGTGAGTTCGTCCCAGCCGGACCAGTCCTCACGCGCCTGGTAGCCCAGCACCTGGCCGCGCCGGCCCGTCACCAGCCGCTGGACGTTCGGCGTGAACTCGTTCGGCACCGAAATCCTGACCTCGCAGATGGGCTCCAGCAGCACCGGGTTGCACTTGGGCAGCGCTTCCGCCATCGCCATCCGGCCGGCGGTCTTGAAGGCCATCTCCGAGCTGTCCACCGAATGGTGCTTGCCGTCGGTCAGCGTCACCGAGACGTCGACAACCGGGAAGCCGAGCGGCCCATTGGCGAGATAGTCGCGCACACCCGCTTCCACGGCGGGGATGTACTGGCGCGGCACGGCGCCGCCCACGACCTTGTCCTGGAACTCGAAGCCAGTGCCGCGCGGCAGCGGCTTCACCTCGATATGCACGTCGCCGAACTGACCGTGACCGCCGGTCTGCTTCTTATAGCGCGCGTGCTGCGAGACCGGTTTGCGAATCGCCTCCTTGTAGGCGACCTTGGGCTTCTCGGTCTGCATGGCGAGCCCGTACTTGCCGGCGAGCCGATCGAGCGCGACCTTCAGGTGCATCTCGCCCTGGCCCCAGAGCACCGCCTCCTGCGTATCGGGATTGGGCTGGAAGCTCAGCGACGGGTCCTCCTGGGCGAGACGGCTCATCGCGCCCGATACCTTGACCTCGTCCTCGCGCCGGCTCGCTCTCACGGCATAGGAATAGACCGAGGGCGGAAGCTCGGCGCGCCGAAGCGACTCCACGTCCGGCCCGTCGGCGGGTGCCACGGTATCGCCGGTGGAGATCGATTCGAGCCGCCCGAGGCCCACGATCTCGCCGGCTCCCGCCTTGTCGACCTTGTTCTGGTTCTGGCCCTGCATCTGGTACATGCCGCCGATGCGCTGGCCGTCGTTGAGTGTCATGCCGTCTTCGATGGTCCCGGCCCACACCCGGGCCAGCGAAACCTTGCCGCCGTGCTGGGTGATGTAGGTCTTGACGACCTGGCCGACCGTGGCGCCGTCGGCGCCCGCCGGCAGGCGCTTCGCGGCGAGAGCATCACCGGGCGCGAAGTCGATCAGGGAATCGAGCAGGCGGCGCACGCCCCAGTCCCTCTCGGCCGAGCCCATCATCACCGGCACCACGCTGGCGTCCGCGAGGACGCCGCGCAGGAAGTCCTGGATCTCACCGGGCTCCGGAATCTCGTCCTCCAGCAGTTTCTCCAGGAGGGTGTCGTCGAAGTCCGCCAGGCTTTCCAGGAGCTGCGTCCGCGCATCCTCCTGGCGCTCCGCGACCGTTTCGGGCGCATCGACGCCGACGGCGCCGTCCTGATCCCGATACTCGTAGGCCTGTCCGGTGATCAGGTCGACGTAGCCCGTGACGTTGTCGCCGTCCCGGATCGCGACCTGGCAGGGCACCAGGGGCCGGTCGCTCACGGGCTGCATCGCCTCGATCAGCTCGGCGATCCGCACCGCCGTCTCGTCCATCCGGTTGGTGAAGAGAACGTGCGGGATCTCGTGCTGCGCCAGGAACTTGAGCAGCCGTCCCATGGTCCATACCCGGTTCACGTCGGGGGAGCAGACGATGACGGCGAGGTCGACGCCCATGAGCGCGTTGGCGGTCTCGGCGAAGAACTCGATCGACCCCGGACAGTCCAGGACCGTGAAGCGGTGATCCCGATACGTGAACGAGGCGGCGTTGACCTCCACGCTCGACTGGCGCGCCCGAGCCTCGTCGGACCAGTCGCCTACGGTGTTCCCGTCCGTGACCTTGCCCTTGCGGCCGATCGTGCCGGACACGAACAACATGCTTTCGAGGAGTGTGGTCTTGCCGCTCGTATAGGGGCCGACAAGCGCAATGTTCAGCGCCCCGGTCGAATCGCTCATGCTGTCTCCCTTTACCCAGAGCCGCGCCGGCGGGCTTGGCGCCACGGTCGCGGGGCCGGCATGTTTCCAGCGCCTAGGCCGGATTGCAACAGCGTTTACCGCCTGAATTGGGACGAATTGCGACAAAGCGCGGGGCGCAGTGCCCAGTCTGGCGCGGGCAGGGTGGGGCGGCTATGGTGCCAGGCGACAGGATGCAGGGGGCGCGCGGCGGTTGAGCATCTGGGGAAAGGTGATCGGAGGCGCTGCGGGGTTCGCCCTCGGCGGCCCCATCGGCGCGATCCTGGGTGTCGCGGCGGGCCATTTCGTCGACCGCATGGCCCGCGGCCGCGGCGTCCGGCGGATCGGCGCGGGCGACCAGGAAACCAAGCAGGCCGCCGTCTCCATCGCCCTCGTGGTGCTCGCGGCCAAGATGGCGAAGGCGGACGGCCACGTCACCCGCGAGGAAATCAACGCGTTCAAGCGGGTCTTCCGCGTCCCCGACGCCCATGCCGCCGCCGTGGGGCGCATCTGGGACGAGGCGCGGCGCGAGGCGGCGGGCTTCGAGCCCTATGCCGAGCAGATCGTGCAGATCTTCCCGCACGACACCACCATGCGCGAAGAGCTGCTCGGCGCGCTCTTCCAGATCGCCATGGCCGATGGCGAACTGCACGCGGGCGAACGTGCCTATCTCGAACGCGTCGCCCAGATCTTCGGCTTCGACGAGCGCGGCTTCGCGCAGATCATGTCGCGCCACATGGGCGGCGGCGAGGCCGATCCCTATCAGGTGCTCGGCGTCGAGCCCGATGCGACGGACGACGAGATCAAGCGGACCTACCGCCGGCTCATCGTGGAACATCACCCCGACAAGCTCATCGCCGAGGGCATGCCGGAGGAGATGATCCAGGTTGCGAACGACCAGATGGCCGCCATCAACGCGGCCTATGACAGGATCGCCAAGCTTCGCGGGCTCCGTTGACCGCGCGCTGAGCGCGCTCCCGCTCCCGCTCCCGCCGCTTCATGCAGCCGAGTCACATCGCGATCGCGGTCGGCACGGCCTTGCTCTGGGGCTTCGGCTTCGTGACCAGCAAGTACGGCGCGGACCACATGCCGCCGCTCTTCTTTCTGGCGCTCCGCTTCACCCTGATGGCGCTGATGCTGGTCTGGTTCGTGCGCCCGCCGCGCGGCCGCTGGCTTGCCGTGAGCCTGTTCGCGCTGACCATGGGCGCCGGCCACTTCGGCCTCTTCTACATCGCCCTCAATATAGGCGTAGAGGCCTCGACCGCGGCGATCATCTGGATCACGCAAGTGCCGCTCAGCGCCGTGCTGGCCGGGCTTCTCCTGCGCGAGCGCCCCGGCTTGCTGGCCATCCTCGGCATCGGGATCGCCTTCGGCGGCGCCGTGCTGCTGGTGGGCGAGCCGCGCCATACCGGCAACGCGGTGGGGATCGGGCTCATGTTCGGCTCCAGCATTGCGTGGGCCATTGCCAACGTGCAGGTGAAGCGCCTCACCGACATCTCCCCGCTGTCGTTGAACGTCTGGATGTCGGCGGTCTCCGCTCTGATCCTCTTCCCGCTGTCCTTCGCCCTGGAGGAGGGGCATCTCGCGAGCCTCCTGCAGCCCGACTGGCGCCTGCACGGCTCGCTCCTCTATCAGGTGTTCGGCTCCACCCTGCTGGCCTACTGGGCCTGGTACTATCTGCTCGCACACAACCGGGTGGCGACGGTTGCGGGCTTCATGCTGCTCGTGCCGGTGGTGGGCGTGATCTTCGGCGTCTTCATCCTGGGCGACCCGCTCACCTGGCAGACGCTCGTGGGCGGCGCGATCATCGTCTCCGGCGTCGCGCTCATCGTGCTCAGGCGCGAGGCGGGATCGGCCGTAAAGGCCGGCTGACGCCTGCACGAACCACGATGGGCGGCGTCAGGCACAGCCGGAGACGGGCGTGACGGGAGAGAGCGTCGCCGGGCGGGCCGTGATCGACCTGCCCTCGCCCAACCGGGACGGGCGGCCTGCGGAGGCAGGCCCGGTGGACACCCTGGTCCTCCACTACACCGGCATGGTCTCGGCCGAGGCCGCGCTCGCGCGACTGACGGACCCCGGCGCCAAGGTCAGCGCGCACTGGTGCATAGGCGAGGACGGCACGCTCTGGCGCCTGGTGCCCGAGGCGGAGCGCGCCTGGCATGCAGGCGTCAGCGAATGGCGCGGCCGGCGCGGGGTCAACGACGTCTCGATCGGGATCGAGCTGGTCAATCCGGGCCACGAGCACGGCTACCGCCCGTTCCCGCCGGCCCAGATGGATGCTTTGCTCGACCTCGCCCGCGCCATCCTCGCGCGTCACCCGATCGATCCCCGCAACGTGGTGGCGCATGCAGACGTGGCGCCCATGCGCCGGCAGGATCCTGGCGAACTGTTCGACTGGGCGCGCCTCGCAGGCGCCGGCATCGGTCTCTGGCCCGAGAGCGCAGCCGCGGCCGGGGGGGAGGGCCCGGCTCTCCGCCAGGGCGATCGCGGCGCTGCCGTCAGGCGGCAGCAGGCGCGCCTGCGGGGCGTCGGCTACGGTCTCGCGGCCGACGGAGAATTCGGCGCGGGCACGGCCGCCGTCGTGCGCGCCTTTCAGCGGCACTTCCGTCAGGCGCGCGTCGACGGGGTGATCGACGCCGGAACGGCGGCCGTCCTCGACCAGTTGAGCGCACTTGCAGGCGGACGAGGCTGAGAGCGGCTTGACCGGGTCCCGGCGCAGGCGTAGTCAGGGCGGGCCAGACGGCCGGATGGCCGCCGTCGCCGCCTCGGGCGCGCGGCGGAGGAAAGTCCGGGCTCCACGGGAACACGGAGCCGGGTAACACCCGGCGGGGGCGACCCCAGGGAAAGTGCCACAGAGAGCAGACCGCTCGCCCCGCGCCGCAAGGCCGGCGAGCAAGGGTGAAAGGGTGCGGTAAGAGCGCACCGCGCGCCCGGCAACGGGTGCGGCATGGCAAACCCCTCCGGGAGCAAGACCAAGTAGGGGCGGCGCGGGGCGGCCGCAAGGCCGTGCCAGGTCGGTTTCCAGACCAGCCACCCGGGTCGGTCGCGCGAGGCGCCCGGCGACGGGCGTCCCAGATGAATGGCCATCGCGTGGGCGGACGCCTGCGGACAGAACCCGGCTTACAGGCCGTCTGGCACCTCTCTCCCCCGGCGCTCCGCCACACCCTCACCGCAATATATTGAGGGGTCCGCGACCCCTCAGGCGCAATATATTCCCATATCGATATGGACTCCCCGCAGCCCCCGCTAGTAACGAATCAAAGGAACATTTGGGGAACATATAGTTGATCTCCGCCGGGACTTGAGTCCGCGCCGGCGGTGACTAGGCCTCTTGTCACCCTCTCCGGTCCCACTCCGCCATGAGCTTCGAGTCGCCGGATCGCTCCATTTACCTCTGCTCCTGAACACTTGATTTTTTGACTTGCGACCATATTGTGCCATGCAGTACCATGCAATCCCATGATATCCCGGATCAGAGCGGGAACAGACGGAGCGGTGACGAGCGACGGCATGGCGAGCAGGGCAGGCGCCCGAGGAGCAAGCGGTGGCTCTCTTTACCGGTAGGGTGGTCAACAAGGTGGATCGCAAGGGGCGGGTCTCCATTCCCGCGCCCTTCCGCAATCAGTTGGCCGGGCAGTCCTTCTTCGGGGTGGCGGTCTATCCCTCCGTGGACAGGAGCCCGTCTCTGACCGCCTGCGGTGTCGACGTCCTCGAGGGCCTGGGCGATCGCTTCCGCGCCACCAGCCCGTTCGACCCCAGCTACACCGATGCGCGCATGGCGCTCTTCGCCGACGTGCAGCAGCTCCCCTTCGACAGCGACGGCCGGGTGCTGCTGACCGCCGACCTGCTCGACCATGCCGGGATCACCACCCACGCCGCTTTCGTCGGCATGGGCGACCTCTTCCGGATCTGGGAGCCCGAAACGGCCGATGCCGCGCTGCGGGCCGTGCGGGAAAAGTCGCCCGAGGAACGGGCCCAGCTGGAGCTGCCGCCGCCACCGGGAGCAGGCCGGTGAGTGCCGCCGCCAACCATGTCCCCGTCATGAAGGACGCGATGCTCTCCCTCGTCGCGCCCAGGGACGGCGGCATCTATGTGGACGGCACCTTCGGCGGCGGCGGCTACAGCCGGGCCCTCCTCGAGGCCGCCTCCTGCGTGGTCTACGGGATCGATCGCGACGCCGCTGCGCTCGGTGCGGGCGGCGCGCTCGCCGCGCGGTTCGACGGCAGGCTGATCCTGCTCCACGGCCGCTTCGCCGAAATGGCGTCCCTGCTGGCGCCCCACGGCGTGAACGCGGTGGACGGGATCGTCCTCGACCTCGGCCTCTCCTCGCGCCAGCTCGACGACGCGGCGCGCGGCTTCTCGTTCCGTCTCGACGGGCCGCTCGACATGCGCATGGACCGATCCGACCCCGGCCCGACGGCGGCCGACCTCGTCAATGGCGGGACGGAGGCCGAGCTGGCCGCCATCATCGCGGGCTTCGGAGAGGAGCGCCGGGCGCGCGCCATCGCGCGGGCCATCGTGGCGGCGCGTGCCGGGGCGCCAATCACCCGCACCGGCCAGCTTGCCGACATCGTGCGCCGCGCCGCGGCGCGGCCGCCCCAGGGCGGGATCGATCCGGCGACGCGCACCTTCCAGGCGCTCCGCATCCGCGTCAACGACGAGATCGGCGAGATCGAGCGGGGCCTGGAGCAGATCGAGCGCCTCCTGCGGCCGGGTGGACGCGCCATCGTGGTGTCCTTCCACTCGCTCGAGGACCGGCCCGTGAAGCGCTTCTTCCGCGATCGGGGCGGGCAGCGGCAGCCCAACCGGCACGAGCCGCAGGGTGCCATGAAATCGCCCGATCCCACGTTCAGGCTGTTGACCCGCCGGGCGCGCAAGCCGGACGGAGCGGAGGTCGCGGCGAACCCGCGGGCACGCTCGGCACGCCTGCGTGCGGCCGAGCGCACCGGCGCGCCGCCGTGGCACGAGAGGCTCGTCGCATGATGCGGCACCTGGTTCTCATATCGATCGCAGCGTTTGTGCTCTCGATGCTGGCGCTCTTCCTGGTGAAGCACGAGGTGCGGGGGCTCGAACGCGAGCTTGCCGCGTTGGAGCTTGACCGCCAGCGTCACGTCGAGGCGATCCGGGTGCTGCGCTCCGAGTGGAGCTACCTCACCCGGCCTTCCAGGATCGCGTCTCTCGCCGCGCGGCACCTGCCGCTCGAGCAGGTGCAGCCCGCGCAGGTCCGCTGGCTGCCCGGCCGGCCCGCCGGGCCCGCCGCTCTGATCACGCCGGTCGGCGGGGAGGTCAAGCGGTGAGGGATCTGGCCATAGGGCGCTGGTGGCGCCGGGATGGCGCGTCGCTTCATCCGGACGGGACGGAAGCGGCGGCATCCGCGCGTCTGGAACGCGCGCGCGGCCGCCTTCTGGCAACCGGGGCGGTTCTCCTCCTCTGTTTCGGCGCGGTGGTCGTGCGCACCCTTGATGTGGCGGTGATCGGCGCCCCCATCGCCACCGCCGGCGCGGGGGGCGTTGCTGCCTTCAATCCCGCCGCCCGGGCGGACATCGTGGACCGCAACGGCGTCCTTCTTGCCTCGAACCTGCCCACCCACGCGCTCTACGTCGAGCCCGCCAAGATCTTCGATCGCGCAGAAGCCGTCGCCGCGCTCGGCCGGGTGTTCCCCGATCTCGATCCGGCGCGCACCGCGTCGCTCGTCGCGTCCGACAGAAGGACCGCGCTGCTGCGACACAACGTCACGCCGGAGCAGGCGCACGCCATCAACCGGCTTGGCATTCCCGGTCTCTGGCTGGAGCGCCAGGAGCAGCGCTTCTATCCGCAGGGGCGCCTCTTCGCCCACGCGGTCGGCTTCACGGACGTGGACAACCGCGGGCTCGCCGGCGTCGAGAAGGCGGCGAACGAGGAGCTGCCGCGCCGCGCCGCGGCCCGGCAGGGCCCGCTTACGCTCTCTCTCGACATCAGGGTCCAGCACGTCCTCGCCGAGGCGCTTGCCGAGACCATGACCGCTCATCGGGCGCTCGGCGCCGCCGGCATGGTCATGGACGTGGCGAGCGGCGAGCTGCTGGCCCTGGTCAGCCTGCCCGCGTTCGACCCGAAGGGGCCGGACCGGAGCACCGAGGAGCAGCTCTTCAACCGCGCCACGCTCGGCACCTACGAGCTGGGCTCCACCCTCAAGCCCTTCACCGTCGCCATGGCGCTCGATCACGGCGTCGCCGGGCTTGAGGACAGCTACGACGCCACCGAGCCGATCAGGGTCGCGCGCCACCTCATCCGCGACCATCGCCCGGAGAACCGCTGGCTGACCGTTCCCGAGATCCTCATCCACTCCTCCAACATCGGGGCGGCGAAGCTGGCGGTGGACGTGGGCGCGGAGCGGCAGAAGTCGTTCCTCGACGCGTTCGGCATGTTCAAGCGGATGCCGCTCGAGTCGTCGGAGCGCGGCTGGCCCATCGTGCCCCGGCGCTGGTCCCAGCAGACCACGATGACGGTCGGCTTCGGCCACGGGCTCGCGGTGACGCCGCTGCATCTGATCGCGAGCTACGCCACGCTCGTCAACGGCGGCATCGCGGTGACTCCCACCCTGATCAGGCAGGAGCCCGGCGCACCCCAGGCGCAGCGGCGGGTCATCAGCGCCGAGACCTCCGCGATCATGCGGATGCTGCTCTACGCCGTGGTGTCCGAGGGCACCGGCAGGAAGGCGGCGGTTCCGGGCTACCTGGTGGGCGGCAAGACCGGCACGGCCGAGAAGGTCGTCGGCGGCAAGTACAAGCGCGACAGCATGATCACCAACTTCGTCGGCGTCTTTCCCATCGACCGGCCGCGCTACGCGGTGCTCACGCTGATGGACGAGCCCAAGGGCACCGAGGAGACCTTCGGCTTCGCGACGGCGGGCTGGACCGCAGCACCGGTGGCCGGAAGGGTGATCGAGCGGATCGCTCCCATTCTCGGCATACCGTCCGCGATCGAGCCCGAGGAGACCGAAGACGCGCCGTCGATCGTCTGGGAGACCGTCGAAGGGGGGCGTCATGCGTCTCTCTGACCTGATCCCCCGGGCGGCGGCGGACGACGTGATGATCGCCGGGCTCGCCTCCGATTCGCGCGACGTCCGCCCTGGCTACCTGTTCGCGGCGCTCCCCGGCACGCGTGCTTCAGGTGTCGACTTCATCGCGGATGCCGTGGAACGCGGCGCGGTCGCCGTGCTCGCGCCGGAGGGGACCGATCCGGGGATCGCGCACGGGATCAGCCTCGTGACCGACCCCAATCCCCGCCGGCGTCTTGCGCTTGCGGCTGCGCGCTACTACGGCGCCCAGCCGGCGGGCGTGGCCTGCGTCACCGGGACCAACGGCAAGACCTCGGTGGCCGACTTCACCCGCCAGATCTGGCAGGCCTCGGGCCGCAAGGCGGCCTCCCTCGGGACCCTCGGCATCCGCGTGCCTGACGGCGAGCGGCCGCTCCGGCACACGACGCCCGATCCCATCGCCCTGCATCGCGATCTGGCCGTGCTCGCCGCAGACGGCATCGACCATCTGGCGCTGGAGGCGTCCAGCCACGGGCTCGCGCAGCACCGCCTCGACGGCGTGCGCGTGGAGGCCGCGGCGTTCACGAGCTTCTCCCGCGATCACATGGATTACCACGCCGACCCCGACGCCTACTTCGCAACCAAGGCGCGCCTCTTCGAGCAGGTGATGCCGGCCGAGGCCACCGCGGTGCTCAACGCCGACGATCCGCGCGTCGCAAACCTTGCCGGCCGCTGCCGCGCCCGGGGGCAGCGGGTGCTCGCCTACGGCGCGGCGGGCGCGGAACTCCGGCTGCTGGCCCGGCACGACACCGCGGCCGGCCAGGACTTGAGCGTCGCCATCCTGGGAGCCCGGCACGACATCGCTCTGCCGCTCCCCGGCGCGTTCCAGGCGCACAACGCGCTGGCCGCCCTCGGCCTCGCGCTGGCGACGGGCGTGGACGCGGCCGATGCGGTCCGGGCGCTCCACGTCGTTTGCGGCGTGCCGGGCAGGCTGCAGCGGATCGCCGGCCATCCCGCCGGCGCGGATGTCTTCGTGGACTACGCGCATACCCCCGACGCGCTCGAAGCGGCGCTCAGTGCCGTGCGCCCGCTGGTGCCGCGCACGCTGGTCGTGGTCTTCGGCTGCGGCGGCGAGCGGGACGTCGGCAAGCGGCGCGAGATGGGCGAGGTCGCAGCCCGGCTCGCCGACCGGGTCATCGTGACCGACGACAACCCCCGCCGCGAAGACCCGGCATTGATCCGCCGCGCGATCCTCGACGCCTGCCCCGGCGCGATAGAGATCGGCGAGCGCGGCCGGGCCATCCGCACCGCCATCGAGGGGCTGAGCGCGGGCGACGGCCTGCTCGTCGCCGGCAAGGGCCACGAGCGGGAGCAGGTCGTGGGCGATCGCACGATCGCGTTCGACGATGCCGAGGTCGCCCGGTCCGCCATGAGCGTGATCGCGGGCGGGTGGGCGGCATGAGCCGGCCCTGCCACACCGTCCCGCTCTGGACCTCGGCGGAGGCCGCTTCCGCCACTGGCGGGCGCACGCCCCGATCCTGGAGCGCGACCGGCGTTTCCATCGACAGCCGCAGCGTCGAAGCGGGTGATCTCTTCGTCGCCCTCGCCGGCCCCAATCACGACGGCCACGACTTCGTCCACGCCGCGTTCGAACGCGAGGCGGTGGCGGCAATGGTGAGCCGCGAGCCCGAGGCGCGGCCCGAAGGCGCGCCGCTGCTGCTCGTTGTGGATACCTTCGAGGGTCTCCGCACCCTGGCCGGCCGGGCGCGCGAGCGGAGCGCGGCTCACCTCGTTGCGATCACCGGCAGCGTCGGCAAGACCGGCACCAAGGAGATGCTCGCCTGCGCGCTCGCAAGCTGCGGTGCCACGCACGCCAGCGCCGGCAATCTCAACAACCACATCGGCGTTCCCCTCAGCCTCGCGCGCCTGCCGCAAGGCGCCGCCTACGGCGTCTTCGAGGTCGGGATGAACCACCCCGGCGAGATCGGCCCGCTTTCGCGCCTGCTGCGCCCGCACACGGCATTGATCACCACCATCGCAGCAGTCCACACCGAGTTCTTCTCCGGGATCGACGCCGTGGCCGATGCCAAGGCCGAGATCTTCGAAGGCCTGGAGGCCGGCGGCACGGCCGTGCTGAACCGCGACAACGCCTATTTCGATCGTCTGGCCGCTGCCGCGCGGCGCGCCGGCGCGGGACGCATCGTCTCGTTCGGTGAAAGCGGGAACGCGGATGCCCGGCTCCTGGAGTGGAAGCCCGCCGCCTCCGGCGGGACGGTCACGGCGGCGATCGACGGCGCGGAGGTGAGCTACGAGATCGCGTACACGGGCCGGCACTGGGCGCTGAACAGCGTGGCTGTGCTGGCCTGCGTCCATGCGGCCGGCGCACCGGTGGAGCAGACGGCCCGCGCCCTCCGCACGCTCGGGCCGGGCGCGGGCCGGGGCGTGCGTCACCGCATCCCGGTCGAAGGCGGCCACTGCGAGCTGATCGACGAGAGCTACAACGCGAGCCCGGCGGCGGTGCGCGCGGCCATCGCGACGCTCGCCGAGACGCCTCTCGCGCCGGGTGGTCGCCGGCTCGCGGTGTTGGGCGACATGCTGGAACTCGGCGAAGAGGCGGAGCGCTGGCACGCCGCGCTCGCCGGCGACCTGGAGGCCGCCGGGATCGATCTCGTCTTCACCGCAGGCCCGCTGATGGCCCACCTCCACAGCGCCCTCGACGCTCCCCGGCGCGGCACCCACGCGCCGCACTCGGAAGGCCTCGCCGACATCCTCAGCGCGCAGCTCCGCGCGGGCGACGTGATCCTGGTCAAGGGCTCGCTCGGCAGCCGCATGGGGCCCGTCGTCCGCCGCCTCACAGCCGGCGCACCGGCCGCCCGACGGTCATGACCGGGAAGGGCGAGCCGCACCATGTTCTTCAACCTGCTGTACCCGCTCTCGGACTCGATCAGCATCTTCAACGTCTTCCAGTACCTGACGTTTCGTACGGGCGCGGCGGTGATGACGGCGCTCCTCATCAGCTTCGCCCTCGGGCCGGGGCTGATCCGCGCATTGCGCGCGCGCCAGACGCACGGCCAGCCGATCCGCAGCGACGGACCGGAGACCCACGCGGCCAAGGCGGGGACGCCGACCATGGGCGGGGTGTTGATCCTGCTCGCCGTCACCGTGGCGACGCTGCTCTGGGCCGACATGACCAACCCGCACATCTGGGCGCTGCTGGTGGTCACCATCGGCTTCGGCGCCATTGGCTTCGTCGACGACGCGCTGAAGCTGCTGAACCGCAGCCACCGCGGCCTGAACATCCGCATCAAGGTCGCAGCCCAGGTGATGCTCGCGGTAGGCGCCGTCTTCTGGGTCACAATGATCCTGGAAGCGCCGCTCGATCACGGCCTCGCACTGCCGTTCGTCAAGTCGTTCCTGGTCGACATCGGCTGGTTCTCGGTGCCGTTCGCCGCCTTCGTGGTCATCGGCTCGTCCAACGCGGTCAACCTGACCGACGGCCTCGATGGCCTGGCCATCGTGCCGATCATGGTCGCCGCCGCGTGCTTCGCGCTGATCGCCTACGTGGTGGGCAACAGCGTGTTCACCGACTACCTCCAGGTCCACCACGTGCCGGGCACGGGCGAGCTTGCGGTCTTCTGCGGCGCCCTGGTCGGCGCGGGGCTGGGCTTCCTCTGGTTCAACGCGCCGCCGGCGATGGTCTTCATGGGCGACACCGGCTCGCTCTCGACCGGCGCGGCGCTCGGCATCATCGCGGTGATGACCAAGCACGAGATCGTGCTCGCCATCGTGGGCGGGCTGTTCGTGCTCGAAGCGGTCTCGGTGATCGTGCAGGTCGCCTCGTTCAAGCTGCTCGGCCGGCGGGTCTTCGCGATGGCGCCGCTGCACCATCACTTCGAGAAGAAGGGATTCGCGGAGCCCACCATCGTCATCCGCTTCTGGGTGATCGCCGTGATCCTGGCCCTGATCGGGCTCTCGACGCTCAAGCTGAGGTGAGCCTGTGATCCGGGTCCCGCTCTATCGCAACCGGCCGGTGGCCGTGCTCGGGCTCGCGCGCTCCGGCCTCGCCGCAGCGCGGGCGCTCGGCGCCGGCGGCGCCACCGTGCTCTGCTGGGACGATTCGCCCGCGCCCCGCGCTGCGGCACGGGACCAGGGCTTCGAGGTGCGCCCGGCCGGGCCCGAGGACGGCATCGCCGCGCTGGTGCCGAGCCCCGGCGTCCCGCTCTCGCACCCCGCAATCGCTGCCGCCCAGGCCGCCGGCATCGAGGTGCTCGGCGATATCGAGCTGCTGTGGCGGTCGCTGCCGGAGCCCCGCTACATCGGCGTCACCGGCACCAACGGCAAGTCGACCACGACGGCCCTCATCGGCCACCTGCTGCGCGGGGCCGGAGTCCGGCGGGTCCGCGTCGGCGGCAATCTCGGCACCGCCGCGCTCGACCTCGCGCCCGTGCCGGGCGATGGCACCTTCGTCCTCGAGCTTTCCTCCTACCAGCTTGATCTCACCGTCGAGACGACCTTCGACATCGCCGTGCTGCTCAACGTCGCGCCGGATCATCTCGACCGCCACGGAACGATGGCGGCCTACGTCGAGGCGAAGCGCCAGATCTTCCGTCCCGGCCGGCTCGGGACCGCCGTCGTCGGCATCGACGACGCGATCTCCCGCGCCGTGCACGATTCGCTCGGCGAGCGGGACCAGCTCCGGGTCGTCCCGGTGACCGTCGGCGCGAAGTCGCGCCGGGGCGTTTCGGTCGCGAAGGGAATCCTGCACGAGGACGGCAAGGCGGTCTGCGACCTCTCGCAGGCGGCGGCGCTGCCCGGCAAGCACAACTGGCAGAACGCCGCGGCGGCCTACGCGGCGGCGCGGGCCTGCGGGCTCCCGGTCGAGCGGCTGGCCGGGGCGCTGCTCGATTTTCCCGGCCTGCCCCACCGGATGGAGCAGATCGGCAGCGTCCACGGCATCCCGGTCATCAACGACAGCAAGGCGACGAACGCCGAGGCGGCGGCGCGGGCCATCGCCTGCTTCGAGACGGTCTACTGGATCGCCGGCGGGCGGCCCAAGGAGGGCGGGATCGATGCCATTGCGCCGCACTTCCCGCGCATCGCCCATGCCTTTCTCATCGGCGAGGCGGAGGACGCGTTCGCGGCCACGCTCCAGGGCCAGCTGCCGGTGACCCGCTGCGGCACCCTCGACCGCGCCGTTGCGGCCGCGCTCGACGCCGCCTGCGATAACGGCCGCAAGGGCGCGGTGGTGCTGTTCTCGCCGGCCTGTGCGTCGTTCGACCAGTTCAGCGACTTCGAGCAGCGCGGCGACCGGTTTCGCGCGCTGGTCCCGGTCGATCACGCCGCCGATGCGGAAGAGGAGGCCCTGCCGTGCACGCGGTGACGCCCTTCTCCCGCGCGGACACCAGCCTGCTCGGGCGCTGGTGGTGGACCGTCGACCGCTGGATGCTGACGGCGGTGCTGCTGCTCATGCTGGTCGGCGCGGCCCTGGCGCTGGCGGCGAGCCCGGCGGCGGCAGAGCGGATCGGGCTCGACTCCTTCCACTTCGCCCGCCAGCAGCTTCTCTTCCTGCCGGTGGCGCTTCTCGTGATGCTCGGCGTCTCGCTGATGTCCCGCACCGGCGTGCAGCGCATCGGCGTGGCGGGAACTGCGCTCAGCATCGCCCTGCTCGCGCTCACGCTCGTCGTCGGGCTGGAGCTGAACGGCGCCCGCAGGTGGCTGCCGCTGGGCGGCTTCCTCCTGCAGCCATCGGAGTTCGTGAAGCCCTGCCTCGCCGTGTTCATGGCTGTCATCCTCGCGCGCTCGTGGGAGGAGCGGCTGCCCTACGGCAAGCTCTTCGCATCGGTTCCCGCGGTCCTGGCTGCGGTCCTCCTGGTTCTCCAGCCGGACATCGGGATGGCGACGACGGTGGCCGCCGTCTGGTTCGTGCAGATGTTCGTGGCCGGCATGCCGCTGGTGCTTGCCGTGCTGGGCGGCGTCGCGACGGTCGGCGGCCTCTTCTTCGCCTATCACCATCTGGCGCACGTCAAGAGCCGCATCGACCAGTTCATCGATCCCACGACCGGCGACAGCTATCAGGTCGACACCTCGCTCCGCGCCTTCGAGGCCGGCGGCCTGTTCGGACGCGGCCCGGGGGAGGGAACGGTCAAGAGCGTGCTCCCCGATGCCCACACCGACTTCATCTTCGCCGTCGCCGCCGAGGAATTCGGCGTCATCGCCTGCATCGTCATCGTCGCGCTGTTCGGCTTCATCGTGCTGCGCGGCTTCGCCCGCACCCTGCGGGGCGGCGATCTGTTCTCGCTGATCGCGGTGACCGGGCTGCTCGCCCAATTCGGCTTCCAGGCTCTCATCAACATGGGAGTCGCCATAAGGCTCCTGCCCGCCAAGGGGATGACCCTTCCGTTCCTGAGCTACGGCGGCTCGTCGACGATGGCGACCGCGATCGGCCTCGGAATGGTGCTCGCGCTGACCCGCGAACGGCGGAGCGGAGAAGGATACGCGCTTTGAGAACGCCTGCGCCCAACCCTCCCATTCTCCTCGCAGCAGGCGGAACTGGCGGCCACGTGTTTCCGGCCGAAGCCCTCGCGGCTGAGCTGGAAGCGCGTGGCCGCCGTCTTGTTCTCATGACGGATCGGAGGGGCGCCGCCTTCGGCGACGTTCTGGGGCGCATCGAACGACACGCCATCCCGTCGCGGAGCCCGAGCGTGCGGGGCCCGGTGGCGCGGATCATTGCCGTCCTCGGGCTCGCGCGCGCGGTCATGCAGGCATCGCGCCTGCTGCGCCGGATTCGCCCGGCTGCCGCGGTGGGCTTCGGCGGCTATCCGTCGGTGCCGCCGCTGGTGGCGAGCGGGCGGCTCGGCATTCCGAGCGTGCTGCACGAGCAGAACGCCGTGCTCGGCCGCGCCAACCGGATGCTCGCCCGCCGCGCGTCCGCGATCGCCACCTCCTTCCCCGAGACCGAGCGCATTCCCGAGAGCCGCGCGGGCCTCGTCACCCATGTGGGCAACCCGGTGCGCGCCGCCATCGCGGCGCTCTGCGGCACGCAGTACGACCCGCCCGCGGCGGACGGGCCGTTCCGCCTCCTGGTCACGGGCGGGAGCCAGGGTGCCCGCGTCTTCGCCGACTTCGTGCCGGCGGCCGTGGCGGCGCTGCCCGAACCTCTCCGGCGGCGGCTCCGGGTGAGCCAGCAGTGCCGGCCCGAGGACCTGGCGGCGGTCGAGCGCGCCTACGCCGAGGCAGGCGTGGCGGCGCGGCTCGCGCCCTTCTTCGAGGACATGCCGGCGCGGCTCGGCGAGGCGCACCTCGTGATCTGCCGGGCCGGCGCATCGACCATCGCCGAGCTTGCGGCGGCCGGGCGCCCGGCGATCCTGGTGCCGCTCCCCATCGCTGCGGACGATCACCAGAGCGCTAACGGGCGGGCCCTGGTCGCGGCAGGCGCTGCGGTCATGATCGCGCAGCCGTCGTTCACGGCGGACCGGCTCGCCCGGGAGCTAGAGGCGCTCGTGGCCGAGCCCGCCCGGCTCGCGGCGCGGGCCGCCGCTGCGGGCGGTCTCGCCCGGCCCGATGCGGCGCGCGCGCTGGCGGACGTCGTCGAGGGCCTGATCGGCGGCCCGGCTCACGTGCCCGCAGCGGCGGGCGTGGAGGGCGCGGCATGAAGGCGATGCCCTTCACGATCGGCACGATCCACTTCGTCGGCATCGGCGGGATCGGCATGAGCGGGATCGCCGAGATCATGCACAACCTCGGCTACCGGGTCCAAGGCAGCGATATCGCGGAGAGCGCGACCGTGCGCCGCCTGCGGGCGCTGGGCATTCCCATCTCGCGCGGCCACGGTGCCGAGATCATTGACGACGTGGCGGTGCTGGTCGTCTCGTCCGCCATCGCCGAAGACAACGTCGAGGTGATCGCCGCCCGCGAGCGGCACATCCCGGTGGTGCAGCGGGCCGAGATGCTGGCCGAGCTGATGCGCCTCAAGTGGTCGGTGGCGGTGGCGGGCACCCACGGCAAGACGACCACGACCTCGATCGTCGCCGCCATGCTCGACGGCGCGGGGCTGGACCCGACCGTCATCAACGGCGGCATCATCAACGCCTACGGCACCAACGCGCGGCTCGGCGAAGGCGATTGGATGGTCGTCGAGGCCGACGAGTCCGACGGCAGCTTCGTCAAGCTGCCGGCCATCGCCGCCGTCATCACCAACATCGACCGCGAGCACATGGAGTTCTACGGCGACTTCGACGCCGTGCGCTGGGCCTATCGCTCCTTCGTCGAGAACATCCCCTTCTACGGTGTCGCCGCGCTCTGCATCGACCACCCGGAGGTGCAGGGCCTGATCGGCCGCATCGAGGACCGCCGCATCGTGACCTACGGCCTCAGCCCGCAGGCCGAGGTGCGGGCGGTCAACGTCGCGGGCGACCCCTTGGGGTCCACCTTCGACGTCGTCGTCTCCGGCTACGTGCAGGACCGCCACGGCACCATGGAGGGCGTGCGGCTCCCCATGCTGGGCGTGCACAACGTGCAGAACGCGCTGGCGGCGATCGCCGTCGGCCGCGAGATGGGCTTTTCCGAGGTCGTGATCCGCCGCTCGCTGGCGGACTTCACGGGCGTCGAGCGCCGCTTCACCAAGGTCGGCGTCACGGGCGGCGTCACGGTGATCGACGACTACGGCCACCATCCGGTCGAGATCGCCGCCGTTCTCAGCGCCGCCCGCACCGCCTATCACCGGCGCATCGTCGCGGTCGTTCAGCCCCATCGCTACACCCGCCTGCGGGACCTGTTCGAGGACTTCTGCAGCTGCTTCAACGACGCCGACACGGTCGTCATCGCCGACGTTCATGCCGCCGGCGAGCAGCCGATCGAGGGGATCGACCGCGAGGCGCTGGTCGAGGGCCTGTGGCGCCACGGCCATCGCCACGTGCTCCCGCTCGAGGGGCCGGACGCGCTCCCGGCGCTGATCGACACCCTGGTGGAGCCCGGCGACCTCGTCGTCTGTCTCGGCGCCGGTAGCATCACGCACTGGGCTCGCGCGCTTCCCGATGCCCTCGAGGCTCTGCGGAGCGGCCCGAGGGCGGCAAGCCCGGCCGGGCAGTCGTCATGATGGCGAGCAGCGAAACGGCCGGCTGGGTCGATCGCCTCCCCCGGGTTCGCGGCCGCTATGCGTTCGACGTGGACCTCTCCCGGACGGTCTGGTTCCGCGCCGGCGGGCGCGCCGATGTCGTGTTCCGCCCGGCCGATGTCGACGACCTCGCGCACTTCCTCGCCTCTCGCCCCGCCGACGTGCCGGTGACCGTGGTCGGCCTCGGCTCGAATCTTCTGGTTCGCGACGGCGGCGTGGAAGGCGTCGTGGTTCGCCTGCGGCAGGGCTTTCGCGACGTGCGCGTGCGCTGGGAGGGCGAGCGCGCGCTGGTGGACGTCGGCGCCGGCGCCCTCGACATGAACGTGGCCCGCCACTGCCGCGACCAGGGCGTCGACGGACTGGCCTTCCTCAGCGGCATTCCCGGCACCATCGGCGGCGCGCTCCGCATGAATGCGGGCGCCTACGGCCACGAGATGGCCGACGTCGTCGTCGAGGTGCGGGCGCTCGACGGCGACGGCGCCATGCACACGCTGGCGGCCAACGCGCTGGGATACGCCTATCGCCACTCGTCGGTCCCGGACGGCTGGATCCTCGTCTCCGCCGTGCTCGCCGGGCGCCGCGGAGAGCCCGCCGCCATCACCCGTCACATGGAAGAGATCAACGCCGCGCGGGAAGCGAGCCAGCCGATTCGCGCCCGTACCGGCGGCAGCACCTTCACCAACCCCGAAGGCCGCAAGGCGTGGGAGCTGATCGACGACGCCGGCTGCCGCGGCCTCGCCCGGGGCGGTGCCCGGATCTCCGAGCAGCACTGCAACTTCATCGTCAATGCCGGCGGTGCCACGGCGTCCGACATCGAGGGGCTCGCCGAGGAGGTTCGCCGCCGGGTCGAGCAGAAGTCCGGCCACTCGCTCACGTGGGAGATCCGCAGGATCGGCCGGCACCGGCGCTGGCCGGAGGAGAGCGGGGAGGGCGAGGCATGAGTGTCGCGGGCAGGCACGTCGCCGTGCTGAAGGGCGGCTGGTCCGCCGAGCGCGAGGTCTCGCTCGTCTCCGGCGCAGCCGTCGAGCGCGCGCTGGCCGCCGGCGGCTACCGCGTGACCGGCATCGACGTGGATCGCGGCCTGGCCGCGACGCTGGCGGAGGTCCGGCCGGACGTGGTGTTCAACGCGCTGCACGGCTCCATCGGCGAGGACGGATGCGTGCAAGGGCTGCTCGAGGTCATGGGCCTGCCCTACACCCATTCGGGCGTGCTCGCCTCGGCGCTGGCAATGGACAAGCCCGCGGCGAAGCAGCTCTTCGCCGACGCAGGGCTCACCTGCCCCGAGGGGCGCGTGATGCGCCGCACCGACGTCGCCGCCGGCGCCGCGGGCGAGCCGCCTTACGTCATCAAGCCGCTCGACCAGGGCTCGAGCGTGGGCGTCCATCTGGTCTTCAGCGGCGACAACGCGGTGCTGCAGAACGGCGACTGGCCCTTTGGCGACCAGGTGCTCGTCGAGCGCTACATCCCGGGGCGCGAGATCCAGGTCGCGGTGATGGGGGAACGCGCGCTCGGCGCCATCGAGATCAGGCCCAAGGGCCGCTTCTACGACTACGAGGCCAAGTACACCGAGGGGCGCGCCGACCACTACATGCCGGCCCCCATCCACCCGAAGGCCTACGCCGAGGCCCTGGAGATCGCGCTCACAGCCCACCGCGCGCTCGGCTGCCGCGGCGTGAGCCGCGCCGACCTCCGCTACGACGACACGGAAGGCGAGCCTGGCCGGTTCTACCTGCTCGAAATCAATACCCAGCCGGGCATGACGCCGCTGTCGCTGGTGCCCGAGATCGCCGCCGACGCCGGCATCAGCTTCGAGGAGCTGGTCTGCTGGCTCGTGGAGAACGCCGCATGCGACAGCTGAGCCTCTTTGGAACGCGGAAGGAGGAGGCGCGGCCCGCGCCGCGCCGGAGCGTGTCGCGCCTCGCCTCGCGGCGTCTGCTCAAGTGGGCGGCCATCACGCTGGCCGGCGGCGGCATCATCGCCGGGGCGATCTGGGTGATCCAGCCCGGCACGCTCAAGGGCATCGCAGACGAGATCGGCGCGGGCTTCGTGGCTGCGACGGTGAATGCGGGGATGACGGTGCAGCGCATCCACACCGAGGGGCAAGGCCGGACGCCGCCCAAGGCGGTCCACGCCGCCGTCGGGGTCGAGCTCGGCACGCCCATCTTCGACGTCGATCTCGATGCCGCGCGCGAGCGGGTCCAGGCAATCGGTTGGGTCGAAAGCGCGACCGTCGAGCGGCATCTGCCGTCGACCCTCCACGTGCGCATTGTCGAGCGGACTCCGGTGGCGCTCTGGCAACGCAATCAGCGGCTGGTCATGGTCGACCGCGCCGGCGCGGAGATCGCAGGCGAGACTCTCGACCAATACACGCACCTGCCGGTCATCGTCGGCGACGGCGCTCTCCGCCACATGCCGACACTGCTCGACGCGATGGCGAGCGATCCAGCGCTGTCGGGCCGCGTCGAGGCGGCCATCTGGATCGGCGGGCGGCGCTGGACCATCCATTTCGACAACGGCCTCGAGGCCAAGCTGCCCGAGAGCGACATCGGCTCGGCATGGGCGCGCCTCGTCCGGGAGGTCGGCGACCACAGTCTCCTCGACGGGCCGATCGCGGTCGTGGACCTGCGCCTCCCCGACCGGACGATCCTCCGCGCGCGGCCGCCCGAGCTGCCGGCCGACGACCGGACATGACGGAACCGGGAGCCCTGATACCGTGATCGCAACTCTCGACATCGGCACGACCAAGGTGGCCTGCCTCGTCGCCCATCGCGACGCCGAAGGCACGCTTTCGGTCTCGGGCTGCGGTCAGGAGGTCGCGGCCGGCATGCACGCGGGCCGGGTCGTCGACATGGTCGCAGCGGAAGAGGCGATCCGCACCGCCGTCCACCGCGCCGAGCGGATGGCCGGCGAGCACGTGCGCAGCGTCTTCGTCGGCACCTCCGGCGGCGCGCCCAACTCGCGCTTCGCGGAGGTCGAGGTCGACGTCGGCGGGCGCGAGGTCACGGACCACGACATCCAGCGCGCGTTCGACCAGCTTCAGCCCGCCGGCGAGGGGCACGAGCGCGACATCCTGCACGCCGTGCCTATCGACTACGCCCTCGACGGCGCGCCGGGGATCAGGGACCCGCGCGGCATGTACGCGGACAGCCTCCTGGTGCGCCTGCACATCGTGAGCGTCGCGAACGGCAGCCTGAGAAACCTGCTCGCCTGCGTCTCCCGCTGCGATCTGCAGGTCGACGCCCCGGTGGCCGCCGCCTACGCCTCGGGCCTCGCCTGCCTGGTCTCCGACGAGATCGATCTCGGCGCGACCTGCATCGACATCGGCGGCGGCACCACCAAGCTCGCCATCTTCGTCGGCGGCAACCTGCTGTGGACGGAGACGCTGCCCATCGGCGGCGATCACGTCACCAACGACATCGCGCAGGGCCTCTCCACGCCGATCGCGAGCGCGGAGCGCATGAAGCGGCTCCACGGGAGCCCGGCGGACGAAGCGGCCGACGCCGAAGAGAGCATCGAGGTGCCGGAGATCGGGCCCGACAACGGCCACGCCGGTGCGACCCACCAGGTGCCGCGCTCGATGCTGACCCGGATCGTGCGCGCACGCCTGGAAGAGATCTTCGAGCTCGCCCGCGCGCGCGTCGAGGCGAGCAGGCTCGACAAGTGGTCGGGCAACCGTGTCGTCATCAGCGGCGGCGCGAGCCAGACCGCCGAGATCGCCGGCCTCGCCGGCCGCATCCTCGACAAGCAGGTCCGGCTCGCCCGCCCGCTCTGGCTCCCCGGTCTGGCGCAGGCCGTCTCGGGGCCTGAGTTCGCAACCAGCGCCGGCCTGCTCGTCTACGCGGCGCGCAAGCACGTGGAGCCCTGGGCTGCGCCCGCGCGCGACGCCGCCGCCGGGCCCGTCACCAACGCCCTGTCCCGTTTCGGCCACTGGCTGCGGGGCAACTTCTGGGAACACACAGATCAACGCACATAGGTAGAGGAGGACACCATGACCATCGATTTCATGCCGGAGCGCGAACCGGAAAACAGACCGCGCATCACGGTCTTCGGTGTCGGCGGTGCCGGCAGCAATGCCGTCAACAACATGATCGCCGGCGATCTGGAGGGCGTCGAGTTCGTCGTCGCCAATACCGACGCGCAGTCTCTCTTCCAGTCGCTGTGCGAGCATCGGGTGCGTCTCGGTGTCAACATCACCCAGGGACTGGGCGCCGGCGCCCGCGCCGACATCGGCAAAGTGGCCGCGGAGGAAGCCCTCGGCGACATCCAGAGCTATCTCGAGGGGAACAACATGGTGTTCATCGCCGCCGGCATGGGCGGCGGCACCGGAACCGGCGCGGTGCCGGTGATCGCCCGCGAGGCCCGCGAGCAGGGCATCCTCACGGTGGGCGTCGTCACCAAGCCGTTCGACTTCGAGGGATCCCAGCGCATGCGGATCGCGGAGCGCGGCATTCAGGAGCTCCACCAGTACGTGGACACGCTGATCGTCATCCCGAATCAGAACCTGTTCCGCGTGGCCAGCGAAGAGACCACCTTCGCGGACGCCTTCGGCATGGCGGACGACGTGCTTCATGCCGGTGTGCGCGGCGTGACCGACCTGATGGTCAGCCCCGGCCTCATCAACCTCGACTTCGCCGACATCCGCACGGTGATGGGCACCATGGGCAAGGCGATGATGGGCACCGGCGAGGCCGAAGGCGAGAACCGGGCCATGAACGCGGCCGAGGCGGCGATCAACAACCCGCTGCTCGACAACGCGTCGATCGAGGGGGCGCGCGGCGTCCTGATCAACGTGACCGGCGGCACCGACGTCACGCTCCACGAGGTGGACGCGGCGGCCACGCGCATCTGCAAGCAGGTGCACGAGGAAGCCACCATCATCTTCGGAACCAGCCTCGATCAGAAGATGGACGGTCACATGCGTGTCGCCGTGATCGCCACCGGCATCGATTCGGACGAGGTTCGCGCGCCGGTGCCCGAGACCACCGACAACATCCACGTCCTCGGCTTCTCCGACCGCAAGGGGACGAGCGGCAGCGGTGCGATGGCGTCGGCGGAGTCCGAGAAGGAAGCAGTCGAATCCGTGGTGGCTCCGTCCTCCGCCGCCACCGGGACCGACGATTCGGACATCGTCATCCCCGTCGCGGAAACCGTTGCCGAATCCGCTGCAGCCACAGGCGGCGTCGGCAAGCAGCCCGCTCCGCCGGCTTCCACGACGCCGCGTCCGTCGGCCTCCCCGAGCGCGCAGACACCTGCGGCGGCCGAGCCGCGGGCCAGACAGGAGCACAGGGCGGTGGCGGCGAGCGCCTCCGGCGGCGTCGCCGCCCGGGCGACTGTCGCAAGCCCGGAGGCGAGGGCCGGGCGGCCGTCGGCGCGTCACTCTGCGCCTTCGGCCAAGGCGCCCGAAGCCAGGGCACCCGAAGCCAGGAGGCCAGAATCCAGGGCACCCGAGGCCCGGACGCCCGAGAGCAGGCAGCCTGCGCGGAAGGTCGCGCCGCCGGTCGAGCGTCCGGCGCCCCCGTCCCGGCGCACGGGTGCAAGCGATGCGCCGCCGCCCAGCAGGCCCTCGCTCTTCGAGCGGATGACCGGCACCGGGCGGGCGCGCCGCAACGTCTCCAACGGTGAGATGCCTCCCGCCCGCACGGAGCAGCGCCCGCGGCAGCCGGCTGAGGCGAAGCCCGACGCGCAGCAGGCGAGCGGCCCGAAGGCCAGCCTCCGCTCTGACGCAGGCCCGCGCTCCCCGGCGGCGCCGGCGCCCGGCACCGGCGCAGCCAAGGCACCGGCGCCGGCAACGGCGAAAGCGCCCGAGCCCTTCCTCGACGGGTTTTCGCCCTCCAACAGGGCGCCCGGCGGCACGGAGGACCCGCTGGACATCCCGGCGTTTCTCCGCCGCCAAGCCAACTGAGCGAGGGAAAAATTACCGTAACAACTCGTAACAAACAGTGATTTGCCCGCTAGCGGCGCGTTTGCCAGGATCGTAGCGACTTCGATCGCCGATTTCCTCTGGGGTTCGTCGGGTCCTGTTGGCAAACGTGCCGCCAGCGGCGGCGCACCCGGCGAGGCGAGGGGCGGCGATCCGGAATGGATGGCCACGGGGCAGCTCGCGTGCGCGCAACGATGACTCCGCAACAAACCCTCAAATCGGCCATTCACTGTGCCGGTATCGGCGTACACAGCAACCGCAAGGTGCGCATGGAGCTGCGCCCGGCGCCGCCCGGCACCGGCATCGTCTTCTGCCGCACCGACCAGCCGGCCGGCTCCCGCCGCACGATCGAGGCCGTCTACGGCAATGTCGTCGATGCCAGGCTCTGCACCGCCATCGGCAACGGCCATGTTTCGGTGCGGACCATCGAGCACCTGATGGCCGCCTTCGCCGGATGCGGCATCGACAACGCGGCGGTCGAGCTTGATGGTGAGGAGGTTCCCGTCATGGACGGGAGCGCCGCGCCGTTCGTCTTCCTCATCGAGTGCGCCGGCATCGTCCAGCAGTGCGCCCCCCGGCAGACGATCGAGGTCCTCAAGCCGATCCATCTCGGCGACGAGGATCGCTACATCAGTATCGCGCCGGCCGAGACGTTCTCGATCCTCTGCGAAATCGATTTCGACCATCCCGCGCTCGGCCATCAGTCGATCCTCTTCGATCCGGCGCGCACCGGCTTCCGCAGCGAGCTTGCGCGTGCGCGGACGTTCTGCCGGGAATCGGATGTCGAGAGCATCCTCGCCGCCGGCATGGGCCGCGGCGGCTCGCTTGAGAACACCGTGGTCATGGGCGACGACGGGCCTCTCAACGAGGAAGGCCTGCGTTACCCGGACGAGTGCGCGCGGCACAAGGCGCTCGACTGCTTCGGCGATCTTTACCTCGCGGGCGCGCCGATCCTCGGCCACGTGCGCTGCCTGCGCTCGGGCCACGGCATGAACCACGCGCTGCTCTCCGCCCTCATGGACGACAGGGACGCCTGGCGGCTGGTCGGAGCGGAGCAGGATCCGGGCTTCGGAGACCTGGACCGCGAGCCGGTCGCCGCCATCGCCTGAACCGGCACTGCCCGAGTGGCGGCGCGGTCAGGCCAGTTCAGTTCCCCATATTCGAGAGCCATGCGAGATGCCGGCGCAGCCGCGGCTCGGGCATCGAGTCGGCGGGCGGTGACGGAATCCCGTCAGTAGGTGTTCAGCTTCTCGAGGTTGGTCTTGCGCAGCTCGTCCTCGGTGAGGCCGAGGTCGTAGGCGGGCGAGAGGATCATCTCGGCGGCGCTCACGGCAATTCGCACGTAGGCGCCCATGCGGGGCCGGTAGGGGCCCCACGCGGCCTCGAAGGCGTCGTCGAGGGCGGAATCGGCCTCCTCCGGGCGAACGATGGTGGCCCTGCCCGTGACCCGCACCGCCCGGCGCGTGACCACGTCGGTGAAGCAGACCTCGACCGCGGGGTTGCGGCGCAGGTTGGCGACCGTCCCCGGCGAGCGGATGTGGCCGAAGGCAAGCGTGCGGGAGTCCAGGATCACGAACGTCGCCTTGGGCGAGACCGAGGGCGTGCCGTCGCCATTCACCGTCGCCACGGCGCCGGCCGAGTACCGCATGATGAGGGTTTGCATCTCATCGTTCAGCATCTCGGCTTCTCCAACGGCGCACTCACGGGTTCGGGCCCCAGTCCGGGTCGTCGCTCGGCGCGGCCGGAGTCTCGCCGGCGAGCAGGCCCTTGCCCGGAATATGGTTGATCTCCAGGCGAATTCCATCCGGGTCCTCGAAGACCACGAAGTAGTAGCCCGGCGCCCACTCCCGCTCCATCGGCCCGCGGTCGATCACGGCGCCCATCGCGCGCAGCTTCGCCGCCGCCCTGTCCACGTCCTCGCGGGAGCGCGCGCGCAGGCACAGGTGGTGCAGCCCGACGCGGCCCTGCACGAAGCGCTCGCCTTCGTGTTCGGCAGCCGCGCGCTGCACGCCGAGCGCGGTGCGCCCGCCTACGTGGTAGACGAAGTTGTTGCCGTCGAAGACCTTGTGCATGCCGAGGAAGGGCAGCAGCTCGCAGTAGAAGGCCCGCGCCTCGTCGAAGCGACTCACAGTGAGCACGACGTGGGCCATGCCGTTGATCTCGATCATCGGGCTCCTCTGAGGCTTCCGAAGCGGGGTCGACCGGTCAAGCCGCCTGCGATCCCGCCGGCGCGCTGCCGCCCAGGCGGTTGAAGACGGCGAGCGACTCCTCGATCGGCGCCCGCTCCAGCCCGCGCACGATGAAGACGATGCGGGACTGCCGGCTCTCGTCCGGCCAGCAGTCGAGGTGCACCGGGGGATGGACGATGTGCTGCACGCCGTTGATAACGACCGGCGTGTCGGCGCCCGCCACGTTCAGCAGGCCCTTGACGCGCAGAATGCGCTCGCCGTGAGTGTGCAGCAGCATGGTGAGCCAGATGCCGAACGCGGTCCATTCCACTGGCTCGTCATGGATCAGGCAGAACGAATGGATGCTGGCGTCGTGCCGGTTGACGTCGTGGCGCCTTGCCGTGTGCGCGTGGGATGCGGCCGCCTCCGCCTCGATCCAGCGCAGCACCTCCGCGCCCCTGGCGGCGGGGTCGTAGACGTCGGCGCGCAGCACCCGCTCCGCGTCCAAGTCGCCCAGCACGCCGACCAGACGCTCGGCCGACGGGTTGATCCGTTCGAGCCTGCGCTCGAGCCGCTCCACGCGCTCGCTTTCCGCGAGATCGGTCTTGGTCAGCACGATGCGGTCGGCCACCGCGGCCTGCCTCAGCGATTCCGCCTGACGCTCGAGCTGATCGAGCCCGTTCACGGCGTCCACCGTGGTGACGATGGTGCCCAGCCGGTAGTGGTGGCGGAGCGACACGTCGTTCATCAGCGTTGCCAGGATCGGCGCGGGGTCGGCGAGGCCGGTGGTCTCGACGATCATGCGCCGATAGGCCGGCACCAGGCCGCGCGCCCGTTTGTCGTGGACCTCCAGGATCGCCTGCTTCAGGTCGTCGCGGATCGTGCAGCAGAGGCAGCCGCTCGAGAGCAGCACCGTGCTCTCGTCCACCGCCTCCACCAGTTGATGGTCGATCCCCACCTCGCCGAACTCGTTGATGAGCACCGCCGCGTCGCCGAGCGCGGGGTGCTTCAGCAGCCGGTTGAGCAGCGTCGTCTTGCCGCTGCCGAGGAAGCCCGTCAGCACGATGATCGGCGTAAGCTCGGCATAGGCGCTCATCGCGGATGCTCCGCCAGGGCACCCCCGCAGGCCTGCGGGCGGTCAGGCCGCATCCTCGGCCGCGACGCTGCCCTTGCGCCGGTGGCGCTTGCCCTCCTCGGCGACCGCCGACGCATCGGCGTCGTAAACGAGGCGGTCGGCGCCGGCCAGCGCGATGAAGCGCTTGCCGCGGGCGCGGCCGATCAGCGTGAGCCCGGCCTCTCGAGCAAGCTCCACGCCCCAGGCGGTGAAGCCCGAACGCGAGATCAGGATCGGAATGCCCATCGTCACCGTCTTGATCACCATCTCGCTGGTGAGCCGCCCGGTGGTGTACATGATCTTGTCCGTCGCCCCGATGCCGTTCCGGAACATGTAGCCCGCGATCTTGTCGATGGCGTTGTGGCGGCCGACGTCCTCCATGTAGACCAGCGGCCGCGCTTCCTCGCAGAGCACGCAGCCGTGGATGGCGCCGGCCGCGAGGTAGAGGCTGGGCTGGGTGTTGATCGCCCGGCTCAGTGCGTAGAGCCACGAGGTCCTGAGGCGCGCCTCCGGGTCCAGCACGGTCGCCTCGAAGCGCTCCATGAGGTCGCCGAACACGGTGCCCTGGGCGCAGCCCGAGGTGAGCGTCTTCCTGCGGAGCGTCGCCTCGTAGTCGGTCGCGCGCCGGGTGCGGACCACCACCGTCTCAATGTCCTCGTCGTAGTCGATGCCTGTCACCTCGTCGTCGTGGCGCAGCATGTTCTGGTTGAGCAGGTAGCCGAGCGCCAGGTACGCCGGGTAGTCGCGGATCGTCATGACCGTGACGATCTCCTGCGAGTTGAGGAAGAGCGTGAGCGGGCGCTCCTCGACGACACGCGCCTCGATCGCAGCACCCTCCTGGTCCACGCCCTCCAGCAGGCGCGTGAGCCGCCCGTCGTCGGGGTCGGGCTTGACCATGAACTGCCGCTCGTCGCTCATGGCACGCAGGGTGCCACGCTCTCGCACCGCGTTCCAGAACCCTGCGTTCGGCTCCCGTTCCCTGCGGCGCTCTGCGATACTAGTGGGGGAAGCGCTGGAGTCGCCCGCTCATGACCCGCAAGACATCCTCGCCCGCGCCCCCGGCGCCGGACAGCAACGCCCCCAATCTCATGTGGGGCGGCCGCTTCGACGCCTCGCCCGACGCGGTGATGGAGGCGATCAACGCGTCGGTCGACTTCGACCGCAGGCTCTACGCTGAGGACATCGCGGGCTCCATCGCGCATGTCACCATGCTGGCGAAGCGGGGGATCGTCACGCAGGAGGACGCGGACGCGATCACCCAGGGTTTGCACCGGGTGCGGGAGGAGATCGAGGCCGGCGCCTTCCCCTTCGACCGCGCGCTCGAGGACATCCACATGAACGTCGAGGCCCGGCTCGCAGCGCTCATCGGCCCGGCCGCCGGCCGCCTCCACACCGCGCGCTCGCGCAACGACCAGGTCGCGACCGACCTCCGGCTCTGGCTGCGCGCGCGTCTGGACGAGGCGGACGGGGCCTGCCGCGCCCTTCAGGTCGCGCTCATCGACCGGGCCGAGGAGCACGCGGCCACCGTCATGCCGGGCTTCACCCACCTGCAGGTGGCGCAGCCGGTCTCCTTCGGCCATCACCTCCTGGCCTACGTCGAGATGGTCGGGCGCGACCGCGGGCGGCTCGCCGACTGCCGCAGGCGCCTCAACGAATCGCCGCTCGGTGCCGCGGCGCTCGCCGGGACCTCCTTTCCCATAGACCGGGCCATGACCGCCGAGTTGCTGGGCTTCGACCGGCCTTCGGCCAACTCCATCGACGCCGTTTCCGACCGCGATTTCGTGGTCGAGGCGCTCGCCGCTGCGGCGCTCATCGTCATGCACCTCTCGCGGCTTGCGGAGGAGCTGGTGCTCTGGTCGAGCGCGCAGTTCGGCTTCATCGCGCTCTCGGACCGCTTCTCCACCGGCAGCTCCATCATGCCGCAGAAGCGCAATCCCGACGCCGCCGAGCTGGTGCGGGGCAAGACCGGCCGCGTGGTGGGCGCGCTCATCGCCCTGCTCACCATGATGAAAGGCCTGGCGCTCACCTATTCGAAGGACATGCAGGAGGACAAGGAGCCCCTCTTCGACGCCTTCGATTCGCTTGCGCTCTGTCTCGCCGCCGCCACCGGCATGATCCGCGACATGACCGTGAACGCGGGCGCGATGGCGCAGGCCGCCGGCACGGGCCACGCGACCGCCACCGACCTCGCCGACTGGCTGGTGCAGGAGGCGGGCGTGCCCTTCCGCGAGGCCCACGCGATCACCGGGCGGGTGGTCAAGCTCGCCGACGACAAGGGCTGCGATCTCAAGGACCTGGCGCTCGCCGACCTGCAGGCCATCGAGCCGCGGGTCAGCGCGGACGTGGTGGCGCTGCTCGACCCCGCCCAGGCCATCGCCCGCCGCACCAGCGAGGGTGGCACCGCGCCCGGCGAAGTCGCAAAACAGCTTGCCCGCGCGCGGCAGCGATTTCTATAAGAGTTTCTTATCTGTAAGCGCCTTTGGTAGAGGCGTAGTTCTTGCCGGAGCGGTAGGACCGCTCAAGGGACCGGATCACATGATACGCAAGCTCAGCCTCCTGATGACGATCGTCGCCGCCATCGGCCTGATCGTGGCCTTGTCGAGCTGCGGCAGGAAGGCGCCGCTCGAGCCGCCGCCCGACGAGGCGCGGGCCGCCTCCGTGCCCTACCAGGCCTGACGAGGCGCCGGCCGTGGACGCCTTCCAGTATCGGGAGCAGGACGGACTCCGCGTTCTGCACGCCGAAGGGGTCTCGCTTACGGCCGTCGCGGCGGAGTTCGGCACGCCCACATACTGCTACGCCAACGCGGCCCTGGTTGCCCGCTACCAGGCGCTCGCCCAGGCCGCACCGAATGCCCTCGTCTGCTACGCGGTCAAGGCCAACGACACCCTCGCCGTGATCCGCACCTTCGCCCGCCTCGGCGCCGGCGCCGACATCATCTCGGGCGGCGAGCTGCGTGGCGCGCTCCGCGCCGGCATGGCGCCGGATCGCCTGGTGTTCGCGGGGCCCGGCAAGACGCGGGAGGAGATGGACCTGGCGCTCGCCAGCGGGGTCGGGCAGTTCAACGTCGAATCGCCTGCCGAGCTTGAGGCCCTCGCCGCAGCCGCCCAGGCGCGGCGCACGCGCGCGCCAGTGGCACTCCGCGTCAATCCGGATGTCGATGCCGAGACCCACGACAAGATCGCCACCGGCCGGCGTGGCGACAAGTTCGGGATCGACGACGCGGACATTCCGGCGCTCTACGCAAGGGCCGCCGCGCTGGATGGGATCGAGCCGGTCGGCCTCGCCGTCCATATCGGCTCGCAACTCTCGCGGCTCGCGCCCTTCGAGGCCGCCTTCGATCGGCTCGTCGCCCTAGTGGAGAGCTTGCGCGAGGCCGGTCATCCGGTGACGCGGCTCAACCTCGGGGGTGGGCTCGGCGTGCGCTACCGGGACGAGACGCCGCCCGACGTCGGCGCCTACGGCGCACTGGTCGAGCGCGTCCGCCAGCGGCTCGGCGTGGCCGTGGCGATCGAGCCCGGCCGCTGGCTGGTGGCGCCGGCGGGCGTGCTGCTCACCCGCGTGATCGCGGTCAAGCAGGCCGGCGAGCGCCGCTGGGCCATCGTGGACGCCGCCATGAACGACCTGATGCGGCCTGCGCTCTACGATGCCTGGCATGCCATCGAGCCGGTGGCGGAGCGTGCGCCGGGCGCCGCCACGGTGGAGACCGACGTCGCGGGACCGGTCTGCGAAAGCGGGGACGTGCTGGGGCGGGGGCGGCAGCTGCCGCCGCTCGGCCCCGGCGACCTGCTGGCGGTGCGCGACGTGGGCGCCTACGGCTCCGTCATGGCGTCGACCTACAACGGGCGCCCGCTGCCTGCCGAGGTCATGGTGCGGGGCGACGCGCTCTCCTCGATCCGGCCGCGCCAGGATCACGAGGCCCTGCTGGCTCGCGACCTGGTCCCCTCCTGGCTCGCTTGAGAGCGGAACGACCGCGGCGTGCCGCGCTACCCTTGACCCTCGGCGACGAAGCCGACCGTGACCCGCGCGGCGCCTTCCGGCGGCTCCGCGAGCCAGCTCTCGAAGGTCGTCGACTGGCCGGCTCCGAGAGCGGTCGAGACCGTTGCCACGCGCCAGCGATGCAACTCCGCGCCGGTCTCGTCGGCAAGCACCGCCTGCAGCGGCGGCACCGTGCGGCTGTGCTCGATCGTGTTCTCGATGATCCCGCGAACCAGCAGGACCGCTCCGTTGCCCCCTTGCACGCGCTCCGACTCGATCTCCGCGATGCGGAGGCCATCGGCGTGCGCCACCGTTATCGTGAGCCCGGCAGAGTCGTAGGCCCGCACGGTGTCCGGCCAGGCGGCGACGATGGTGTTGCGGCCGATTGCGAGCCCGGTCAGCACGACCGCGACGACGAAGCCGGCGACGAGCCAGCCGAACCAGAGGGCGCCGCCGCGCTCCAGCGAGGGCGCGGTCGTAGGCGCCGGCGACGTCGAGGGCGCCGGCGGCGGCCCGTTCGGCTCGAGGCGCGGGGCCGCATGCCGCTGCGGCAGCTCGAGCCAGACATGACCGCAGTTCGTGCACCGCACGCGCCGGCCCGAGTCGCCGAGGGCGGCCGGATCGATCCTGAAGCGCGTCGAGCAGGCAAAGCAGCGTATGATCATGGGGGAACGGGCAGGTGCCCTCTCTCCGAAGCAACACCCGTGGCGCGGGCGGCGGGACCAAGTACCCTCTATAGACGATCTGTCAACCCTGAATGGTCCGGCGGCGTGCGGGCGTGCGGCCCGCGTATCCGCCAAGCAGTGGCCGACTCGGCGGCCCGGCATGGAGTCTAGCGCGAGAGAACGGACCCGGCGATGGGCGCTCCGCGTTGCGCGCGCAGTGCTTTCCGCGGTCGCGCTCTTCGCGCTGCTCTGGTCCGGCGGGCTCGCATGGTTCGCGGAGCAATCGCGCCAGGGCTCCGCGCGGCCCGACCTCGTCACCGAGGCCATCGTCGTGCCGACCGGCGGCTCGGGCAGGCTGGAGGAGGGCCTGAGCCTGCTGGAGGACGGGCTTGCGCAGATGCTCTTCGTGACCGGGGTGGGCGAAGGGGTGGAACGCGAGGAGCTCCGGGAGCGCCATGATCCCGCGCTCTGGGCCTGCTGCGTGGAGCTCGGCTACGAGGCCGAGGATACCGAGGCGAACGCGCGGGAAACCGCCGCCTGGATGGAGAGCCGCTCCTTCACCAGCCTGCGGCTGGTCACCAGCGGCTATCACATGCTGCGCGCCATGATGGAGTTCCGAAGCGCCATGCCAAATGCTACTCTCGTGGCGCATCCTGTGTTTCCGGAGCACGTCAAGGTCGAGCATTGGTGGCGCTATCGCGGGACCGCGGCCCTGATCGCGAGCGAGTTCACCAAGTATCTGTGGGCACTGGCGCGCCGGGCACTCGGTATCGGCCTGCGCCGGCGCACACGCTTGGCAACACGCTGCGCTCGGCGCTCTGCACGGTCGCTTTCTACACCTGGGGGGTGATGATCGGCACCGTCATGGTGCTGATGCTGGTGCTGCCGCGCCACTGGTTCCGCCAGTTCGTTATCACCTGGTCCGCCGGCAACGGGTTCTTGCTCAGGATCATCGCGGGCGTCCATTCCGAGATTCGCAACCGCGAGCACAGGCCCACGGGGCCCGCGATCGTCGCCTCCAAGCACCAGTCGGAGTGGGAGGCCCACGTCTTCCTGCACGAGCTGGACGACCCGGCCTACGTCATCAAGAAGGAGCTCTCCTACGTCCCCGGCTACGGCTGGTTCTCGGCCAAGGTGAACATGATCTTCGTTGACCGCGAGGGCGGCGGAAAGTCCCTGCGCGGGCTGGTCCGGGGCGCGAAGAAGGCGGTGGCTCGCGGCCGCCCGGTCGTGATCTTCCCCGAAGGCACCCGGGTCCTGCCGGGCGAGAAGCTGCCCTACCGGCCCGGCGTCGCAGCGCTCTACGGCGCGCTCGACGTGCCGGTGGTGCCGGTCGTCCTCAACTCGGGCATGCACTGGCCCAAGGGCTCCTTCAGGCGCTACCCCGGCACCATCGTCATGCAGTACCTGCCGCCGATCCCGCCGGGGCTGCCCAGGCGCGAGTTCATGCAGCGCCTCGAATCGACGATGGAAGAGGCATCGCAAAGGCTCTTCGCCGAGCTTTACGGCGCGTCAGAAGAAGCCGCGCCCGCAGAGGCCGAGGAGGCCCGGCCCGGTCAAGCCGACGCGGCCTAGGCCGGCCTCCCAATTCGTCGAGTCACCAATCGTCCGATCGCACTATATTGTGTGAAGCGAATTTGGCTGGTAGAGTGTGCGGATAGGAAACAAAGTGCGAACATTCGTGCGGATCGAGCCGCCGGATGAGCCCGCGGTGACGGCGCTCCTGTCATGACCGAGATGCTGCCGATCTCGTCCCGCATCTGGGACATGAAGTACCGCCTGAAGGCGGCGGACGGCACGCCTGTCGACGGCACGATCGAGGATACGTGGCGCCGCGTCGCCCGCGCGCTCGCCTCGGCGGAAGCGGAGCCCGCGCGCTGGGAGCCCGCGTTCTACGATGCCCTCGCAGGTTTCAGGTTCCTCCCCGCCGGCCGCATCCTCGCCGGCGCAGGCGCGGAGCGGCAGGTCACGCTCTTCAACTGCTTCGTGATGGGGCGGGTCGCGGACGACATGACCGCGATCTTCGAGAACCTGAAGGAGGCCGCGCTCACCATGCAGCAGGGCGGCGGCATCGGCTACGACTTCTCGACGCTCCGGCCCAAGGGCGCGCCGGTGAAGGGCGTCGGCGCCGACGCCTCGGGGCCGCTCCCCTTCATGGACTGCTGGGACGCGATGTGCCGCACCATCATGAGCGCGGGCTTCAGGCGCGGCGCGATGATGGGCTGCCTGCGTTGCGATCACCCCGACATCGAGGCCTTCATCGAGGCCAAGCGCGACCCCGGGCGCTTGCGGATGTTCAACCTCTCGGTGCTGGTGACGGACGCGTTCATGCAGGCGGTGAAGGACAACGCGCCGTGGGAGCTTGCCTTCGAGGGCGTCGTCTACCGCACCGTCCAGGCGCGCGCACTCTGGGAGCGGATCATCCGTTCGACCTACGCCTATGCCGAGCCCGGCGTGATCTTCATCGACCGCATCAACCGGGCCAACAACCTCGCCTACTGCGAGGAGATCTTCGCGACCAATCCCTGTATCACGGCCGATGGCTGGATCCAGACATCGAAGGGCCCGCGACAGGTCAGGGAACTGGTCGGCCGACCCTTCGAAGCCATCGTGAACGGCGCCGTCTCGCGGTCCGACCCGCGCGGCTTTTTCCCGACCGGGCGCCGCCAGATTCTCAACCTGTTGACCGAGGAAGGCTATCGCCTGCGCCTCACCCCGAATCACCGGGTATGCCGGGTCACCCGCTTGCTTCGACGCACAATCGAAACAGAATGGGTCGAGACTCGCCACCTTCGGCCCGGCGACCAGATCCTGATCCACGATCACCGCAGCGCGCCCGGCTGGTCCGGCCCCCATACGGAATGCGAAGGCTACCTGATCGGTCTCCTGATCGGCGATGGAACCCTGAAGGACGATGCCGCCGTTCTCTCAGCATGGCCGGGTGCCTTGGCGGCAAATGGCGGCTATGAGCGTCCGGGGGTGCACGCCGTCATGCAGGCCGCCCACGACGCGGCGCGAACGCTGCGCCACCGTGCCGACTTTCGCGGCTGGCACGCGATACCCGGCCGCGGCGAGTATCGAATGAAGCTCGGCGCGCTCAAGCATCTGGCGAACGGCCTGGGACTGCGGCCCGCTCGCAAGGCGGTCACGACTGCCATGCATCGCACATCCGCCGCCTTCCATATCGGCTTCCTTCGCGGGCTCTTCGATTCGGATGGCAGCGTGCAGGGCGATCAAGGCAAGGGCGTCAGCGTGCGCCTAGCGCAGAGCGACGAGCGGCTCCTGGTCGAGGTTCAGCGCATGCTCCTGCGCCTGGGCGTCGCCTCGCGCCTCTACCGAAACCGACGAGCCGAAGGCCGAAGATGCCTCCCCGACGGTCGCGGTGGATTGCGCGAGTACAGTGTCAGGGCAAACCACGAACTCGTCATCAGTTGCGAGAACATTCTGCGTTTTCATCGATTGATCGGGTTCCATGACCGCGACAAGGTGCGAAGACTGGAGATTGCATTGGCGGGCTATCGCCGACGGTTGAATCGCGAACGCTTCGCGGTCACCGTGCGCGCCCTGGAGCCGATGGGTGAAGAGGAAGTCTTCGACGCGGCAATTCCCGGGGTCAACGCCTTCGATGCCAATGGCCTCGTCGTCCACAACTGCGGCGAGCAGCCGCTGCCGCCTTATGGCGCCTGCCTGCTCGGCTCGATCAACCTGGCGAGCCTGGTGCGCGACCCCTTCGAGCAGGAGGCTGCCCTCGACATGGCGGCGCTGGAGGCGCTCACCGCCACCGCCGTCAGGATGCTCGACAACGCGATCGACTGCTCGCGCTTCCCCATCGCGGCGCAGCAGGAGGAGGCGCATTCCAAGCGGCGCATCGGGCTCGGCGTCACCGGGCTCGCCGATGCGCTCATCATGTGCCGTGCGCGCTACGGCGGCGAGGCGGCGAACGGCCTGATCGCCCAGTGGATGGGCGGCCTGCAGCGGGCGGCCTACATGGCGTCCGCCGAGCTTGCGGCGGAGAAGGGGGCCTTCCCCCTCTACGACGCCGCACGCTATGCCGAGAGCCCGACGATCCAGGGTCTCGACGACGACGTGCGGGCAGCGATCGCAGGAGCGGGAATCCGCAACGCGCTGCTCACCTCGGTCGCGCCGACGGGCACGATCTCGCTGCTCGCGGGCAACGTCTCGTCCGGCATCGAGCCGGTGTTCAGCTACTCGTACACGCGCAACGTGCTCATGCCGGACGGCTCGCGTCGGGCGGAAACCGTGGACGACCACGCCTTTCTGCTCTTCCGCCGCCTCAAGGGCGATGCGGCGCCGCTGCCCGACTACTTCGTCGATGCCCAGTCGCTCCGTCCTGCCGATCACCTCGCCGTCCAGGCCCAGGCCCAGGCCTTCGTCGACAGCTCCATCTCCAAGACCATCAACTGCCCGGAGGAGATGGCGTTCGACGACTTCAAGGACGTCTACATGCGGGCCTACGACCTCGGCTGCAAGGGATGCACCACCTACCGCCCCAACCCGGTGACCGGCGCGGTGTTGGAGGGCGCGTCCGGCTCGGCGACGGGCAGCGCGCCCGCCACCGGCGCCGGGGGCGTCGCCCCGCCGGCTGCGAGTGCGCCCACGCGCCTCCCTGCTGTGCGGCAGAGCGAGCTTCCGCTGGATCCGCCGCCCGCGAAGCCCGCAGATGCCTTCGAGGCGGGCGGCGTGATCCACATGACCCGCCCGCTGGAGAGGCCGGAGGCGCTGCAGGGCAGCACCTACAAGATCCGCTGGCCGGAGCACGACCATGCCATCTACATCACCATCAACGACATCGTCCGCGACGGCAGGCGCCAGCCCTTCGAGATCTTCATCAACTCAAAGAACACCGAGCACTATGCCTGGACGGTGGCGCTCACGCGGATGATCAGCGCCGTGTTCCGCCGGGGCGGCGACGTCTCCTTCATCGTCGACGAGCTGAAGGCCGTCTTCGACCCGCGCGGCGGCCAGTGGGTGGGCGGCCACTACGTGCCCTCCATCCTTGCCGCGATCGGCGGCGTGATCGAGCAGCACCTGGTGACCATCGGCGCCCTCGCGCCGCCGGAGGCCGAGACCGCGCGGCTGGAGCCGCCCACGGTCGAAGGCGGCGGGGTCGAGGCGGGATCGGTGCGGTTCTGCGGGCGCTGCGGGCAGCCGGGCCTCCTGCATCGCGAGGGCTGCGACATGTGCCCCGCCTGCGGCTACTCCAAGTGCGCTTGAGGATGTCCGGCCGGCGTCGGCCTTGAACCCTTCGCGCGCCCTGATTACCGTTCGTCGCATCGAGTCCGTCCAAGGGAAGACCGATGAGACTCGTCCTCCTGGCCGCCTTCGCCGCAGGCGCGATCGTGATCGCCGTGGCCGGATATTCCGGCTACTGGTTCATCGCCGCGGGCGAAATCGGCGACCGCATCGACGAGTGGGCCGAGAAGCAGCGGGCCGAAGGGCTTGAGATCGAGAGCACGGGCACGGAGGTGGCCGGCTTCCCCACCCGCTTCGAGGTCACGCTGCGCGAGCCCCGCATACACGATACGCGGAACGGCTGGCGCTGGGCTGCGCAGTCACTCCGGGCCGAGGCCTCCGCCTGGGACTTCAGCGAGGTCACCGTCTTCCCCGATCGCCGCAATTCGGTTCAGGTCCTGGTCGAGGGCGGCGAATGGCGTGACATCGAGACGGCGTTCGCGGGCGGCCAGCTCGTCGTGAGGCTCGACGACGAGAGGCAGTTCAAGGAGATATGGCTCGACCTTCAGGGCCTCGAGGTCGCCGGAATCTGGCCGGAGGGACTCGCCCGGGTCGGCAGCCTGCAGGCGAACGGCGTCGCCCTCGAGGACGAGGCGACCGGCGAGGAGGTCCTCAAGACATCCATCGCCGTGCGCGACGCCGTGCTACCGAGCGACCTCGCCGAAGGGCTCGGCGAGACCCTCGATTTCCTCGACATCGACGCGAGCGTGGTGGGCTCGATCCCGAGCGAGCGCGGCACCAACGAGGCGATCACCGCCTGGCGCGACGCCGGCGGCACGCTGGAACTCACGGGCTTCCGCGTACGCTGGGGGCCGCTCGGCGTCGAGACCAGCGGCACCATCGCGCTCGATGGCGCCATGCGGCCCATCGCCGCGCTCACGGCCGACATCATCGGCTACGGCGACGTGATCGACGCGCTGATCATGAGCAACCTGATCCCGCTTGGCGACGGCTTCATCGCCAAGGTCGCCTTCAACATGCTGGCCGAGAAGCCGGAGGACGGCAGCGCGCCCGTGCTGCGCGGCGTGCCGGTGACTGCGCAGGACGGCACGTTGACGGTGGCAACGATCAAGCTTGCCGAGCTGCCCCCGCTGCCGCTGGAGTAGGAGGGCGGTTCAGGGCTTCGCCAGCACCCCGCCATCGACGATCAGCTCGGTCCCGGTGATGAACGACGCCTGGTCCGAGAGCAGGAACAGCACGGCGTTCGCCATGTCACGCGGGGTGCCGATGCGCCTGAGCGGCACCGCCGCCTCCGTCGCCTTCCGCTGTTCCGGGTTGTCGATCCAGCGCTGCTGCATCGGCGTCTGCGTCGGCCCCGGCAGGATGGCGTTGGAGCGGATGCCGTCGCCCGCGAACTGGATCGCGATGGACTTCGACATCGCGATGAGCCCGGCCTTGGAGGCCTGGTAGGCATCCTGCGGCGCATCGTCGCCGCGCACGCACTGGATCGTCGAGATGTGGACCATGGCGCCGCCGCCCGTCCGCTTCATCAGCGGCACCGCGTGGCGCGCGCAGAGCGCCGCGCCCTTGAGGTTGATCGCGAGCACGTCGTCCCAGACGCCGAGGTCGATATCCACCAGCGAGCGGTCGCGGCCGAGCAGGAGCACGCCGGCGGCGTTCACCAGGAAGTCGAGCCGGCCCGCCGCGTCGCAGCACTCGGCGAGCGCCCGGGCGACGGCGTCGGCATCGCGGAGGTCGGCCTGCACGTAGCGCGCGCCGGCGGGCAGGTCGTCCGGCGCCGGCTTCACGTCGAAGAGCGTGGCCACCGCGCCCGCCGCGATCAGGTCGCGCGCGATCTGCAGCCCCATGCCGCCGCCGGCGCCGGTCACGAAGGCGTTGCGCCCGCTGAAGTCGGCCTGCATCTGGCTCATCGGTCCCTCCCTGGCAGAGCCATCGCTTTAGCCGCAATTCCGGCGCCCCTGCAAGCTGTCGCTCGCCCCGCCCCTGTGGCACGCTTCGGGCCGAAGCCCCGGTGCGGCACGCCGGGCAACCGAGCCGAGGAGCCGTGGACACTCTCGACCGCAGGCTGAGCGTCGCGCCGATGATGGCGCGGACGGACCGGCACTGCCGCTACTTCCTGCGGCAGATCACCGGGCGCACGCTGCTCTACAGCGAGATGATCCACGCGCACGCGGTGCTGCGGGGCGACCGCGCCCGCCTGCTCGCCTTCGACGCGGCGGAGCATCCCGTGGGCCTCCAGCTCGGCGGGGCGGAGCCCGATGTGCTGGCGCGGGCGGCGGAGGTCGGCCAGGCCTTCGGCTACGACGAGATCAACCTCAACATCGGCTGCCCGAGCCCGCGGGTGCAGGCCGGCCGCTTCGGCGCGGCGCTCATGGAGACCCCGGCCCTGGTCGCCGACTGCGCGCGGGCGATGATCCGCGCCGTCGATATTCCCGTCACGGTCAAGTGCCGCATCGGGATCGACGGGCGGGGCGCCTACGAGGATCTGCGGCGCTTCGTGGAGACGGTCGCGGCCGCCGGCGTGACGAGCTTCGCCGTGCACGCGCGGATCGCCGTGCTCGACGGCCTCAGCCCGGCCGAGAACCGGGAGATCCCGCCGCTCCGCTACGACGCCGTCTACCGCCTGAAGCAGGAGCTGCCCGAGCTGGAGGTGGTCATCAACGGCGGCGTCGCCAGCCTCGACGAGGCGGCGGCGCACCTCGGCATGGTCGATGGCGCCATGATCGGGCGCGCGGCCTACGCCGACCCCGCCATGCTGCGCGATGCCGACTGCCGCCTGCTCGGCGCTCCGAAGCGTGCCCGGCCAAGCCGGCACGCCATCGCCCGCGCCATGCTGCCCTACGTGCGCCGGGTGTGCGCAGACGGCGTGCCGCTCCACCGGATCACCCGGCACATGCTGGGCCTCTTCGCGGGCCGGCCGGGCGGGCGCGCTTGGCGCCGCGCTCTCGGCGACGTCCACCGCCCCGGCGCCGGTGCCGAGGTGATCGAGGAGGCGCTGGCGCTGGTGCCGGAGTCAGACTCACCGTCCCGTTTCGCCGGCGGCAGCCCGGCGGACGGTGCCGCGCAGCCCATGACCCTGGCCAGAGTTCCGGGGTAGGATGCCGCGCCGGCGGCCGTTGTGGCCGCGCAGCGCACGGTCGAGGGCAGGGGGACGATGGCGAGAATCGGCGTCGATGTCGGGGGGACGTTCACCGATCTCATCTTGGAGACCGATGGCGACGCGAGCGCGGGCGCCTCGGGCCGGGTCTTCGTCCACAAGGTGCCGAGCACGCCGGAAGACCAGTCGCTGGGCGTCATCCAGGGCGTCCTCGAGATCTGCGCCGAGGCCGGCGTCGCACCGGGCGCCATCGAGCAGATCGTCCACGGCACGACCATCGCGACCAACACGGTGATCGAGTATTCCGGCGCAGAGGTCGGCATGCTCACCACGCGCGGCTTCCGCGACATCCTGCACATGGCCCGGCACAAGCGGCCGCACAACTTCTCGGTGCAGTTCGATGTGCCCTGGCAGTCGCGCCCGCTGGTCAAGCGCCGCAACCGCATCCCCATTACCGAGCGCATCCTGCCGCCCGAAGGGAGCATCGAGACGGCGCTCGACGAGGGCGAGGTGCGGGCGGCGGCCGAGCTGTTCCAGGCGCGCGGCGTCGACGCCATCATCGTCTGCTTCCTCTTCGCCTTCCTCAACGATGCGCACGAGCGCCGCGCCAAGGAGATCGTCCTGGAGGTGATCCCAGATGCCTACGTGAGCTGCTCCTCCGAGGTCGTCGACGTGATCCGCGAGTACGAGCGCTTCTCGACAGCAGCGATGAACGCCTTCATCGGCCCGCGCACGTCCTTCTACCTCAACAACCTGGACCGGGCGCTGAAGGAGAACGGCGTCGACGCCCAGATCCGCGTCATGCAGTCCAACGGCGGCGTGACCACGCTCACCGGCGCGGCCGAGCGGCCGGTGACGATCCTCATGTCCGGGCCCGCCGGCGGCGTCATCGGCGGCCAGTGGGCGGGCGACATGTCGGGCGTGCGCAACCTGATCACCGTCGATATCGGCGGCACGTCGGCGGACATCAGCGTCGTGCCGGGCGGCGAGGTCCGCATCATGAACCCGAGGGACACACAGGTGGGTGGCTACCCGATCCTGGCGCCGATGATCGACCTCGCGACCATCGGGGCCGGCGGCGGCTCCATCGCCTATGTCGACGAGGGCGGGGCCTTCCGCGTTGGGCCCCGCTCCGCCGGCGCCGATCCGGGGCCGGCCTGCTACGGCCGGGGCGGCACGGAGCCCACCGTGACCGACGCCCAGGTGGTGCTCGGCCGGCTGGACCCGGAGCAGTTCCTGGGCGGCGGGCTCGAGATCGACCCCGCCAGGTCGCGCAAGGCGCTGGAGGACAATCTCTGCGGTCCGCTCGGCATGTCGCTCGCGGAGGCGGCGCTCGGCGTGATCCGCGTCATCAACTCCAACATGTCGCTCGCGATCCGCGCCAACTCGGTCGCCAAGGGCGTCGATCCTCGGGACTACGCGCTGGTCGCCTTCGGCGGCGCCGGGCCGCTGCACGGCGTGGCGCTCGCGCGCTCGGTCTTCGCCCGCGAGGTGATCGTGCCGCCCGCGCCGGGGATCAACGCCGCCACCGGGCTGCTCGCCACGGACATGCGCTACGAATTCACCCGCTCGGTGCTCTGCGTGCTCACGCAGGCGAGCCAGGACGAGATCGACGACCTGAACGCCGAGACCGACGCCCTGGTGCAGCGCGCACGCGACGCGCTCGCGGCGGACGGCGTCGCGCCCGAGCACCAGCGTGTCGTCAGGATCGCCGAGTGCCGCTACCAGGGGCAGGGCTTCGAGCTGCGTGGCACCATGCCGGACGGCGCGCTCACGCTGGATAACAAGACGGCGCTGCTGGCGAGCTTCCACGAGCGGCACAGGCAGGACTACGGCCACGCCTTCGAGGACCAGGAGGTCGAGGTGATAACGCTCCGCGTCGTCGCCTCGGCCGGGATCGGCGCGCTGAGCTGGCCGGAAGCGCCGGCGGGCGAGGGCCGCAACCCGGAGGACGCGCTGCTCTACCGCCGTGCCACCACCTTCGACGACGGCCAGACCTACGAGACGCCGCGCTTCGACAGGGGCAGGCTCAGGGCCGGCCAGCACATGGAGGGCCCGGCCATCGTCATCCAGACCGATTCGACCACCATCGTCCCGCCCGGCTACGAGGCGACGGTCGGGCAATCGGGCAATCTGCACGTGAGGGAGGTCGCCCAGTCATGACCGCCGAGAGGATCGACGTCGACCCGATCACCCTGCAGGTGATCGGCGGTGCCCTGCACACCATTGCGAAGGAGATGGGGCACGTGCTCTACCGCATGTCCTACTCCTCGATCATCAGGGAGTCGGAGGATCTCGGCGCCGGGCTCTTCGATCGCAGCTTCAACACGCTCTGCGAATCGGATTCGACGCCGATGCACATCGGCTCCATCCCGGCCTACCTGCGGGGGATCGACGAGACCCTGCACGACCCCTGGCAGCCCGGCGACATCGTCATCCACAACCACCCCTACTACGGTGCGAGCCACTCGCCGGACATCGCCGCCGTGGCGCCCGTCTTCTACGACGGCGAGCTGGTCGGCTACTCGGCCAACACGGCGCACCACGTGGATATCGGCGCAGCCACGCCCGGCCTCATCATCGACGTGCCGGACGTCTTCGCCGAGGGCATGCTGTTCAAGGGCGTGAAGCTCTACGAGGGCGGCAGGCTCAACCGCGCGCTCTGGCAGTTCATCGAGACCAACACGCGGGTGCCGAGCCAGGTGATGGGCGACATCGAGGCTCAGGTCGCCTCCGCCGAGCTTGGCGTCAAGCGCTTCGTCGAGCTGATCGACCAGCACGGCAAGGACGTGGTGTTCGCCGCGACCGAGCAGCTCATGGACTATTCCGAGCGCATGCTCCGCCGCCAGATCGCAGCGATCCCCGACGGCGAGTACCGGGCCGAGGGCTTCCTGGACGACGACGGGCGCAACAGGAAGGAGCCGCTCCCGGTCAAGGTCGCGGTACGCATCGAGGGCGATTCGGCCGAGGTCGATCTCACCGGCTCGGCGCCGCAGGTGCCCACTGCCTTCAACGTGCCCTTCGAAGGCTCGACCAAGGTCGCCTGCTACTTCGCCTTCCGCGCGCTGCTGCTGGATACGGCGACCATCAGCGAGCATGTGCCGCAGAACGAGGGCTCGTTCCGCCCCATCAAGGTGACCGCGCCCAAGGGCACGATCTTCAATCCCGAGTATCCGGCGTCGGCCGAAGCGCGCTTCAACCAGATTCAGCGCGTGGTCGACTGCATCGCCAAGGCGCTGGCCCCGGTGATCCCGGAGAAGGTGACCGCGGGCTCGTCGGCAGACGTCTCGGCGATCGCCTATTCCGGCGTCAGGCCCGACGGCCAGTACTGGGTCTTCATCGAGGTCAACGAGGGCGCCTGCGGCGGGCGGCCGAACTCCGACGGGCCGGATACCATCGAGGAGCTGATGCGCAATACGCGCAACAACCCGATCGAGGATCTCGGCATGCACCTGCCGCTGCTCTGCGATCGCTACGAGCTGCGCGACGACGTGATGCCGGGCGCGGGCCGCCATCGCGGCGGCATCGGCGTGATCAAGGTGCAGCGCTACCTGACGCCGGGCTTCCTCACCCACGAGGCTGACCGCCACGACGACCCGCCCTGGGGCTTTCGCGGCGGCACCACCGGCCAGGGCGGGCGCCTCATCAAGTACAACGTCGCGGAGCCCGATCGCATCGAGGATCTGCCGGCCAAGCTTCACGGGCTCCGCAACCAGGCAGGCGACTGCATCGGCTTCCTCGGCCCCTGCGGGGGCGGCTACGGGGACCCGCTGGAGCGCCCGGCCGAGCAGGTGCGGGAAGACGTGCTCGACGACTTCTGCACCCGCGAGCACGCGCTCGAGGCTTACGGCGTCGTCCTCACCGATGCGCTGGAACTCGACGCGGCCGCCACCGAAGCCCGCCGCGCCGAAATGGCGAAACAGGTGGCCTAACGAAAGTCTATAGCCGGAAGCGGTCGCCGAGGTAGACGCGGCGCACCTCGTCGTGAGAGACGATCTCCGAGGGCGGGCCCTCCATCAGAAGGGCGCCCTCGTTGATGATGTAGGCGCGGTCGACGATGTCGAGCGCCTCCCTCACGTTGTGGTCCGTCAGCAGCACGCCGATGCCGCGGTCCTTGAGATGGGCGACGAGGTCGCGAATCTCCGCGACCGCGATGGGGTCGATCCCCGACAACGGCTCGTCCAGCAGCATGAAGCGCGGCTTCGAGGCGAGCGCGCGGGCGATCTCCACCCGCCGCCTCTCGCCGCCGGAGAGCGCGAGCGACGGCGTGCGCCGCAGATGGGTGATGGAGAACTCCGCAAGCAGCTCGTCGAGCGCAAGCTCGCGCTCGTCGCGGGCAGGCAACGTCACCTCCAGCACCGCGCGGATGTTGTTCTCCACCGTGAGCCCGCGAAAGATCGAAGCCTCCTGCGGCAGATAGCCGAGACCGAGCCGGGCACGGCGGTACATGGGGAGCCCGGTGATGTCGTGCCCGTCGAGGAAGACGCGGCCATAGTCCGCCGCCACCAGCCCGGTCATCAGGTAGAAGCAGGTCGTCTTGCCGGCGCCGTTGGGGCCGAGCAGGCCCACCGCCTCGCCGCGCTGCACCGTCAGGCTGAGGCCGCGCAGGACCGGCCGCTTCTTGAAGCTCTTGCCCAGGTTGTCGGCGCGCAGGCCCGGGTTGCCGGCGTGGACGACGGGCGTCGCCGGGCTGCCGTCGGGGCCGACGGTCACCGGCGCGGTCATGCGGCTCTCACCCTGCTGCCGATCACGCGCTACTCGCCTTCCTCCTCCGGGACGAAGAGGCCCTGCACGCGGTCGCCGCCCTCGCCGGAAACCTTGCTCACCCCGGTCTCGAGATTCATCGTCAGCGACTGTCCCTGCACGACGTTGTTGCCCTGGTTCAGGACCACGCCACCGATCAGGTCGATGATCCCGTCCTCCACGTTGTAGATTCCCCGCTGCCCTTGCGCGATCTCCCCCGCCGACGTGACGACGACATTGCCTTCGGCATCGATGCGCGAGACACCGAGGTTGCCGGCGCCGCCCGCCGCCTCGCGGTAATGGACCGTGAGCGTGTCGGCGTTCAGCACCAGGTCGCCCTGAACCGCGTTGACGCTCCCCTCGAAGATGGCGACATTTTCCGACTGCCGCACTTCCAGCGTATCGGCAGTGATCTCGATCGCTTCGTTCGCCTCGCTGGCTGCCTCATCGGCGTCCTGCGCCGCCCCTGCGCCGGCCAGCACGGCCGATACCGCGAGCGCGACGGCGATCAGGGCCGCGCGCGACGCGCTGAGCGCCCCGCCGCGGCGGCTATCCCCGGCTCTCATCGGTCTGTCCTCCCAACGAGCCATCCAATTCCTGCACCGCACTCGGGAACAGGGTCACCCGCACCCGGCCGCCGAACGTCATGACCTGCCCCCGGTCCAGGAGAGCGAAATTGCCGGCATCCAGCAGTCCGTGCGGGCCCTTGCCGCTCACCGGCTCGTGGCCCTTCGCGACGCCCGCCGGCAGGTCGATATGGGCCTCGGTGGTGATGAACTCGTGCCCGGCCTCGGAGCGCACCGTGACATCGCCGGTGAGATCCAGCCGCTCGGCATCGCGCTCGTAGAGGCCCTCGTTCGCCGACAGCGCCAGCATACTGTCCTGCGTCTGATCGGAGAAGATGTCGGCCTCGACTCCGGTGAGGTGCACGAGGGGCGAATCGTTCTCCGGCTGGAACGCCTCCTCCCCCCGCACGGCGAAGGGGCGGTTCTTGGCATCGGTGCCCTGGTAGCTCGCGTTCAACATGGTCAGGCGGCCGTCGATGCCGGCGTCCGTGGCCAGCGGAATGTGGATTCCCTCTCCCCCGTCGCTGACGAGCGGCCATCCCACCACTAGGCCGAGCAGGGCCGCAGCCGCGGCCGGCAGCAGATAGCGCATGAGACCGACGAATCCGCTGTATCTGCCCGGACTGCCGCCGGCCGCACCGGCGCGGGCCCGGTAGTAGCGGAGCCGGCCCGTCGGCGCGGCGTTGCCTGTTTCGGCACTCATGCGAGGCCCGCCCGCAGGCAGTCGTGGACATGGACGACGCCGACGGGGCGCTGCTCCTCGATCACGAAGAGGCTGGTGATCTGGCACCGGTTCATGAGGTGCACCGCTTCCACGCCGAGCGCGCCGGCATGGATCGTGATCGGGTCGGTGGTCATGACGTCTGCGACCGGTCTTTGCAGCAGGTGCGCGTCCATGTGACGCCTCAAGTCCCCGTCGGTCACGATGCCGGCCAGCGCGCCGTCATCGTCGACGGCGCCGACGCAGCCGAGGCGCTTCGCGGTCATGACGATCAGCGCCTCCGCCATCGCCGTATCGGCGGGCACAAGCGGCAGGTCGTCGCCCGCGTGCATGATGTCGGCGACCCGGACCAGCCGCCGGCCGAGCTTGCCACCGGGATGGTAGATCTTGAAGTCGTCGGCCGTGAGCCCCTTGCGCTCCAGCAGGGCGACCGCGAGCGCATCGCCCAGCGCCAGCATCATGATGGTGGACGTCGTCGGCGCGAGGCCGAGGGTGCCGGCCTCCGGCTCGTCCGGCAGGACGAGCGCGACGGTGGCCGCCTCGGCAAGCGTGCTCGGCGCCCGCCCCACGATGGCGACGAGCGGAATGCGGAAACGCTTTCCGTAGTTCACGAGGTCCGCAAGCTCCGGCGTCTCGCCGGAGTTCGACAGCATGAGCAGCGTGTCGGCATCGGTGATCATGCCGAGATCGCCGTGGCTCGCCTCCGCCGGGTGAACGAAGAGCGACGGCGCCCCGGTGGAGGCGAAGGTCGCCGCCATCTTGTTGGCGATATGGCCGCTCTTGCCCATGCCGGAGACCACGATCCGGCCCTGGGTGGACGCGAGGATCTCGGTCGCATCGACGAAGCGCTCCGTCAACGCCTGCGAGAGCCGCGCAAGCGCGCGCGATTCCTGGCTCACCACGCGCCGGGCGGCGACGAGATCGGCATGCTCGACGATATCGAGCGCGGCGGATACGGCAGTCGGGCCCACGGATTTCGAATTTTGTCTATTTCGTGGCAAGCATGATGGCGGGCGGGCCGTCCGTCAACGTATATTGCCGGTCTTGTGGTTAATTGCTCTATCTCAACGCCATATGCTGTATGCCGAATGCAGCATAGCAACCTGACGTACATGGTCCGGGTTGGAACCGAGCGGTTGTTTCCAGGTCGCATTCCTTGACCCGGCAGCGCCCGGGCCTATCCTGCGCCGGTCGAGGGCGGGAGACGAACGATCATGGAAGCTGTCGAGGCGATCGGCGCGGACGCGCGCTCTGGAGCGGCTGCCGCGCTCAGGCATGACTGGTCGGTGGCGGAGGTCGAGGCGCTGCTCGCGCTGCCCTTCGCCGAGCTGATGTTTCGCGCTCAGACCGTGCATCGCCGTCATTTCGACCCGAACCAGGTGCAGATGTCGACCCTGCTGAGCATCAAGACCGGCGGCTGCCCGGAGGATTGCGCCTACTGCCCGCAGAGCGCGCGCTACGACACCGGGCTCGCGGCCGAGAAGATGATGTCGCTCGACGAGGTGCTGGCCGAGGCACGGCGCGCCCGCGACGCCGGCGCCACGCGCTACTGCATGGGCGCCGCCTGGCGCAGCCCCAAGGACCGCGACCTCGACGCGGTGGCCGACATGGTGGAGGGCGTCAAGGCGCTCGGCATGGAGACCTGCGTCACGCTGGGGATGCTGAGCGCGCCCCAGGCGGAGCGGCTCGCCGATGCCGGGCTCGACTACTACAACCACAATCTCGACACGTCGGAATCCTTCTACGGCGAGATCATCACGACGCGCACCTACCGGGACCGCCTCGACACCCTGGGCCACGTCCGCGACGCCGGCATCAACGTCTGCTGCGGCGGCATCGTGGGCATGGGCGAATCGAAGCGCGACCGGGCGGACATGATCGCCACGCTCGCGAGCCTGCCGAGCCACCCCGAGAGCGTGCCCATCAACATGCTGGTGCAGGTCGAGGGCACGCCGCTCGACGGAACGGACGCGCTTGATCCCTTCGAATTCGTGCGCACGGTGGCGGCGGCGCGGATCACCATGCCGCGCTCGATGGTCCGGCTCTCCGCCGGGCGGGAGCAGATGTCCGACGAGATGCAGGCGCTGGCCTTCCTCGCCGGCGCCAACTCGGTGTTCGTCGGGCCGGAGCTGCTCACGACGCCCAACCCCGGACGCGAGCGCGACACCCGGCTCTTCACGCGCCTCGGCATCGCGCCGATGCCGGTGTAAGCCGCAAGCCGCGGCGTTCCCGGCGTTCACCGTGGCGCGCCCGAGCCAGACCGACTCCTCAGCGCCCGACTGGCTGGCCGAGGGCTACGGCCACGTCTGGCTGCCCTACACCCAGATGGCGCGCGTGCCGCCGCCGCTGCCGGTGGCGGAGACCCGGGGCACGCGCATCGTGCTCGCCGACGGCCGCGAGCTGATCGACGGCATCGCGTCCTGGTGGACCGCCTGCCACGGCTACAACCACCCCCATATCCGCGCCGCCGTTTCCGCGCAGCTCGAGCGCATGCCCCACGTGATGTTCGGCGGGCTCGCCAACGAGCCGGCGCTCAGGCTGGCCCGCCGCCTGGCCGCCATGCTCCCCGATCCGCTGAACCGGGTGTTCTTCTCGGAGTCAGGCTCGGTGGCGGTGGAGATCGCGCTCAAGATGGCGCTGCAATACTGGCTCAACCAGGGGGTGCGCGGGCGCCACCGCTTCGTGAGCTTCCAGGGCGCCTATCACGGCGACACCTTCGCCGCCATGTCGGTGTGCGATCCCGAGGAGGGGATGCACAGCCTGTTCGCGGGCGCGCTGGCGGAGCAGCACGTCCTGCCGCTGCCTCGGGACGAAGCGGGCGTCGCCGCCTTCGACGCCTACCTCTCCCGGCATGGGGAGGACGTTGCGGCGGTTATCATCGAGCCGCTGGTCCAGGGCGCGGGCGGCATGCGCTTCCACGCGCCGGAGACGCTGAGCGCGCTGCGCGCGGCCTGCGACAGACACGGGCTGCTCCTCATCGCCGACGAGATCATGACCGGCTTCGGCCGCACCGGCACGCTCTTCGCCTGCGAACAGGCGGACGTCGTGCCGGACATCGTGACGCTGTCCAAGGCGCTCACCGGTGGCACCATGGCGCTTGCGGCGACGGTCGCGAGCGAGGCCGTGTTCGAGGCCTTCCTTTCCGACGACCCCGATGCCGCGCTCATGCACGGGCCGACCTTCATGGCCAATCCGCTCGCCTGCGCCGCCGCCAACGCCTCGCTCGACCTGTTCGAGCGGGAGCCCCGCCTCGCCCAGGCGCGCGCCATCGAAAGCCACCTCGAGGCCGCGCTGGAGCCGGCAAGGGCGTTGCCTGGCGTGGTCGACGTGCGGGCGCGGGGCGCCATCGGCGTCATCCAGCTCGACGACATGAGCCGCATCGGCTGGCTCAAGGCGCGCTTCGTCGACGCCGGCGTCTGGGTCCGCCCCTTCGGCGATATCGTCTACGTGACGCCGGCGCTCACCATCGACGAGGCCGAACTCGCCCGGCTCACGGACGCGCTGATCGACGTCGTGACGGCCTGGTCGAGGGAACGTTAGCGCCCAGCCGCCCCTCAATCGAAGACGACCGACGGCAGCCAGGTGGTTAGTTCGGGAAAGAGGCCGAGCACCGCAAGTGCCGCAAGCTGGATGATGACGAAGGGGATGACGCCTCGGTAGATCTCGCCCGTGCGCACCGAACGCGGCGCCACGCCCCGCAGGTAGAAGAGCGAGAAGCCGAAGGGCGGGGTCAGGAACGAGGTCTGCAGGTTCACCGCCATCATGATGCCGAGCCAGATCGGGTTGATGTCCATCTGCAGCAGCACGGGCGCGATGATCGGCACCACGACGAAGGTGATCTCGATGAAGTCGAGGAAGAAGCCGAGCGCGAACATGATCAGCATGACCACGAGCATCGCGCCGATCACCCCGCCCGGCACGTTGGAGAGCGCCTCGTGCACCATCTCGTCGCCGCCCAGGCCCCGGAACACCAGCGAGAAGAGGGCGGCGCCGATCAGGATGACGAAGACCATGGCGCTGATCTGCATGGTCGACCGCATGACCGGCACCAGGACGCCCGCGCGCCAGACCCGCCAGAGGCTCGTCCAGATCCCGTAGACCACGAGCCCGCAACAGATGAAGGCGACGATGGCCGGAGCGCCGACGCCGGCCCGCGAGACGACAAGGTCGAACTGGCCGGCAAGAATCATCATCAGGATCAGCCCGCCGCCCGCGAGATAGAGCGGGGCGCCGCCGGTGGTGCGCTCGAGCCTGGTGCCGCCTTCCGGCGCGAGCCTTGCGCCTGCGAGGATCAGCGAGCCCACTGCGCCCACCGCGGCGGCCTCGGTCGGGGTCGCGATGCCGCCGAGGATGGAACCCAGAACGGCGATGATGAGCACGATCGGCGGCACCAGCGCCCGGCCGATGCGCCGCCACACGTCGCGCCATTCGCCGCCCAGCTCCTCGCGCGGAATCGCCGGCGCTGCCTTGGGCCGCAGCCAGGCGACGACCATCAGATAGAGCATGTAGAGCCCGACGAGCACCATGCCCGGCAACAGGGCGCCGGCGAAGAGATCGCCCACCGAGACCGGCTCCGGCGACCAGTTGCCGATCGCCCGCTGAGCATCGACGTAGGCGTTTGAGATCTGCTCGCCTAGGATCACCAGCACGATCGAGGGCGGGATGATCTGGCCCAGCGTGCCCGACGCGCAGATCGCTCCGGTCGCGAGCTTGGGGTCGTAGCCGCGCCGCAGCATCGTCGGCAGCGAGAGCAGGCCCATGGTCACGACCGTCGCACCGACGATCCCCGTGGAAGCGGCGAGCAGTGCGCCGACGGCGATCACCGAGAGCCCGATGCCGCCGCGCAGGCCGCCGAAGAGGCGGCCCATGGCCTCGAGCAGCTCTTCCGCCACCTTCGAACGCTCCAGCATCACCCCCATGAAAACGAAGAGAGGCACCGCGATCAGTACCTCGTTCCACATGGCGTTGCCGAAGATGCGCTGCGGCATGGCGCGCATGAAGCTGATGTCGAAGACGCCGAAGGCGTACGAGAAGAGCCCGAACAGGGCGGCCACGCCGGACAGCGTGAAAGCGACCGGGAAGCCCGCCAGAAGGCAGCCGAAGGTCGTCACGAACATGACGATGACCAGGACTTCGCCGACGGGCATGGCGGGTCAGGCGGCCTCGCCGCCGGCTTCTGCGATGTCGTCGTGGCTTGCCTTGCGGCCGGCGATCGTCAGCACCGCGTGAAACGCGAGGGAGATGCCCTGCAAGGCGATAAGCACCACGAACACGAGGATCATCGACTTGAGCGTGTAGATCGCCGGAATGCCGCTGGTTTCCGCCGAGCTTTCGAACACTGACCAGGACTGCTCCACATAGGGCCAGCTCGCCCAGCCGATGATCACGCAGACCGGCATCAGGAAGAGAATCACGCCCAGGAGATCGATGAGCGCGCGCAGTCGCGGGCGTGCATCGCGGTAGAAGATATCGACGCGGACGTGCCCGCCGTGGAGCAGCGTGTAGCCCGCCCCCACGAGAAAGAGGGTGGCGTGGAGGTAGATCACCCCCTCCTGCATCGCGATGAAGCCCCAGCCGAAGATGTAGCGCATCACCACGACGATGAACTGGAGGAGCACCATGAGGAGCG
>JAPPMY010000090.1 GCA_028818855.1 Rhodospirillales bacterium
AGGTCGCGGAGCCGAAGCTGGCGCGCGATCTCCTCCGCCGCTTCCAGGTTGGTCTTGAGCGCGGTCTCCTCGATCGTGCGCTCCTTGGTCGCCCGGCCTGAGTTCACGTCGATCGCAACCAGCGCCTCGGTCGGGTTGATGACCAGGTAGCCGCCCGACTTGAGCTGAAGCTCAGGCCCGTACATGGAGTCGAGCTGGCTCTCGATCTGGTAGCGGACGAAGAGCGGAATCCGGTCCCGGTAGGGCTTCACCCGCGCGGCGTGGCTCGGGATCATGGTCTTCATGAAGCCCTTGGCGGTCTTGTAGCCCTCGTCGCCCTCGATCAGGATCTGCTCGATGTCGCGCGTGTAGAGGTCGCGGATCGAGCGGCGGATCAGGTTGGCCTCTTCGTTGATGACGCAGGGCGCCATCGATTCCATGGTGAGATCGCGGATGTTTTGCCAGCGGCGCAGCAGGTATTCCAGATCGCGCCTGATCTCGGTCTTCGAGCGCGAGAGCCCCGCGGTGCGCACGATGACCGCCATGCGTGCCGGGATGTCGAGGTCGGACATGATCTTCTTGAGGCGCCGGCGGTCGTCGGCGTTGACGATCTTGCGCGAGATGCCGCCGCCCCTGATCGCGTTCGGCATGAGCACGATGTAGCGCCCGGCGAGCGAGAGATAGGTGGTGAGCGCCGCGCCCTTGTTGCCGCGCTCCTCCTTGACCACCTGCACCAGCAGAATCTGGCGCTTCCTGATGACCTCCTGGATGCGGTAGCGGCGGCTGAGCAGCGAGCGGCTGGCCTGGAGCCGGCGGCGTTCCAGGTCGTCCAGCTCGTCGCCGCCCATGACTTCGACATCGCCACCGTCGCCGTTGGGGGTGCTGGCGCCATTGCCGTTGCCGCTGGCCTCGGCCGCCCCGTTATCCTCGCCGCCGGCGCTCTCGGCGTCCTCGCCTGCCGCGCTCTCCCCGTCGGCTGCCGCTTCCGCCCCGTCCGCGCTCTCCGCCCCGTCCGCGCTCTCCGCCCCGTCCGGTGGAGCGTCGCCCTCGGGCGGCGCCTCGTCACCCACCCCGTTCTCCGCCGGTGTGGCGGTCCGGGCCGCGGCCGGCTCGTCGCTCTCGTCCACCTCCGCCTGCTCGGCGTAGAGCGCCTCCCGGTCCGCGACCGGGATCTGGTAGTAGTCCGGGTGGATTTCGTTGAAGGGAAGGAAGCCGTGGCGATTGCCGCCATAGTCGACGAACGCCGCCTGGAGCGAGGGCTCCACGCGCATGACCTTGGCTAGGTAGACATTTCCCTTAAGCTGCTTCCGCGCAGCCGATTCGAAGTCGAACTCTTCTAGTCGCGTTCCGTCCGCCACGACCACGCGGGTCTCTTCCGCGTGGCTGGCATCGATGAGCATGCGTTTGGCCATTCTTGTATTTTCTCCGTCCGGGAGCGCGCGGAGGGCTTCGCCTCCGGTAAGCGCGTCCGCGGGAACGCGATGCGGCGCCGCGCCGGGAATGGGCCGCCGGCCGGCGCGTGGCGATCCCGTCTCGCGACAGGCCGCTTCACGGCGGGGTCGGTCGGCTCGATGGTTGGCGGCTGCCGCATCGGACTCGTTCCGTGGTTTCGAGGTGCGGAATCAATGGACGCAGCCGCTGCCACCGGGCGATTCATGCCGGGAGGCCGCCGCCCTCGCCTTCGCTCTGCGCGCGGTGCGGCGCGGCCCGTCCAATTCCAGTTCGCCCCCATAGCATAGTGTGTCGGGCCGGCCGATACAATGGCGGGCCTGAGATTCAGGTAGCCGTGCGGCAAGCGCGTGCCGCCATGCCGCACGTGTTCCGGGGCAGATTGCGCCCCGCGAACGCTCCCGTTTCCCCTCCCGGAGACCCGAAATCTCTTTGCCGGGGCGGGCGTTGACGCTCCAGGGGGCGCTCACTACATTCAGGCCGCCCATCACAGGACGGGATCGCACGTTGCTGCGCGAACTGACGGATCGCTCGCGGGAGGTTCTCCGCCGCCTGGTCGAGGAATTCATGGAGACCGGGCAGCCGGTGGGCTCGCGCACGCTCTCGCGCCGACTCTCGACCCCGGTGTCGCCCGCCACGGTGCGGAACGTCATGGCCGACCTGGAGGATGCCGGCCTGCTCTATGCGCCGCATGTCTCGGCGGGCAGGCTGCCGACCCAGCTCGGCTTGCGGATCTACGTGGATGGCCTGCTGGAACTCGGCCGCCTCACCGAGGAGGAGCGTGCGAGCATCGAGGGCAAGTGCCGCGCTGCGGGGCGCACGGTCGAGGAGATGCTGACCGAGACCACCGAGGCGCTCTCCGGGCTCTCCGGCTGCGCCGGGCTGGTCCTCGCGCCCAAGGCCGATGTGCCGTGCCGCCAGGTCGAGTTCGTGAGCCTCAGCCACGGCCGTGCGCTCGCGGTCATGGTGACCGAGGCCGGCCTCGTCGAGAACCGCGTCATCGACGTGCCGGCGGACATGGCGCAATCGCACCTGAGCCGCGCCACCAACTACCTGAACGCGCGGCTCGCCGGGCGCACGCTGGCCGAGCTGAGGGAGGAGATCCGCAACGAGATCGAGGACCACCGGGCCCAGCTCGACGATCTCACCGCCCGCGTCGTCGAGGCCGGGATCGCCGAGTGGGCCAACGAGACGCGCGATCACGGCAGCCTCATCGTGCGCGGCCGGGCCAACCTCATCGAGGACGTCACGGCGCTCGCCGATCTCGAACGCATCCGCCAGCTCTTCGACGCGCTCGACGAGCGGAACGACTTCATCCGCTTGCTGGAAAGCACCGAGGACGCGGAAGGGGTCCAGATCTTCATCGGGGCGGAGAGCACGCTCTTCGCCTCCACCGGGTGCTCCATGGTGGTGGCACCCTACCGCGACGCCGAGGCCCGCTTCATCGGCGCCATCGGCGTGATCGGCCCGACCAGGCTCAACTACGGCCGCATCATTCCGATGGTGGATCACACCGCCGCGATCATCGGCCGGGTGCTGGGGTGAGCGGGGACATGTCGCAGGCGGCGCGGCGCGGCTGGGGGCGGAAGAAGGGAACGAAGGAGACGATGCAGGACGAGACGGAACGGGCCGAGGCCGAGGCCGCACCGGCTGCGGAGCAGAGCGACGCGGATGCGGCGAAGCAGGCGGGCGCAGCGGACGACGCCGGTGAGGAGGGCGCCGGCGCCACGCCGGCGGAGGACGGCGGCGGAGAAGTCGCCGACGTGCCCGACGAGCGCGATGACGCCGACGAGGACGAGGGCGGTGACGAGGCGCTCAAGGACCAGTTGCTCCGTGCCCTTGCCGACGCCGAGAACGCACGCCGCCGGGCGAAGAAGGACGTTGAAGACGCACGCGCCTACGCGATCTCGCGCTTCGCCCAGGACCTGCTTGGCGTCGGCGATAATCTCGGCCGCGCGCTGGACAGCATCCCCGCCGAGCGGCGCGAGAGCGACGAGGCGGTGAAGGCGATCGCGGACGGCATCGAGATGACGGCGCGGGAGTTCGAGACGGTGCTTGGCCGCCACGGCATCACCAGGATCGACCCGCTCGGCGAGACCTTCGACTACAACCTCCATCAGGCGCTGTTCGAGACCGACCAGACGGACCAGCCGGACGGCACCGTCGTCCAGGTGCTGCAGACCGGCTACAGGATCGGCGACCGGCTGCTGCGCGAGGCGATGGTCGGCGTGGCCAAGGGGGGCGCGGCAGCGGCGGCGGGCGACGATGCCGAGGCGGAGTCCGAAGCCGAAACCGGGGCGGACGGCGTCGATACGCCGGCGGACGAGCCCGCGTGAGGGTGTGTGAGCGCAGGCGCGGGCGCTTGCAGCGCGCAAATCCGCACCCATATTGAACGCTGAGCGCGGCGGGCGACCGCCGAGAGGGACGTCCCGTGGCCGCCAGGCATGGGGCAAGGAACACGGGGCCCGAGGCGATGCATGACGTGGTCGTTCGGGCCTGCTGACGATAGGGACGAGACATGAGCAAGGTGATCGGTATCGATCTGGGCACGACCAACTCCTGCGTGGCCATCATGGAAGGCAAGGACCCGCGGGTGGTCGAGAACGCGGAGGGCGCGCGCACGACGCCCTCGATCGTGGCCTTTACCGACGACGGCGAGCGCCTGGTCGGCCAGGCGGCCAAGCGGCAGGCCGTCACGAACCCCGAGAACACCATCTTCGCGATCAAGCGCCTCATCGGGCGCCCCTTCAAGGACCCGATGACGCAGAAGGACATGAAGATGGTGCCCTACCAGATCGTCAATCACGGCAACGGCGACGCCTGGGTCACGGCGCGGGGCGACAACTACTCGCCGAGCCAGATCTCCGCCTTCACGCTGCAGAAGATGAAGGAGACCGCCGAGGCCTTCCTCGGCGAGCCCGTCGCCAAGGCGGTCATCACGGTGCCGGCCTACTTCAACGATTCCCAGCGCCAGGCCACCAAGGACGCGGGCCAGATCGCGGGCCTCGAGGTGCTCCGCATCATCAACGAGCCGACGGCCGCCGCGCTCGCCTACGGCCTCGACAAGAAGGGCGGCGGCACCATCGCGGTCTACGATCTCGGCGGCGGCACCTTCGATATCTCCATCCTGGAGATCGGCGACGGGGTCTTCGAGGTCAAGTCCACCAACGGCGACACCTTCCTCGGTGGCGAGGACTTCGACATGCGCCTCCTCGGCTACCTCGCCGACGAGTTCAGGAAGGAGCACGGCATCGACCTGCGCGAGGACAAGCTCGCGCTCCAGCGCCTCAAGGAGGCGGCGGAGAAGGCCAAGATCGAGCTTTCGAGCGCGATGCAGACCGAGGTCAACCTGCCCTTCATCACGGCCGATTCGAGCGGACCCAAGCACCTCGCGATGAAGGTGACGCGGGCCAAGCTCGAAGCGCTGATCGACGACCTCATCACGCGCACGATCGAGCCCTGCCGGGCGGCGCTCAAGGATGCGGGCCTCTCCGCCGGCGAGATCGACGAGATCATCCTGGTCGGCGGCATGACCCGCATGCCCAAGGTCGTCGAGGTGGTGAAGAACTTCTTCGGCCGCGAGCCCCACAAGGGCGTCAATCCTGACGAGGTCGTGGCCGTCGGCGCCGCCATCCAGGCCGGCGTGCTGCAGGGCGACGTGACCGACGTGTTGCTGCTCGACGTGACCCCGCTCTCGCTCGGGATCGAAACGCTGGGCGGCGTGTTCACGCGCCTGATCGACCGCAACACCACGATTCCGACCAAGAAGAGCCAAGTCTTCTCCACTGCCGAGGACGGCCAGACCGCGGTCACCATCCGCGTCTTCCAGGGTGAGCGCGAAATGGCGTCGGACAACAAGCTCCTCGGCCAGTTCGACTTGGTGGGCATCCCGGCTGCACCGCGCGGCATGCCGCAGATCGAGGTCACCTTCGACATCGACGCGAACGGCATCGTCAACGTCTCCGCCAAGGACAAGGCGACCGCCAAGGAGCAGCAGATCCGCATCCAGGCCTCGGGCGGCCTCTCCGATGACGAGATCGACCGCATGGTGCGCGATGCCGAATCCCATGCGGAGGAGGACAAGCAGCGGCGCGAGCTGGTCGAGACCCGCAATCACGCCGAGGCGCTGATCCACTCGACCGAAAAGACCCTCGCCGAGCACGGCGACAAGATCGATCCGGCGAACAGGAGCGAGATCGAGGCGCAGGTCGCGGACCTGCGCGAGGCCCTGGGCGGCGAGGACGCGGACGCCATCAAGGGCAAGATGGAGCGGCTCGGCCAGAGCGCCATGAAGCTCGGCGAGGCCATGTACGCCGCCGGTCAGGCCGGCGACGCCGGCGCCGGGCCCATGGAGGAGCCCCAGCCCGGCACCGGCCCCGACGGAGCGCCCGGCGGCGGCGAGCGGGACACGGTGGTCGACGCCGACTTCGAGGAAGTCGACGACAAGAAGGACCGGCCGTCCTCCTGATCCGGCGGGCGCCTCCCGTGCCCCCGCGAAGCGACGAGTGCCGAGTGCCCGCCCGCCGGGTTGCGACGGGCGGTTGAGCGATGGCCAAGACCGACTACTACGACCTTCTCGGCGCCTCCCGCGAGGCCAGCGACGAGGACCTGAAGAAGGCCTATCGCAAGCTCGCCATGCAGTACCATCCAGACCGCAATCCGGATGACGCGGTTGCCGAGCAGAAGTTCAAGGAGATCTCCGAGGCATACCACGTGCTCTCCGACAAGGAGAAGCGCGCGGCCTACGACCGCTTCGGCCACGCCGCGTTCGATGGCGCCGCCGGCGGCGCGGGCCCTGGCGGGTTCGACTTCGGCACCAGCTTCGCCGACGTGTTCGACGATCTCTTCGGCGAGTTCATGGGCGGCGGCGCGCGGCGGGGCGGCCGGCGGCAGCCGGCGCGGGGCGCCGACCTCCGCTACAACATGGAGATCTCGCTGGAGGACGCGTTTGCTGGCAAGCAGGCGACGATCCGCGTCCCCGGCACGGTGAGCTGCGAGTCCTGCAACGGCTCCGGCGCCCGCGCCGGCACCCGGCCGAGCGCGTGCGGCACCTGCGGCGGCGCGGGCAAGGTGCGCGCACAGCAGGGCTTCTTCACGGTCGAGCGAACCTGCCCTACCTGCCAGGGCGCGGGCCAGGTCATCGCCGATCCCTGCCCCGAGTGTCGCGGCGCGAGCCGCGTGCAAAAGGAGAAGTCGCTCGCGGTGAACATCCCGTCCGGCGTGGAGGACGGCACCCGCATCCGCCTGGCGGGCGAGGGCGAGGCCGGCGCGCGCGGCGCCCCGCCCGGCGATCTCTACATCTTCCTCTCGGTCGCGCCGCACGGCATCTTCCAGCGGGACGCCATGCACATCCACTGCCGCGTGCCGATCCCGATGACGACGGCATCGCTGGGCGGCGCGGTCGAGGTGCCCACCGTCGGCGGGGGCCGCGCGCGGGTCACGGTGCCGGCGGGCACCCAGTCAGGGCATCAGTTCCGCCTGCGCGGCAAGGGCATGCCGGCGCTGCGCGGCGCCGGCCACGGCGACATGTACATCGAGGTCGCGGTCGAGACGCCGGTCAACCTCACCAGGCGCCAGAAGGACCTGCTCAAGCAGTTCGACGAGCAAGGCGGCTCCCGCCCCACGAGTCCGGAGGCCGAAGGCTTCTTCGCCAGGGTGAAGGAGCTCTGGGAGGACCTGAAGGACTGAGCCCCGCGCGCGGTCCGCGCGCGTGACCGTGCCGGCGCGCGCGACTCAGGCGTCGGTGCCGCCGACGGTGATCGGGTCGACGAGCAGCGTGGGCAGGCCGACTCCCACCGGCACGCCCTGGCCGTTCTTGCCGCAGGTGCCGATGCCGGTATCGAGCGCGAAGTCGTTGCCGATGGCGGCGACCCGGGTGAGCACGTCCGGCCCGTTGCCGATCAGGCTCGCACCCTTGAGAGGCGCGGTCGTCCTGCCGTCCTCGATCAGGTAGGCCTCGGCGGCCGAGAACACGAACTTGCCGGACGTGATGTCCACCTGGCCGCCGCTGAAGTTCTTGGCGTAGATGCCCTTTTTCACCCGCCCGATGATCTCGTCGGGCGCGTCGGCGCCGTCCAGCATGAAGGTGTTGGTCATGCGCGGCATGGGTGCGTGTGCAAAGCTCTCGCGCCTGCCGTTGCCGGTGGGCTCCATGCCCATGAGCCGCGCGTTCATGCGGTCCTGCAGGTAGCCGCGCAGGATGCCGTCCTCGATCAGCACGGTCCGCCCGGTGGGCGTGCCCTCGTCGTCCACCGTGAGCGAGCCCCGCCGGTCGTCGATGGCGCCGTCGTCCACCACCGTCACGCCCGGCGAGGCCACCCGCGTGCCGAGGAGGCCGGAGAAGGCGCTGGTCTTCTTGCGGTTGAAGTCGCCTTCGAGGCCGTGGCCGATGGCCTCGTGCAGCAGGATGCCGGGCCAGCCGGGGCCGAGAACCACCGGCATCTCGCCGGCGGGCGTCGCGACGGATTCCAGATTGACCAGCGCCTGGCGCAGCGCCTCGTCCACCTGCGCCTGCCAGCGTTCGGGCGCCAGGAATTCGCCGTAGGGCGCCCGCCCGCCGACGCCTTGCGAGCCCGTCTCCTGCCGCTCCCCCTCGCCGACCATGACGGAGACGTTGAGCCGCACCAGCGGGCGCACGTCGCAAGCCCGGCTGCCGTCGGCGCGGATGATCTCCACCGCCTGCCACGATCCGAGCAGCGACGCCATCACCTGGCGCACCCGCGGCTCCTTGGCCCGGGCGTAGGCGTCGATCTCCGCCAGCAGCGCCACCTTGTCGTCGAACGGCGTGCCGTCCAGCGGGTTGTCGTCCACGTAGAGCGAGCGGTTGGTGCGGGACGGCGCCTGGGCCATGGTGCCGCCCTGGCCGCTGCGCACCGCGCGGACCGTGGCGGACGCCCGCTTGAGCGCGTCCTCGCCCAGCTCGCCGGCATGGGCGTAGGCCGTCGTCTCGCCCGAGACCGCGCGCAGCCCGAATCCCTGGTGGGTGTCGAAGCTCGCGCTCTTGAGCCGGCCGTCGTCGAAGGAGAAGCCCTCGCTCTGCCGGTATTCGAGGAAGAGCTCGCCGTCGTCGGCGCCGTGCAGCGCGTCCGCGACGATGCCTTCCGTGCGCGGCCGGTCGAGCCCGGCGCGATTGAAGAAGATCTCGTCGGTGACCGTTTCACGGCTCATGGGGCTCGTCCTTCTTCACGTTGCGCGCCGTCGCGCGCGGGCCTTACGTCACGCGCCAGCGCGCGCAGGCCACGCCATCCCCAAGAATTGGCGACGGCACGACCCGCCGTCAATGCGGGGCTTCAAGAGGGCTTCAAAAACGGCGGGGTGCATGGTAGGACGCAGCGTCTCGTGTGCAGTGGGCGGCGCGGCGATGGTCGCGCCGCCCGGCTGCGTGCGGAGTGACCGGTCCGCCGGGGGTCCAGGCCTGCCCTTCAAGGGCATGGCGAGGGCGGTGGTCGGGCGATTTCCGTCGAGCGAGTGGAGGAGCGTAGTGAGGCATCTCGCGAAACTGGGCGCTTTGGGTGCCGTTCTCGCCGGCGCTGCCGGCGCTGCCGGAACGGCGCTGGCGCAGCAGCCGACCGACTGGGAGGTCGACTTTCAGACCGCCCTCTCTCCCTCGATGGAGCGCATCGTCGACTTCAACCTCATGGTGACGATCATCATCGTCATCATCACCGCCTTCGTGTTCGCCCTGATGGCGTGGATCGTGATCCGCTACAACAAGAAGCGGAACCCGGTCCCGTCCAAGACCACCCACAACACCCTGCTCGAGGTGGTCTGGACCGTGGTGCCGGTCATCATCCTGCTGATCATCGCGGTGCCCTCGTTCCGCCTCCTCTACTACACCGACCGTGTGGAGGACGCCGACATGACGCTGAAGGCCATCGGGCACCAGTGGTACTGGTCCTACGAGTATCCGGATCACGGCGACTTCACCTTCGACGCCCTGATGCTTGAAGACGACGAGCTGGAGGAGGGGCAGCCCCGGCTGCTCGCCACCGACGAGGCGGTGGTGCTGCCGGTGGGCGTCAAGATCAGGCTGCTGACGACGGCGGACGACGTGATCCACTCCTGGGCCATCCCGGCGTTCGGCGTCAAGATGGATTCCGTGCCCGGCCGGGTCAACGAGACCTGGTTCCAGATCAACCGCGAGGGCACCTACTACGGGCAATGCTCGGAGCTCTGCGGCACGCTGCACGGCTTCATGCCGATCATGATCGAGGCGGTGTCGCAGGAGGAGTTCGACGCCTGGGTGGAATTCGCGCGAGAAGAATTCGCATCGGCGAACGACAGCCCGACCGAGGTTGCATCGCTCGTCGCGGGCGCGCCTGAGGCGCGCTGAGGAAGGAGAGAGGCCATGGCGGACCACGCCCAAGCCCACGCAGCGCACGATCACATGCCGCGGGGCATCACGCGGTGGCTCTACTCCACCAACCACAAAGACATCGGCACGATGTACATCGCCTTCGCGATCGTGTTCGGGATCGTGGGCGCGGTGCTCTCCATCTTCATGCGGATAGAGCTGTCCGAGCCGGGCATGCAGATCTTCGCCGATTCGCACACCTTCAACGTCTTCGTGACGGGCCACGGGCTGATCATGGTGTTCTTCATGATCATGCCGGCCTTCATCGGCGGCTTCGGCAACTGGTTCGTGCCGTTGATGATCGGGGCGCCGGACATGGCGTTCCCGCGCATGAACAACATCAGCTTCTGGCTGCTGGTGCCGTCCGGCGCGTTGCTCGTGACCTCGATGTTCGTGGACGGCGGGCCGGGGCCGGGCGTCGGCGCGGGCTGGACGGTCTATGCGCCGTTATCCACCTCGGGCCATGCCGGCCCGGCCATGGACCTCGGTATCTTCGCGCTGCATTTGGCCGGCGCGTCGTCGATCCTCGGCGCCATCAATTTCATCACCACCATCCTCAACATGCGCGCGCCGGGCATGACGATGCACAAGCTGCCGCTCTTCGTCTGGTCGGTGCTGGTGACCGCCTTCCTGCTGCTGCTCTCGCTGCCGGTGCTGGCGGGCGCCATCACGATGCTGCTGACGGACCGCAACTTCGGCACCGCCTTCTTCGATGCGGCCGGCGGCGGCGACCCGATCCTTTACCAGCATCTCTTCTGGTTCTTCGGGCACCCGGAGGTCTACATCCTGATCCTGCCGGCCTTCGGCATCGTGAGCCACATCGTCTCCACCTTCTCCAACAAGCCGGTCTTCGGCTACCTCGGCATGGCCTACGCCATGGTCGCCATCGGCTTCATCGGCTTCGTGGTGTGGGCGCACCACATGTTCACGGTGGGGATGGACGTCGACACGCGGGCCTATTTCATCGGCGCGACGATGGTCATCGCGGTGCCGACGGGCATCAAGATCTTCAGCTGGATCGCCACCATGTGGGGCGGCTCGATCGAGTTCAAGACGCCCATGCTCTGGGCCTTCGGCTTCATCTTCCTGTTCACCGTGGGCGGCGTGACCGGCGTGGTGCTCGCCAACGCGGGCTTGGACAACGCGCTGCACGACACCTACTACGTGGTGGGCCACTTCCACTACGTGCTCTCGCTCGGCGCCGTGTTCATGGCCTTCGGCGCCTTCTACTACTGGATCGGCAAGATGTGCGGCCGCCAGTATCCGGAGACCCTGGGCAAGATCCACTTCTGGATCACCTTCATCGGCGTGAACCTCACGTTCTTCCCGATGCACTTCTCGGGCGTCTCCGGCATGCCGAGGCGCATCCCCGACTATCCGGATGCCTACGCCGGGTGGAACATGATTTCCTCCATCGGCGCCTACATCTCGACGGTCGGGCTGATCCTCTTCATCTACATCCTCATCTACACGCTGTTCTGGGGTAAGAAGTGCGCCGCCAATCCTTGGGGCGAGGGCGCGACCACGCTCGAGTGGTCGGTGCCGTCGCCGGCGCCCTTCCACACCCACGAGGAGCTCCCCCGGGTCCGCTAGGCCGGAGCGAGGAGTGGCGCGATGAGTGAGCCGGCGGCGAGGGTAGCGGGCGCGGAGGTCGCGGCGCCGGTCGCGCTCGGCGACGCGTTCGCGCTGCTGAAGCCCCGGGTGATGTCGCTGGTGGTCTTCACCGGCGCCGTCGGCCTCGTCATCGCCCCCGGCACCATCCACCCGGTCATTGCCGCGGTGGCGGTGCTCTGCATCGCCGTCGGCGCCGGCGGGTCTGGGGCCATCAACATGTGGTACGACCGCGACATCGACGCCGTGATGACGCGCACGCGCGCGAGGCCGGTGCCGGCCGGGCGGGTGGAGCCCGGCGCCGCGCTCGGCCTCGGCATCGTCCTTTCCGCCGGGTCGACCGCGTTGATGGGGATCGCGGTCAACTGGGTCGCAGCCGGCCTGCTCGCGTTCACGATCTTCTTCTACGTCGTGATCTACACGATGTGGCTGAAGCGTCGCACGCCGCAGAACATCGTGATCGGCGGCGCCGCCGGCGCCTTCCCGCCGATGATCGGCTGGGCAGCCGTGACCGGCGGAATCGACCTCACCGCGCTCGCGCTCTTCGGGATCATCTTCCTCTGGACTCCGCCGCACTTCTGGGCGCTGGCGCTGGTCCGCTCGGAGGACTACGAGGCCGCCAACGTGCCGATGCTGCCGGTGGTGGCCGGCGATCGCAGCACCCGGCGCTGGATCGTGATCTATTCGCTGCTGCTGCTGCCGGTGAGCCTGGCGCCGTGCGCGACCGGGGCGGCGGGCGCGGTCTACGGCATCGGCGCGCTGGTGGCGGGCCTCGTGTTCGCGCTCGGCGCCTTCCGCGTTCTCGTGGACCACAGCCCGGCTGCGGCGAAGCGCCTCTTCCGCACCTCCATCGTCTACCTGTTCGCGCTCTTCCTGCTCCTCCTCTTCGACCGCGCGTGGTCGGTCCCGCTCGTGCCATGAGGGACGGCATCGTGAAGGATCGAGACGCAGAGCGGCGGCGCAGGGTCCGCAACTTCGTGCTCGGCGGCGCGCTGCTCGCGCTCGCGATCCTCTTCTACCTCATCACCATCGTCAGGATGGGGGGCGAGTAGGATGGCCGGCGAGATGCCCCGCACACCCGCCAAGGCCGGCAGCCGGCGGCGCGCGGCGACCGCGCTCATCCTGGCTGGCGTCGTCTGCTGCATGGTGGGCCTCGCCTTCGGCGCGGTGCCGCTCTACCAGCTCTTCTGCCAGGTCACGGGCTTCGGCGGCACCACCCAGGTCGCCGAAGAGGCGCCTGCGGAGATCGGCGAGCGCGTCGTCACCATCCGCTTCAACGCCGACACGGCGCGCGACCTGCCCTGGCACTTCAAGCCCGAGCAGCGCGAGATGACGGTGCGCGTCGGCGAGATGGCGATGGCCTTCTACAACGCCGTCAACCAGTCGGACCGCGCACTCGTCGGCAGCTCGACCTTCAACGTCACGCCGGTGAAGGCCGGCGCCTACTTCAACAAGATCGACTGCTTCTGCTTCGAGGAGCAGACGCTCGCACCGGGCGAGCGCGCCGACTTCCCGGTGTCGTTCTTCGTCGATCCCGACATCGTCGAGGATCGCCGCCTCGACGACGTCACCACGATCACCTTGTCCTACACGTTCTTCGCACGCGGAGAGGGCGTGACCGAAGCCGCGCTGGCGCCCGGCGCCGCCGGCGATGCGAGCCCCGACGCGGCGGGCCCCAGATCAGGGAGCGAGTCTAGTTATGGCGGATAGCGCACACGGGACCGCGAACCACGAGTACCACATGGTGAAGCCGAGCCCGTGGCCGGTCATCGGCGCCTTGGGCGGCGGCGGACTGGGGCTCGGCGGCGTGGTCATCTTCATGCACACCGGCCAGCTCTGGCTGATGACCATCGGCGGGATCGTGGTCATCCTCACCATGTACTTCTGGTGGCGCGACGTGATCCGCGAGGCGCTGGTCGAGAACGAGCACACGCAGGTCGTCCAGCGGGGCTTGCGCTTCGGCATGGTGCTCTTCATCGCGTCCGAAGTGATGTTCTTCGCGGCTTTCTTCTGGGCCTTCTTCAATGCCGCGATCATGCCGCCCGACGTGATCGAGAACACATGGCCGCCGCCAGGGGTCGAGACCATCCCCGCTTGGCGGCTGCCCTTCGTGAACACGCTGCTGCTGCTGACCTCGGGCGCCACCGTGACCTGGGCGCACCACGCGCTCCGCCACGGCAACCAGCAGCAGCTTGTTTACGGGCTCGCGCTCACCGTGGCGCTCGGCGTCGCCTTCATCGGCGTCCAGGGCTACGAGTACGCGCATGCCGCCTTCGGCTTCCGCGATGGCATCTACCCCTCCACCTTCTTCATGGCGACGGGATTCCACGGCTTCCACGTCACCGTCGGCGCCATCTTCCTCGCGGTCTGCCTCTACCGGGCGCTGAAGCGGCAGTTCAAGCCGGACCAGCACATCGGGCTCGAGGCCGCGGCGTGGTACTGGCACTTCGTCGACGTGGTGTGGCTCTTCCTGTTCATCTGGGTCTACTGGTGGGCCGGTTGATCGGGACGGCATGGCGGATGGCATCTCCTATCCACCTGTTTCGGTCCTGAAGGCCGGCCTTCTTTTCCGCTGCCCGCGGTGCGGCCGCGGCAGGCTGTTCCGGGGCTACCTGCGGGTGGCCGAGCGGTGCGGCGCGTGCGCGTTCGAGCTGAAGCGGCATGACAGCGCGGACGGCCCGGCCGTCTTCGTCATGTTCATCGTCGGCGCCGTCGTCGTGGCGCTCGCGTTCTGGCTGGAGTTCACCCACGCGCCGCCCTACTGGCTCCACGCGGTGCTCTGGCTGCCTGCGATCACCGTCCTGAGCCTCGTTCTGCTCAGGCCCGCCAAGGCGATCCTGATCGCGCTGCAATACAGGCACAGGGCGGCCGGTTTTGGCGAAGACTGACGGCGCCCCGCGGCGGGTGACGAGCGCGCGCGCCCGCAGGCGGGCGACTTGGTTCGCGCTCCCGGGCATCGTGCTCCTGCTCGCTCTGGGCTCATGGCAGGTGCATCGCCTGATGTGGAAGACGGAGCTGAACGAGGAGCGCCGCGCCCAGTTCCAGGCCGAGGCGGTGATGCTGCCCGCCGACCTCGCCGATCCCGCCTCCTTCGCCTACCGCCGGGTCTGGCTGGAGGGGCGCTTCCGCCACGAGGCGGAGATGTTCCTCGCCGCCCGCACTCACGACCGCCGCGTCGGCTACCAGATCATCACGCCCTTCGAGCGCACCGACGGCCCCGTGGTGCTGGTCAACCGCGGCTGGGTGCCGCTGGAGAGCAAGGAGCCCGAGACCCGGCTCGGCGGCCAGGTCCAGGGCGCGTTCCGCCTCGAAGGCGTCGTCGTGCCCGGCGGCCGCGCGGGCTGGTTCACGCCTGACAACGAGCCCGAGAACAACATCTGGTTCTGGACCGATACGGAGGCGCTCGCGGCCAAGGCGGGCATACCGGCGCCCGCCTACCTGGTGGACGCGGGCCCCACCCCCAATCCCGGCGGCCTGCCGATCGGCGGGCAGACCAGGGTCGAGCTGCGCAGCCAGCACATGCAGTACATCGTGATCTGGTACGCGCTCGCCATCGGCCTCGCCGTGATTTACGTGATCTACATGCGCCGCAACCCGCGTTCGGATGGGAGCGAGGACGAGAGCGAGGCATGAGCGCCTACGCCGCGCTGGAGGCCCGCTTTCGCCGCCTTGGCCTGCTCGGCGGTGCGGCCGCGATGCTGCACTGGGACTGGGCGACGATGATGCCGCCGGGCGGCGCCGGGCCGCGGGCCGCCCAACTCGCCGAGCTTGCCCTGATCCGCCACGAGACGCTGACCGATGCCGCGGTCTGCGACCTGCTGGACGAAGCCGAGAGCGAGACCGACACCTTGGACGCGTGGCAGCGCGCCAATCTTGCACGCATGTGGCGGCGCTGGCGCGAGGCGGCGGCGCTGCCGGGCGATCTGGTGCAGGCGCTGAGCGAGGCGTCCTCGCAGTGCGAGATGGTGTGGCGCGAGGCCCGGCCGGCCAGCGACTTTCCCGCCTTCGCAGACGCCTTCGCGCCGCTGCTCGGCCTCGCCCGCGAGAAGGCTGCGGCGCTGGGCGCGGCCCTCGACTGCGCGCCCTACGACGGGCTGATCGAGTCCTACGAGCCGGGGCTCCGCGCCGCCACCATCGACCCGCTCTTCGACGATCTCGCGGGCTTCCTCCCCGAATTCCTCGGCCGCGTCCGGGAGACGCAGGCGGGTTGGGGAGCGCCGCCGCCGCTGGGTGCGGCCACGGAGGCGCAGCAGGCCCTCGCCAGGCGCCTGATGGCGGCGCTGGGGTTCGACTTCGATCACGGGCGCCTCGATATCAGCCTCCACCCCTTCTGCGGCGGCAGCGCGGGCGACATCCGCATCACCACCCGCTACGACGAGGCGGATGCGCTCTCCGGCCTCATGGGCGTGCTGCACGAGACCGGCCACGCGCTCTACGAGGCGGGCCTGCCCGAGGCGTGGCGCTACCAACCGGTGGGGCAGGCGGGCGGCATGGCGCTGCACGAGAGCCAGTCGCTGCTGATCGAGATGCAGGCCTGCCGCAGCCGCCCCTTCATGCGCTTTCTCGCGCCGCTGCTGGGCGAGCATCTTGGCGGCGGCGGGGGCGCTGCCGATGCGGAGGCGCTCTACCGCCGCGCGATCCGCGTCGAGCCAGGCTACATCAGGGTGGATGCGGACGAGGTGACCTACCCCGCCCACATCATGCTGCGCTACCGCCTGGAGCGCGCCCTGATCGCGGGCGATCTCGCCGTGGGCGAGATTCCCGGCGCCTGGGCCGAGATTCACGAGAGCCTGCTGGGCTTGAGGCCGGAGAACGACACGCAGGGGTGCCTGCAGGACATCCACTGGTCGGTGGGCGAGATCGGCTATTTCCCGAGCTACACCATTGGCGCGCTGATGGCGGCGCAGTTCTTCGACGCCGCGGCCAGGGACGAGCCGGACCTCTGGCCCGCCATCGAGCGCGGCGACTTCGCGCCCCTTCTCGGCTGGCTCAGGGCCAACGTCCACGCCCTCGCGTCCCGCCATCAGGGCCCGGCGCTGCTCGAACGTGCGACCGGCGCGCCCCTCGGCACCGCCGTCTTCAAGGCCCACCTGCAGCGGCGCTACCTGGGCTGAACCCGGCTTCGTCGCGGCGGCAGGCCGCGGCTCTGTGTTGACGCTCGCCGTCTCGGCGTTCTACTGTCTCGGCGCGGGCGGGAGGACGACGACTTTTGTAGCCTGCAACAAGACTAACAACGCCTTCATCATGTCCGAACTCAAGGAGGCGAGCGACCGCCTCGAGCAGGCGATCGAGCGGCTCGACAGGGCGCTCGCGAATGGCCGCCAGACGGCGGAGGACGCGCGCTCGCTGGCGATGGCAGGCACGATTGCCGCCGTCGAACGCGAGCGGGATTCGCTGCGCGCCGACCTCGACGCGCTCAGGCTTGAGCGCGCGCAGCTTGCGCAGGCCCTTGCCGATGCGAGGGAGCGCCAGGCCGCCGCGCGCCAGGCCAACGAGGCGGTCGCCGAGCGCCTCGACGACGCGATCGGCTCGCTGCGCGCGATCCTGGGGGTCTAGAAAGGGCCATGGGCGAGGTCGCGGTCACCATCGGCGGGCGGCGCTATCCGGTCTCCTGCGACGACGGCCAGGAAGAGCACGTCGCCAAGCTCGCGGCCTACGTCGACCGGCGTGCCCAGGAGCTGTCGGAGACCGTGGGCCGGGTCGGCGAGGTCCGCCTCCTGCTCATGGCCTGCCTCGTCATCGCCGACGAGCTGGCCGACGCCTACGACGAGCTCGACCGGCTGCAGTCGCACGCCAGGCTTGCCGAACGACGGGCCCGCGTCGACGCCGAGGCGGGGCTCGAAAGCAAGTACGCGCCCATCGTCGACGCGCTGGCCGAGCGGATCGAGAATATTGCCGGCACCCTAGAGAAGGACTAGATTCCTCCCCGGACGGTTACTGCCGGATTTGTCGCGCCGACTGTTTCCCGCGGTCAATTTTCGCTTCTCGGGAGCTGTCCCTGCCGGGGCTGCGGTCTCGGCAACACGGCGCCCACCTGGTCACATCGGCCTGGAGGAAGCTCTGGGTGCGACGGTTCAGGCGGGGCCGTCCTTTTCGTTCTCGCGAGGGCCGACCGTGTCTCAGAGCGCCGCCATTCACGACCGCAAGCAGGCGCTGCGGGAGTATGCGCTCGCAAGGCGGCGGTCCGCGCGGCGGCTGGCCGGGCCCGGAGCCGGGGTCCGGGCCGCCAACCACTATCTCTCCGCGGTCCCGACGCCCGCAGGCGCGGTCGTCTCGGGCTACTGGGCGATCAGGGACGAGATCGACGCCATGCCGCTGCTCGCCAGGCTCGTGGGCGCGGGCTTCGTCTGTTGCCTGCCGGCGGTGGCGGGCAAGGGCCGGGCGCTCCACTTTCGGGTCTGGACTCCGGGGGCCGCGCTCTCGCGGGGACCGTTCCGCATCCCGGAGCCGGCGGAGGACGCCGCGCCGGCCCGGCCCACCCACCTCCTGGTGCCGCTGCTGGCTTACGACCGGGACGGATACCGGCTCGGCTACGGCGGCGGCTACTACGACCGCTCGCTGCGGGCGCTGCGCCGGGCGCGACCCATCGTCGCGGTGGGCCTCGCCTACACGGAGCAGCTCATGCCGGACCTGCCCCGCACCGAGCTGGATGAGCCGCTCGACTGGATCGTCACCGAGCGAGGGGCCATGCCCATCGGCCCGCGCGCGGCCTGAGCCCGGAGGAGGCTCGAGCGTGCGCATCCTCTTCTGCGGCGACGTCGTGGGCCGCCCCGGCCGCGACATCCTGGCCGAACGCCTGCCGGACCTGCGCGAGGCGCTCGCCCTCGATCTGGTGATCGTGAACGGCGAGAACGCCGCCGGCGGCTTCGGCATCACGCCGGAGATCTGCAAGGCCCTTTATCAGGTCGGCGCCGACGTGATCACGCTGGGCAATCACGCCTGGGATCAGCGCGGGACGGAGAGCTATATCGAGACCGACCGCAGGCTCGTCCGCGCCCGCAACTACCCGAAGGGAACGCCGGGGAGCGCCGGCGCGCTGCTCCACACCAGGGACGGCCGCACGGTCTTCGTCTTCCAGGTGCTGACCCAGCTCTTCATGGACCCGATCGGCGAGCCCTTCGCCTGCGTCGA
>JAPPMY010000101.1 GCA_028818855.1 Rhodospirillales bacterium
GAGCTCGGCGTCAAGCCGCACATCGTGATCGTGGGCGAGCCCACGAACATGGCGGTGGTCAACGCCCACAAGGGCGTCTACAGCTTCGAGACCCGCCTGCGCGGACGGGAAGTCCATTCCAGCGCAACCCATCTGGGCGTCAACGCGGTGCAGCACGCCGCGACGCTGGTCCACTTCCTCACCGAACTGGCCGACGAGATGGCGGGCCGGGCGGAGCCGGAGAGCGGCTTCGATCCGCCCTACACGACGGTGCACGTCGGCACGATTCGGGGCGGCACGGCCCAGAATATCGTGCCGCTCGACTGCGCCTTCACGTGGGAGTACCGGCTGCTGCCGGGGGCGGACCCGGACGAGATCCGCACCCGGTTCGAGCAGTTTGCGGAGGAGACCGTGCTGCCCCGCATGCACGCGGTCGATCCCGGCACCACGATCGCCACGGAAATCCGCGCCCAGGTGCCGGGCCTCGTGCCCGAGGAGGGCTCGCCGGCAGAGGCGATCGTGATGGCGCTCGCGCGCACCAATCGCACCGAGGTGGTCGCCTACGGCACCGAAGCGGGGCAGTTCCAGGAAGTCGGGATCCCGACGGTGATCTGCGGGCCCGGCAGCATCATGCAGGCGCACCAGCCCAACGAGTACATCGAGCTGAGTCAGGTGCACGCCTGCGAGACCTTCATGCGCCGCCTGCTCGACGAGGTGTGCGCGGCCTGACGGCGCCGACACCGGGTCTTCACACGTACTCCACCGGGTATCGACAGCTTATCCCGGGGTTGTCCACAGGTTATCCAGAGCTTATCCAGCGGTTTTTGCACAGGCAGACGGAGGGACGCGAGGAATGGGCGGCGCAGGCTTGGAGCGCGATGGCGCGGTCGGCATCATCACCATCGACAACCCGCCGGTGAACGCCATGAGCCCCGGCCTGCCCGGCGCGATCCTGGCGCGGCTGGCGGAAGCGCAGGCGGACGACGCGGTCGAGGCGGTGGTGCTGCGGGGCGCCGGCAAGGGGGCGCTCGCCGGGGCCGACATCCGCTCCTTCGGCACGCCCTGGCCCGAAGGCGAGCCGACACTCCGTGACGTGATCGCGGCGATCGAGCTGTCCGCCAAGCCGGTGATCGCCACGCTTGCCGGTTACTGGCTGGGCGGCGGCCTGGAATTGGCGCTCTCCTGCCACTACCGGGTCGCGAGCCGCAAGACGCAGGTCGGCCAGCCGGAGGTGGCGCTCGGCTTCCCGCCCGGCGCCGGCGGCACCCAGAGGCTGCCCCGGCTCGCGGGCGTGGAGGCGGCGCTCGCGATGATCGTGGACGGCACGCCCGTGGACGCCCCAGAGGCCGCCGAGAAGGGAATTCTCGACCGCGTGATCGATGGCGACCTCTTGGAAGGCGCGGTCGCCTTCGCCGGGGAGCGCATAGCCGCCGGGCCGCCGCACGCGCTCGCGCGCGAGCGCACGCCGGAGCTGAGGGATCCCGACATCTTCGCCGCCACCCGCGAGCGGCTGGAGCGCCGGGCGCGCGGCCAGCGGGCGCCGCTCGCATGCCTGGAATGCGTCGAGCTGGCGCTGGAGGTGCCCTTCGACGAGGGAATCCGCAGGGAGCGGGCGATCTTCGAGGCGTGCATGGCCTCGGCCGAATCGCGGGCACTCCGCCACGTGTTCTTCGCGGAGCGTGCGGTGCGCAAGGTGCCCGGCATCGGCAAGGAGACGTCGGTGCGGCCGATCGAGAGCGCGGCCATCGTCGGCGCCGGCACCATGGGCCGGGGGATCGCCACCTGCTTCGCCAACGCGGGGATCTCGGTGCGCCTGATGGATTCGGATTCGCAGGCGCTCGAGCACGCAATGGCGGGGATCCGCAGCGAGTACGAGGGGCGCGTCAAGCGTGGACGGATCGCCGCGGCCGATGCCGAGGACCGCATCGGCTTGATCGAGCCCATCGAGACGCTGGAGCGCGTCGCCGGCGCCGATCTGGTCATCGAGGCGGTGTTCGAGGAGATGCCGCTCAAGGAGGAGGTGTTCCGGGCCCTCGATGCGGTGTGCGACGAGGGCGCCATCATCGCCTCCAACACCTCCTATCTCGACGTGAACCACCTGGCCGATATCGTGCCGCGCCGCCGGGGCAACGTGCTCGGCATGCACTTCTTCAGCCCGGCGCAGGTGATGCGCCTGCTGGAGGTCGTGCGCACAGATTCGGCCACGCTCGAGGCGCTGGCGTCGGTGCTTGCGCTGGCGAAGCGGCTCGGCAAGCTCGCGGTGGTGGCCGGCGTCTGCCACGGCTTCATCGGCAACCGCATGCTCGAGGGCTACACGCGGGAAGTGCGCTTCCTGTTGGAAGAGGGCGCCTCGCCGGTGGAGATCGACGCCGCACTCACCGCGTTCGGGATGGCGATGGGGCCGTGCTCCGTCGCCGACCTCGCGGGCCTCGACGTGAGCTGGCGCAAGCGCAAGGCGGACGCCCATCTGCGCGACCCCGCCAAGCGCTACTCGGCAGTGGCCGACCGGCTCTGCGAGCTGGGGCGCTTCGGCCAGAAGACCGGCGCCGGCTACTACCGTTACGAGCCCGGCAGCCGCGCTCCCGTTCCGGACCCCGAGGTCGATGCGCTGATCGCCGAGGTCGCGGCGGAGAGCGGCATCGAGCGGCGCGCCATCGCAGCGGACGAGATCGTGGAGCGTTGCCTCTACCCGCTGGTGAACGAGGGCGCGCGAATCCTCGATGAGGGCATCGCGCTCCGCGCCAGCGACATCGACATCGTGTGGATCAACGGATACGGCTTCCCCCGCTGGCGGGGCGGCGTGATGCACTGGGCGGACGAGGTCGGACTCGACGCCGTTCACGCGACCATCGCCCGCCTCGACGAGAGTGGGGACCACTGGGAGCCGGCGCCGCTGCTGAGCCGCCTCGCGTCGGAGGGGAAGGGCTTCGCCGACGTCGACCGCGCGGCGTGACGTAAAGGGGGCCGGCTCAGGCGGCCGGAGCGCTTGCTGGTGAGGCGGTCGCCCTGCGGCGCGCGGGGCGCGGCGTGCTCGCCGACTTGAGCTGACCGCAGGCCGCGAGAATGTCCCGGCCGCGCGGGGCCCGCACCGGGGCGGCATAGCCCGCGCGGTTGACGATCGCGGCAAACCGCTCGATCGCCTCCGGCGGCGAGCACGCGTAGGGCGCGCCCGGCCAGGGGTTGAAGGGGATGAGGTTGAGCTTGGCCGGGATCCCGGCAATCAGGCGGACCAGCGCGCGGGCGTCGGCCTCCGAGTCGTTCACGCCCTTCAGCATCACGTACTCGAAGGTGATGCGCCGCGCGTTGCTGGCGCCGGGGTAGCGGCGGCAGGCGGCCAGCAGCTCCGCAATCGGGTACTTGCGGTTGATCGGGACCAGCTCGTTGCGCAGGTCGTCGCGAACGGCATGGAGCGAGATCGCGAGGCCGACACCGAGGTCCGCGCCGCAGCGCTCGATCATCGGCACGACACCGGCGGTGGAGAGCGTGATCCGCCGGCGCGAGAGCGCGATCCCTTCCGGGTCCATCACGATGCGGAGCGCCTTGGCGACGTTGTCGTAGTTGAACAGCGGTTCCCCCATGCCCATCATCACGATGTTGGAGAGCAGGCGCGGCCCGCGCGGGGACGGCCATTCGCCGTAGGAGTCGCGGGCCACGAGGAACTGCGCGACGATCTCGCCGGCATCCAGGTTGCGCACCATGCGCTGGGTGCCGGTGTGGCAGAAGGTGCAGGAAAGCGTGCACCCCACCTGGGAGGAGATGCAGAGCGCGCCGCGGTCTTCCTCCGGGATGTAGACGGACTCCACCTCGCGGCCGTCGGCGAAGCGCAGCAGCCACTTTCGCGTCCCGTCCGTCGAGCGCTGCTCCGTCGCCGTCTCCGGGCGCGCCAGGGTGTAGCGCTCGGCGAGGGCTGCGCGCACCCCGCCGCCGATGGTGGTCATCGCGTCGAACTCGACGGCGCCCCGATGGTAGATCCAGTGCCAGAGCTGCTTGGCCCGCATGCCGACCCTGTCCGGCGGCACGCCCACAGCCTGCAAGCGCTCGGCAAGCTCCGCGCGAGTGAGCCCGATCAGGCTCTCGCGGTCGCCCCCTGGGGGATCGGATGTGCTGGCTGCGTTGCGGCCGGCGCCGGGCCGGGAATGCGCGCCGGGTTCCGCCTCTACGGGCACGCCCTGACGATGGCGTCGTGAATCTTCGTAAAGCCGATGAGGGAGTAGGTGTCCTCGGAGTAGGTATCCTTGAGCGAGACGCCGCGCACCTTCAGCTCGCGGCCGCGGATCATGGCCTTGACGAGGACGGCATCGTCCTCCTCGTCACTCACCCACGCGTGCTCGGCATGCGTCAGGTCGAAATTGTAGCGCCGCCCGTCGATGGTCACCTTCACGGCCTTGCCCTCGGGATAGGGATAGCCGGAGGTGACGCTCACCTCTTCGGTGGTCCTGGAGCCCTGACGCCGGGTCACCATGATGTTGGGCGCGCCGCGCCGCTTGTAATTGCCCGCGGATTTCGCGGGCTTCGCGTGCATGTAGCAGACCTTGCTGCCGTCGCTCACGTACGTGTGGGACTTCCAATTCGCGTTCTCGGCCAAGGGTTCAGGCTTGACCTGCGCGTCCGCCTGCTGCGGTCCCGCGAGAAGCATGATGCAAAGCAAAGCGGCGAAAAGGAAGACCGGCGCTTTGGCGATACGTCGGATCATGGCCTCAGAGAATGTTGTGCCGAATGGCGCGGAGCATAGCGAAATTGCAAACGGGCCGCCAGTACCTCTCACCGACCGTTCGAGTCACGAATTCGACGGCGGCTTGCGTTCAACCGGCGCGCCGGAGCGAAGTGGTTTACGGCAGGCCCGCCGCAGGCCATATAGGAGAGCATGGCAATACTCAAGATCGCGCGCATGGGCCATCCCGTGCTGAGCAGGCCGGCGTTGCCGATCGCGGATCCCGGCGCGCCCGAGATCGCGCGCCTGATCGTGGACATGGTCGATACGCTGGTGGATGCAAACGGGGCCGGCCTGGCCGCGCCCCAGGTGCACGTGCCGCTGCGGCTTGTGCTCTTCCGCGTGCCGCCCGGCCGCGAGCCCACCGGGCAGGAACACGCCAGATCGGACGGCGACTCGGCGCAGGCGTCCGCTCTCGAGCCGCCCACGGTCCTGATCAACCCGGAGATCGAGCCGATCGGCACGGGCATGGAGGAGGACATGGAGGCCTGCCTCTCGCTACCGGGCCTCGCCGGCATGGTGCCGCGCCACGACCACATCCGCTATCGCTGGACGGACACCGGGGGAGCGGCCCACGAACGGGAGGCGACGGGCTTCCACGCCCGCGTGGTCCAGCACGAATGCGATCACCTGGATGGTATCCTCTACCCCATGCGGATGACCGATCTTTCCACCCTCGCGTTCACGAGCGAGCTCGGCCGCTCGCAGCTGCCGGAGGACTGAGCCGTGTGGCGCGCGCTGCCTCCCGACGAGACCCGCGACCGGCTTCTGCTGGCGGCGCTCGCACACGTGCCCTTCGACGGCTGGTCCGAGACGGCGCTTGCGGCGGCCGCGGTCGATATCGGCCTGGAGCCCGAGGAGGCGCGTCATGCCTTTCCCGGCGGCGCCGTCGCGCTCGTCACCTATCACGCCGCCTACGCCGACCGCCGCATGGAAGAGGCCCTGAAGGAGGCGGACCTGGCGGAATTGCGGGTGCGGGAGCGTATCGCCCGCGCCGTGCATATCCGGCTTGAGCAGAACGCGGCGCACCGGGAGGCGATTCGCGCGGCGCTGCCGGTCCTGGTGCAGCCCGGAAACGGCCCGCACGCCCTCTATTCCCTCTACCGCACCGTGGACGTGATCTGGTTCGCGGTCGGCGACAAGTCGACCGATTTCGGCTTCTACACCAAGCGTGCCCTGCTGGCCGGGGTCTACCTCTCCACCCTGCTCTACTGGCTGAACGACGGCTCGGAGGACTCGCAGGCGACCTGGGGTTTCCTCGACCGCCGCATCGCCGACGTCATGCGCATCCAGACGGCGCGCGGGCGATTCGCCCGCTTCCGCCCGCCCGGCGCGGAGCTGCTGCGGCGGCTGCGCGAAGCCGCCCGTGCCGCGGCCGACCCCATGCGCACCCGGGGCCCCCGGAGCCCGGCCTAGCCAGCCCGCGCCTGTCGCGACCATCGCGGGCCTGCAGGTTCGTCTCGCGCCCGGCCAGCCTGTATGGTGTCGCCGCCTCGCCATCAGGAGACATCGATGACCGCGATTTCCCCGCTTGCGCCCGCGCGCTTTCCCGACATGCCGCCGGTCCCCGGCGTTCGCCTCGCCGCTGCCGGGGCAGAACTGCGCTACACGGGACGCCCCGACCTCCTGCTCGCGACCTTCGCGCCGGAGACCACGGTCGCGGGCACGCTCACCCGCTCGCACACGGCGGCGCCACCGGTGCACTGGTGCCGGGCGCTGTTGGGTGAGGGCGGAGGCGGCGCACGCGGCCTGGTGGTCAATGCGGGCAACGCGAACGCCGCGACGGGCGAGCAGGGCGACGCCGCCGTGCGCCGGACGGCCGAATCGGCGGCGGCGCTGGTCGGCTGCCGTGCGGAAGAGGTCTACGTCAGCTCCACCGGCGTGATCGGCGAGCAGTTGCCTGTGGATCGCCTGGTCGCCGCGCTGCCGGGGCTCCATGACGGGCTCTCCGACAGGGCGTGGCCCGAGGCTGCCCGCGCGATCATGACCACCGACACCTACCCCAAGGGCGCGACGGCCAGCGCCGAGATCGACGGCGTGCCGGTGGTCGTCAACGGCATCGCCAAGGGCTCCGGCATGATCGCGCCCAACATGGGCACCATGCTCGCCTACGTCTTCACCGATGCGAACCTTTCGGCGGCGGCGCTGCGGCCGCTGGTGCGGCGCGGCGTGAACCGCTCCTTCAACGCCATCACCGTGGACGGCGACACGTCCACCAACGACACCTGCCTCCTCTTCGCCACCGGGGCCGCCCGGCATCGGCGGATCGGGCGCGCTGGCGACTCGCGGCTGGAATCGTTCCGCGCCGCGCTGGAAGCGGTGCTGACCGATCTCGCCCGGCAGATCGTGCGGGACGGGGAGGGCGCCGCGAAGCTCGTCGCGATCACCGTGCGCGGCGCGGCTTCGGAGGCGGCCGCGCGCAAGCTCGGGCTCGCCATCGCCAACTCGCCGCTGGTCAAGACCGCCATCGCCGGCGAGGACCCCAACTGGGGGCGGATCGTCGCCGTGGTCGGCCGGGCCGGCGTGGCCTTCGATCAGGCGCGACTCTCCATCTGGCTCGGGGCCGATCGCGCGGCGGCGAACGGCGTGGCCGACCCCGCCTTCGACGAGCCGGCCGCGGCCCGTCACATGAAGGGGCAGGAGGTGGAGATCGCCGTCGAGATCGGCTCCGGCCCCGGCGCGGCGACCGTCTGGACCTGCGATCTCACCCATGGCTACATCGAAATCAATGCCGACTACCGCTCCTGAGGGGGCTGCCGGGAGCGCCCCAGCCGGGGCGACTCCCATCGTCCTCGTGGCGGCGGTCGCGCTGGTCGATGCGGACGGGCGGGTGCTGCTGGCGCGGCGGCCACCGGGCAAGACCATGGCGGGGCTCTGGGAGTTCCCCGGCGGCAAGATCGGGCAAGGCGAGACGCCGGAGCAGGCCCTGATCCGCGAACTCCGTGAGGAGCTCGGGATCGACACGGAGCAGAGCTGCCTCGCGCCCCTGGCCTTCGCCTCCCACGGCTACGACGACTTTCACCTGCTCATGCCGCTCTACGTCTGCCGGGTGTGGAGCGGCATGGCGACGCCGAGGGAGGGGCAGGAGCTTCGCTGGGTGCGGCCGGCGCGGCTCCGCGACTTCCCCATGCCGCCGGCGGATGCGCCGCTGATCCCCGTGCTGCGCGATCTTCTCTAGCTCCCGGCCACCATGAAGATCGCCGCAATCGAGATCACCCGCCACCGCATTCCGCTCGACCCGCCCGTGCCGGTCTCCTGGGACAGCCGGCCGCGCGGGAGCTTCACCATCAGCCTTGTGCGCGTCCGCACCGATGAGGGGCTCGACGGCGTGGCCGCCAACGACACGATGGAAGGCTTCGCGGAGCACGCCCATCTCTTCCTGGGCCACGACCCGCGCGACATCGAGCGCCACCACGCCGTGCTCGACAATCTCTGCTTCCACCACGGGCGCTGGTGGCCGCTCGACATCGCGCTCTGGGACCTGCGCGGCAAGATCGAGGGGGAACCCGTGTTTCGCCTGCTGGGCGGCAGCGAGGGGCGCGTGCGGGCCTACGCCTCGACGGCGCTCAGGCGCGACGAGGTCGCGAGCCGGGACCTCGCGAAAGCGCTCGTCGCGCGGGGCTTCCCCGCCATCAAGCTGCGTTGCTCCACCGACGACTGGCGGCGCGACCTGGCCCGCTTCGCCGCCGTGCGCGACGCGGTGGGTCCCGACATCGATCTGATGGTCGACTGCAACCAGGCCTGGCGCATGCCCTGGGACACCCAGCCGTCGTGGGAACTCGCGACCGCGTGCGAGGTCGCCCGTGCTCTCGCCGAGCTTGGTGTCTACTGGATGGAGGAGCCGCTGCATCGCGGCGACTGCGCCGGCATGGCGGCGCTCCGCGCCGAGAGCGGCGTCAGGATCGCCGGCGGCGAAGTGACCCGCGAGGCGCACGAGTTCCACACCCTGATCGAGCGGGGCTGCCTCGACGTGCTGCAACCGGACTGCGTATTCGTCGGCGGCATCACCGGGTGCGCGCGCATCGCCGCAGCGGCCCGCTGGGCGGGCCTGATCTTCACGCCGCACACCTGGGGGAGCGGACTCGTGCTGCTGGCCAACGCCCATCTGACGGCCGGCACCGGCGGCGCGCCCTACCTGGAGTTTCCCTTCGATCCGCCGGACTGGGTGCCGGCGCGGCGCGACTTCTACCTCCAGGAGCCGATCGAGACCGACGCCGAAGGCTGGCTGACGCTGCCCGATCGCCCCGGCCTCGGTGCCCGGCTCGACGAGGACGTGCTGCGCGAGACCCGGATCGATTGAGCCGGGATGACACGATGGCCCGTAGCGGCCATGATCCCGGCCCCGATTCACGACCGCCGAGGAGGCGCCGGTGACCGACGATCTCTGCTTCACGCCCGCCACGGAGCTGGCGCCGCTCATTCGCAGCAAGGCGCTCTCGCCGGTCGAGCTGATCGACGCGGTGCTGGCCCGCATCGAGGCCTGCGAGCCCCGCGTCAACGCCTTCTCCACGCTGACCGCCGAGCGGGCGCGGAAGGCCGCGCGCCGCGCCGAGGCCGCGTTGATGAACGGCGAGGCCAAGGGCGCACTCTTCGGCCTGCCCGTCACCATCAAGGACCTGGCCGAGACGGCCGGGATCCCCACCGAGCGCGGCTCCCATTCGCTGAAGGACCACGTGCCCACGGTGGACGCGCCCGTGATCCCGCGGCTGGAAGAGGCCGGCGCGATCATCCTCGGCAAGACCACCACGTCAGAGTTCGGCTGGTCGGGCGTGAGCAACAGCCCGCTCACGGGCATCACGTCCAACCCCTGGAAAGAGGGCTACAACGCAGGCGCCTCCTCCGCCGGTGCAGCCGCCGCCGCCGCGGCGGGCTACGGGCCGCTCCACCAGGGCTCCGACGGCGCGGGCTCGATCCGCATGCCGTCCCATTTCAGCGGCATCTTCGGCCTGAAGCCCACCTATGGCCGGGTTCCCAACTGGCCGGTGCCCAACAACGACCAGGTCTCCCACGTCGGGCCGATGACGCGGACCGTGGGCGACGCCGCGCTGATGCTCCACGCGATGGCGGGGCCTCACCCGTGGGATCACACTAGCCTCGAGGCCGGCCCCGCCGACTACGCAGCCGGGCTCGACGCGGGGATCGCGGGCCTCAAGGTCGCGTTCAGTCCCGACCTGGGCCACGCGCGCGTCGACCCGGACGTGGCCGCGATCGTGCAGAGCGCGGCCGAAGCCTTCGAGGCCCTCGGCTGCACCGTGGAGACCCCGGCGCTGCCGTTCGGTCCCGAGGGGCCAGAGATCATCCGCCTGCTCTGGCCCATCCACCTCCACGCTTACCGCCCCCTGCTCGCCGAGTTCGAGGACCGCATGGACCCTGGCCTCGTCGCCTGCATCCGGGCGGCGGACGGGGTGACGGGCGCGACCTACCTGGAGACGCGGGCGCGGAAGCTCGCTTACGTGGAGTCCGTGCACCGCTTCTTCGAGGAGTGGGACCTGCTGCTCACGCCGGCCGTCTCCACGCCCGCGTTTCCGGCCGAGCGGCTGCAGCCCGCGCACTGGCCCACGCACCCGTGGGACTGGATCATGTGGGCCGAGTTCTCCTATCCCTTCAACTTCAGCCACAACCCCGCCGCCTCGGTGCCCTGCGGCTTCACCGATGCGGGCCTGCCGGTCGGGCTGCAGATCGTGGGCAAGCGCTTCGCCGATCTCACCGTGCTGCAGGCGGCGCGGGCCTTCGAGCAGGCGCGCCCGTGGGCCGACCGCCGGCCGGCGCTGTAGCCCGGCGGCGGAACTCCAGGACGGGCCCGGCCCTGCCACCGCCCTGCTTGCCGGCCGGCAGCGCCTGACGCTATAAGGAGCGCGCGCGGAAGCGGTTGCACCGTTTCACGCGCGTCACCGGTCGGAGTGTAGCTCAGCTTGGTAGAGCACCGTCTTCGGGAGGCGGGGGTCGGTGGTTCAAATCCACTCACTCCGACCATTCATTTCAAGCGCTTAGCCGCCCTCCGGCCTTCCCCGATAACCGCACACGCGTGCGGAAATGCGCCGGATTCGTTCCGTGAGCGTTCGCGCGATGGCCTGGGCCTTCGGGCAGCGTGTTGGCTTGCCCACGACGAAGCTCGTGCTCCTGTCGCTCTCCGATCATCACAACGACGAGACCGGCGCCGATCCGCTCCCCGCCATCGAGACGATTGCGGCTGAGACCGAGATGAACGAGCGGTCGGTGCGCCGGCACCTGGAAACGCTCGAGACGGCCGGGCTGATCGCCCGCCGGGCCCGGGCCCGGGGCAAGGCCTACCGGGACGGCCCGCCTGTGGATATGATGGACAAGCCGCTCCGCGCCTCGCCCACATACCTACAGGCACAACAGCAGCAGCAAGAAGATCGATTCAAGGGGATTCTGGCGGCCTGACGATCAACCGGAATACACCTTAGCTCGGCCGTCAAGCTGTCCGACGAACCGGGGCCACCTCAGCCTCACCTCTTGGGCGATCACGGAGCGGGAGCGACCATGCGGGTCTTCATCGCCTGTCTCGGGACCGAGACCAACACCTTCTCCTCGCTGCCGACGGGGGAGCAGACGTATCGGGACACGGCGGTCTTCGACGGCGATGCGACCCGCCACGAGCCGTCGCCCTTCAGCCTGCCGCTGCATGTCTGGCGCAAGCGGGCCGAGGCGCAGGGGCACGACGTCGCCGAGGGTTTCTGCGCCTTCGCGCAGCCGGCCGGGCGGACCGTCCGCAGCGTCTACGAGGGCTATCGCGACCGCATCCTCGCAGACGCGCGCGCCGCGCTGCCGCTCGACCTCGTGCTCGTCAACATGCACGGCGCCATGGTGGCGGAGGGCTACGACGACTGCGAGGGCGACCTGCTGGCGCGGCTGCGCGAGATCGTCGGCCCGGAGACGGTGCTGGGCGGTGAACTCGACCTCCACTGCCACATCACGCGGCTGATGCTGGAGGCGGCGACGGCGCTCGTCACCTACAAGGAATATCCCCACGTCGATATCGGCGAGCGGGCGGACGAGCTGTTCCGGCTCTGCCACGATGCGGCTCTCGGGCGGACTGCGCCGGTCATGGCCGCCCACGATTGCCGGATGATCAGCATGTGGCGCACCACGACCGAGCAGATGAAGGCCTTCGTGGCCGACATGAAGGCGCAGGAGGGCCGCGACGGGATCCTCGCGGTCTCCTTCGGCCACGGCTTCCCGTGGGGCGATGTGGCGGAAGTGGGAGCCAAGACGCTGGTGGTGGCGGACGGCGACAAGGGCAAGGCGGCCGCGCTCGCCGCCGACCTCGGCGCCCGGCTCTGGGCGATGCGGGAGAAGACACGGCCTACCGCCGTGGCTATCGACGAGGCGCTCGACCGGGCCTTGGCCGCGGGCGCCGGGCCGGTGGTGCTGGCGGACGTTTCGGACAACGCGGGCGGTGGCGCGCCGAGCGATTCCACCTTCATCCTGGAACGCCTGATCACGCGCGGGATCGGTGATGTGGCGAGCGGGCTCTACTGGGACCCGGTTGCCGTGCGGTTCTGCATGGAGGCAGGGGAGGGGGCATCGCTGAACCTTCGCATCGGCGGCAAGTGCGGCCCCGATTCGGGCGATCCCGTGGACCTCGCCGTCACCGTCCGGCGCATCGTCACCGGCGCGGCGCAGACCTTCGGCGCGGCCCGCAACAGGATGGGCGACGCGGCGTGGGTGCGCGCGGAAGGCGGCCTCGACCTCGTGCTCAACACCGTGCGCACGCAGGTCTTCCACCCGGACGCGTTCACCGCCGTGGGGCTCGATCCCGCGGCCAAGAAGATCGTTGTGGTGAAATCGACCCAGCACTTCCACGCCGGCTTCGCGCCCATCGCGGCGGAGATTCTCTACGTCGCCGCGCCCGGCGCGATCGCACCGGACTTTGCGGCGATCCCCTACACCAAGCTCACGAAACCCTACTGGCCCCGCGTGGAAGACCCCTGGGCGTCATAGGGGGAGAGTAGGGGCGCGGCGTCAGTGGAAGTACGCGCCGCCATCGACGACAAGCGTTTGCCCCGTGACGAAGGCCGAGTCCTGCGACGCGAAATAGATCACGGCGCCCACGATGTCGTCCGGATGCTGGTCGCGCTGGAGCACGCGCGCCTGCCGTGAGATCTCCTGCAGCCTTTCAAGCTGGTGGGGGTTGTCCAGCACACCGTCGGAGAGTGTGAATCCCGGCGCTACCGCGTTGACCCGGATGTCGGCGGCCCCCAGCTCCTTCGCCAGCGCCTTGGTCATCGCGTTGACGGCGCCCTTGCTCGCCACGTAGTGCAGCATGAAGGGCACGCCCTTGAACGGCGTCCCCGACGAGACGTTGACGATGGAGCCGCCGCCCTGCCGGCGCATGGCCGGGGTGACCGCGCGGGTCGCCATCGCCTGGCCCATGATGTTCACGTCGAGGACACGGCGCCACTCGTCGACGCTCAAATCCTCGAAGGGAGTCATCTTCAGCGAGGAGTAGACCCCGGCGTTGTTGACCAGCACGTCGATGCGGCCGAAGGCCTCCAGCGCGGCGTTCGCCATGGCCTCGGTGTCGCCCGGGCTCGACACGTCACAGGCGACGCCGATGACGCTGTTGCGCGCATTGTCGAGCGCCGTCGCGGCCTCCGCGGCGCCGTCGCGGTCGGCGATGACCACCTTCGCCCCTTCGGCGAGGAGGGCTTGCACGATCGCGCGTCCGATCCCCATTGCGCCCCCGGTGACGACCGCGACCTGTCCGCTGCACCGCATGTCCGCGCTCCTTTCACGTAGCCGAGCGACCCGGCTATCCCGGATCGAGAGTCACGGGCATCTCCGCGAACACCCGATAGGTTTGGGACTTCGGCTTGTTCCTGTCCTCGTCGTTGACGTAGCGAATGGAGGGCGCCCCCAGCAGAGCGCGCGGCAGGACCATCGCTCGGATGAACCGGCTGGGGACGTCGGCTGAGGCCTGTGCGAAGACTGGTGCCGGTCCGCTCTCGAACCAGGCGCCGCCGGGACCGTAGGAGGAGGAACGGCCTTCCGTGTCGATCCTGATCTCCCCCTCTCGCAGGCACCTGATTCCGGGGCCCTGGTGCGTGTGAAGGAGGGCCGCTCCCCCGGGCGGGAAGGCGACGCTGTCGAGCCGGATCAGGAGAGCGTCGGCGATCGCGGCAGGATCGATCGGGCCGGCGAGACGAAGGCTCGTCCGGTGACGGTGCGTGGCGGCTCTCTCGCCGGAAAACACCACCTCCCAACGCCAGATCGTGGCGCCGTTGCTGCCGGCGCGCAGCATCGCCGCGTCCGCCGAGACGACGCCTTCATCCGGCGGGACATCCTCTCCATTCAGGGCGACGCCGCCGGCCGAGATGTAGAGCGCCCTCGGCAGGGCAGCGTCCAGCCGGACTTCCTCGCCGCCGAACAGGGTGTCCTCGAACAGCCGCAGTTCATGAGGCATCGTCCGGGCCGCGGGGCTGCGGCGGGATCAGTCGCCGTCGAAGATCATCTCGGGCAGCAGCGCCGAGACCACGAAGTTCGGCGCATCCACGACGTTGCTGACCCGGAGATCGACGGCGACGCTGCAGATCACGTAGGCCTGCTCGCGGCTGTAGCCGCGCTCCTGCAACAGCTCGATCATGTTCAGGACCGCGTTGCGGCAGGCAAGCGTCAGGTTCTCGCCGTCGTTCTCGCCGTCGTCGGTGATCGGCATGCCCATGACGCCGAGGAAGCGTTTCGGAACGGCGACTTCCGGCGGCACGAAGTAGTCCTCCTGCGAGAACACCGGCGCCTGGAACCTGCGCGACGCCGCGAGGCCCTTGTGCAGCTTGAAGCGCACCGCGGCGGTGGCGCCCATCTCCACGGCGGTCACGCAGACCTCGCCGTCGCCCTGCGCGAAGTGCCCGTCACCCGTCGAGAACAGGGCGCCGGCCACGTAGACCGGCAGCACAAGTTTCGAGCCCTTGGTCAGCTGCTTGACGTCAAAGTTGCCGCCGGCCTCACGGGGCGGGAGCGTCCTCAGGCCGTGCAGGCCGCACGCGCCGCCGGGAACCGCGCCCGCTAGGTCCGGCGGGAACACGAGGCCGCCCCTGTCGAGCAATCGCTGCTCCCGGTCGGTCCACGCTGCGAGCGCCTCGGGCGAGGGGGCGACGCCGGAGACGCCCATGAAGGGCCCGCCGGGAATGCGGACGCCGGGGATCTGCTCGGACGTGGCCCAGCCGTCGGCGATCTTCCAGTGCACCAGGTAGGCCTCGGTCATCACGTCGCGCAGGAAGCCGAGGCCGGGAAAGATGCCGCTGAAGGCGACGGGTTGCGCCTCGATATCCAGGAACTCGATCTCCAGGGCATCGCCGGGCTCGGCCCCCTTGACGTAGATCGGCCCCGTCAGGGGGTGAATGGCGCCGGCCTCGATAGCGTCGAACACGGAGACGGTGGCGTCGGGCGGGATCTGGCCGTCGAGCGCGTCGCGCGTCTCCATGACGACCTCTTCTCCTTCCTCCACCTCGAGCACGGGCGGAATGTCAGGATGGAACCTGTTGTGGCCGACGTGCGGCTCCTCCGCCAAGGGTTTGCTGCGGTCAATGCGAATTGCGTGCATGGTCGTTTCCCCCCGTCGCGGATCGGCGCGCATGATTCGGAAGCCGGCATGTTAAGATCGTAGCAGAGAGGCGGCGCGGCGGTCATCTCGGCGCCCGGTCGCGGCCGGCCGCAGAGGACCGCGCACCAGCCGCCGGGAGGAGAACGCCGATGCTCAGCGTGCCGCCGGACGGCTTCAAGAGCTACGACCCGGACGGGAGCCCGAACAGCTTCACGCCCCTCCTGAACCTCAACATCGCAAACGCCGGCGTGGTGGCCTGCCTCGAGGTGTTTCCGCAGGGCGGCGAGGCGATCCCGCCCCATCAGCACCAAGCCACGGAGGTGTTCCTCGTGCTAACCGGCGAGGGCGAGGCGCGGATCGGCGCGGGGCCGTGGCAGGAGATCGGGAAGGGGACGGCGCTCGCCGTCCCGCCGGAAACGACGCACACCATCAGGAATACCGGTGACGGCGAACTCGTGTGCCTCACGATCATGACGCCCGGCGAGGACTTGACCGCCCTTCTCACCGGTGCCGCCAAGGCGAGCGCGCTCGACATCGTCGATGCCGGGCGGCACGGCGGCGGCTGAACCCGACGAGGGCAAACTTCGAGGGCGGGCTCTCCGGGCGCCAGGTCCCTCGACTCCAAGCCGGCGCACACAAGCGGTCGCTAAAGGCGCGCTCGGGGATGTATACAAGCGAGGCCGTCCGCGTCCCCTTTCCATCCCCTCGGGATCGGAGGCGGGCGAGGGAAGGCCGGGCTGAAGGAGGATGCGATGCTGGGCAGGGTGGAGAGCATCTGGCGCTATCCGGTGAAGAGCATGCGGGGCGAAGAGGTCGACGAGATCTTCGTCGCGTTCACCGGGCTCATGGGCGACCGCGTCTACGCGATCGCCTCCAGCGCCGCCGACCCGGCGTTCCCCTGGCACACCGCGCGGGAGCAGGAGGACCTTGTGCTCTACCAGGCGCGCTTCAAGCAGCGGGACGGCACGCTCAAGCCCGACAACATGGAACAGGCGATGAGCCACCCCGCCAACATCCACGCACCATTCCCCGAGGCCGAGGCCTTCGCCGTGGAGGTCGAGCGGCCCGACGGCTCCGTGGTGGAGATCGAGGACCCGGCCTTTCTGGAGGGGATCAAGGACAGGTCCAAGGGCGCGCTCTCGCTCCGCTTCACGCAGCGCAGCCTCGTCGATTGCCGCCCCGTCACGCTCTTCTCGCTCCAGACCGTGGGTCAGCTCGCGGACGAGACCGGCATCGAGGTTCACAAGCTCCAGTTCCGCTCCAACCTCTACGTCGACTGGGCCGAGAAGGGCGGCTTCTACGAGGACGAGCTGGTCGGCAAGCGCGTCACCGTGGGCGATGCGGTGGAGCTGATGGTCGTGGAGCGCGACCCGCGCTGCAAGTTCATCACCATCCACCCGGAGACCGCCGAGACCACGCCCGCGCTGCTCAAGCACGTCAACCGCACGCGCGACGGCTTCGCCGGCGTCTACGCGGCGGTCATCAAGGAAGGGCCGGTCAGGACCGGCGACGAGATTGCCCTGGTGGACTGAGGGCGACCGCCCATCCTCTCTTCATCCGATGGCGGGAGCAATGCGTCATGGCTGATGCGCAGCCGCGTTGGCAATTCTGGATCGACCGGGGCGGGACCTTCACCGATATCGTCGGGCGAAGCCCGGCCGGCGCGCTGGTGACGCACAAGCTGCTCTCGGAGAACCCGGAGCACTACCGGGACGCCGCCATCCAGGGGATTCGCGAGCTGATGGGCGTTGCAGCCGGCGCGCCAATTCCCGGCGGCGAGATCGACGTCGTGAAGATGGGAACGACGGTCGCGACCAACGCGCTGCTGGAGCGCCAGGGCGACCGCACGCTGCTGGTCACGACGGCCGGCTTCGCGGATGCGCTCCGCATCGGCTACCAGACCCGGCCCAATCTCTTCGACCGCCAGATCGTGCTTCCCTCGATGCTCTACGAGCGGGTGGTCGAGGTGGACGAGCGCGTGATGGCGGACGGCACCGTGCTCCGCGCGCTGGATGCGGCGGCGGCGCGGCCCCTGCTGCAGGCGGCGCACGACGACGGCATCCGCTCCGTCGCCATCGTCTTCATGCACGGCTACCGCTTCCCCGCCCACGAGCAGGCGGCGGCGGAACTCGCCCGCGAGATCGGCTTCACGCAGGTCTCGACCAGCCACGAGACGAGCCCGCTGATGAAGCTCGTGAGCCGGGGCGACACGACCGTGGTCGACGCCTACCTCTCGCCGCTGCTGCGCCGCTACGTCGATCAGGTGGCGGCGGAATTGGGCGGCACGCGGCTCATGTTCATGCAGTCGAGCGGGGGCCTGACCGACGCCACGCTCTTCCAGGGCAAGGACGCGATCCTGAGCGGGCCTGCCGGCGGCATCGTCGGCGCGGTGGAGACGGCAGGGCAGGCCGGCTTCGACAGGATCATCTCCTTCGACATGGGCGGCACGTCGACCGACGTCGCGCACTACGACGGCGCCTACGAGCGCGCCTTCGAGACGCTGGTGGCGGGCGTGCGCATGCGTGCGCCGATGATGCTGATCCACACGGTGGCGGCGGGCGGCGGCTCGATCTGCTTCTTCGACGGCGCGCGCTATCGCGTGGGCCCTGAATCGGCGGGCGCCGATCCGGGCCCTGCCAGCTACCGGCGGGGCGGGCCGCTCTGCGTCACCGACTGCAACGT
>JAPPMY010000003.1 GCA_028818855.1 Rhodospirillales bacterium
CTGTTCGTCCAGTTGGTGCGGATGCGGAACCGCACCATGTCCGAGACGATCAGCAACGGCGGGTTCTCCAGCGCGAGCGCGTACTGCCGCAATTGGTTGAACGCCGCGTCGAGATCGGCGCGACGTCCCTTGTACTCCCAGGCGAAGCAGCCGCGCTTCCACACGTCGGCCCAACCGTCGCCGCCGGCGTCCTTCCGCGCGCCGCGCTCGAAGCAGTACCACTCACCCGCCGGGTCGTCTTCCGCCGGCGTCGGCTCGCCCAGCAGACGGCACAGGTCGATAAAGTGCTCCTGCGCGGCCGAGCGTTCCTTCAACTCCGACGCCGTCCACTTGGCGATGAACGTGTCCGGCCTCATCGTGCCTAACGAATCCCCGAGTGCGGGGCGGGAGTCCATTCGCCTTGTCCAACTGAACAGTGCACGCGCCGCTGCTCCGTTCCCGTGTTGCTCCGCTGCACCCTGCAAGATGAGGTCACACTCCGCAGGCCGCAAGACACCGCCGCGCGTCGGCGATCATCGGAGATGTCAATCCGAGCCGCCAGCAGCGCCTAGTCGCGATGCAGCCCGCCTACCGCGATTTTCGACGAACACGCCGCAGGCGCCGGATCGCTCACCGCGCGACGCTCTGTCAATCGATGGAGAGCAGTCTCGTCGGAGTCCCGCCGCATTAGGCCGCCCTACCCTGGAGCTTGGCCAGAAGCGCCTCGGCCCGCGCCTCGTCCGGCATGAGCGCCGCCACGCGGGCCGCCTCGGCCCTCCGCGCCTTGCGGTCTGCTTCCGTGAGCGTCGCGCGGTTTGCCGCCATGTGCTTGGCCGCCACGCGCTTGGCGTTGGCCGCTCGGTCAATATCCGCCTCTTCGGCTACCGCTTCTCGGATGCGCACCAGCCGGCCGCGCACCTCTCGGGCCGTGGCCACCTTTCCGCGGATGCGCAAGGTCAAATCGCTGGCCTCGTAGAGCACGTTGCCGATCTCTTCCAACCGCTCATCGGCCTCGTTCGAGTAGCGGTAACGGCCGCCGCAGTAGACGCTAGTCCGCAGCGTTTCGACGTGGGCGAGGCAGTGCCGCAAGGCAGCGTCTTCGGTCAGGATCGCTCGGTCGAGCGCCTCCAGTATTTCGGCCAGTGTCACTGCGTAGCGCGCCGGATCGCTCCAGGTGCTCATGTTGCCCTCAGTGTGACTGCGGCTATCGAGGCCGCCGGCGACGCCTACCGCTCCAGGGTTCGCCTTGAGGCCATCGCCAAAGCCGCTCCAGGCTGGTGGTCGCGGCTGCCGCACCATGGCGGTATTCGACCATGGCGAGCGATTGGCTGACGCTCAAGGAGCGCGTGGACGCAGCCGGAATTTGACGTGTCACGGTTCATACTCGAACAGCCTGACCGCTGTTGTTTCGGTGCCGACACATCGGACGATGGGACGGGACTTTCCCGGTGCGGTGGCGCGGACCGAGCGGCAGGTGCGGATGCTCCAGGTATCAGATCGCTCGGTGACCGTCGCCATGTTCACACAGTGCTCTCACCGCTGGGCCGTTCGACTGAATAGCCGAGGCTGCGGTAGCCTTGGATGCGCTTCTTCGTCATGCCTCGCAGCGCGGGAACCGCCTCGTCGGCGTAGTCGTATACCAGGACCTCGCGCTTGGACGGATGCAGCCGGTGCAGGCGCCCGACATATTGCGCGAGCGTCCCCCGCCAAGCGACCGGCATCGCGAGGAACAGCGTATCGAGGCGCGCATCGTCGAACCCCTCGCCGATATAGCGCCCCGTCGCGACCAGGACCCGCTCTTCGGTATCAGGGACCTCTTCGAGGCGCTGCATGACCGAGCGGCGCTGCTTCGCCCCCATGCCGCCGCGAAGGAACAACACGTTCCGCGCGAACCGGCCGAGCCGCTCGGCAAGCCGGCGGGCGTGTTCCTTGCGCGCGGTGAGAACGAGCGGTGAGCGGCCCGCTTCGAGCGCGTTCAGCACGTCGTCGAAGATCAGGTCGTTGCGGGCCTCGTCCTCCGCAAGCGCCGCATAGATCTGCTGGATCGGCGGGCGCTCCTCCGCGATGTCGTCGGGAAGCCGGAACGCCGTCGGACGCAGCAGCGCCCGATGCGTGAAGGGGCGCTGCCGGGCGAGGGACTTCGCGCTCGCCCGGAACCGCACCGGGCCGCATTGCATGAGCACGATCGGATGGTGACCGTCCTGGCGTGTCACGGTCGCCGACAGCCCCAGCACGAACTTGCTCTTCGCCCGGCGTGCCACCTTCTCGAAGCTGACCGCGGAGAGATGGTGGCACTCGTCGACGATGAGATGGCCGTAGCCGGCGACGATGTCATCCACCTCGTCGCCACGCACGAGGCTCTGGATGACGGCAACGTCGACCACGCCCGTGGACTTGCGCTTGCCGCCGCCGATCTGCCCGATCGCAGAGGCGGGCAGATCGAGGAACGCCCCGAGGCGCGCGATCCACTGGTCCATGAGTTGGCGGCGGTGAACCAGGACGAGGGTGTTGGCTCTGCGGGCGGCCAGCAGCGATGCCGCGACGACCGTCTTGCCGAACGCGGTCGTCGCCGCCAGCACGCCGATGTCATGCTGGAGCAGGGCATCTGCGGCCGCCGCCTGCTCCAGTGTCAATTCCCCGAGGAATGCCGCCTCGAACGGACGGCCCGCGAAACGCTCGTCCCGCAGATCGAGCCCGATGCCGAGCTCTTCCAGCAGATGCTCCATCGCCGCCAGGCAGCCGCGCGGAAGCGCGATGTGATGCGAGAGAAGCTCGGCGCAGGCGACGACGCGGGGCGTACCAAAGGTCGAGCGGCGCATTGCCTGCGCGGCGTAGAAGGCAGGATTCTGGAAAGCCGCGAGTCGCACGAGCCGGTTGACCAGCCCTGGCGGCAGGCCTTCACGCGGAATGTAGATCTGATCTGCCAGCACGGCAGCGATGCGCTCGGGCAACACTCCGGCGATCGCAGGCAGCGGTTTTCGCCTCGACGGCGGCGCGGTCCAGGGTTCTTCATCGTCGTCGTCGAGCGGCAGGCGAAGCCCCACGACGCGGCCCAGCCGGCCGGCCTCATCCACGATCACCCCGGCGTCCGCCTCAGTGAGGGGCCGGAGCCCGGAAAGGAACGCCCACTGGTCCGGCCACGGCTTGAAGTCCCCGTCGAGAAACACGCTGTGGCCGTTCTCCCGCGGGCCGCCTTGAAGGGGGAGCGCGATGAGGTTGCCGAATCCTCCCTGGGGCACCGTGTCCTGGCTCGGGAAGAACCGGTCGTAGGAGCGGAAGCCGATATCGGGATTGTGTTCCATCGCCTCGGTCAGGAGGTGGGCGCCGAGGCGGCGCGCCAGCGACGCCGGTACGGGATCTTCGAAGAAGAACCACACGTGCGCGCCGTTGCCCGAGCGCGAGCGCTCGAGCGCCGCCGGAATCCCCTTCGCGCGGCAGGCGTCGAGATAGGCGCCCGCGTCACGGCGCCAGGTCTCCTTGTCGAAGTCGGCGGCGAGAAACCGGCAGGTATCGTCGGCCAGCATCGGATAGACGCCCATTGTGTGGTGCCCGCGAAGATGTCTTTCGATGGCTTCCTCGGTGACCGGCTCAAAGGCCTGGTTGGGGCAGACGCCGCAGCGCACCCGGGGCTTGTGGCACACGTCGGGCTTCCACTCGTTGGCGCAGACCGGTGCGTATCCGGCTTTGCCCTTCGCAGCGTTCTCCCAGCGCCGGGGATACACGTCCTCCCGGCCGCCGAAGAGGGTCCGGAAGAGCGCGATCTTGTCGTTCGTGGGCGAACGGTTGGTCACCGTACCGCCGGGGCTCGCATTCGCCGGCTGCATCGAAGTCGAGCGCGCGAGTTCCGCAAGCCGCTTCTCAAGATCCGTCCGCTCGGCGTCGAGCAGCGCCAGGCGCTCGCGTATCCGGGTGGCCTCCCCGGCACAGGTATCCGATTGCGCCATGCGGCTCTCCGCTGCTACCGCCGCCCAGGGTGGTCAACTCCTGAACCGCGATATCGCTTGATGGGACAGGGTGCCCGGCGCGCTTCGCCTGCTGGGTTGAAGTCGTTGGGCCTCCTTGAGCCGGATCGATTGCCAGACGTGCGGCCTAGATTCAAGCGAATGGAGCGACACCCTCGGCCGCCGCTGCTTCATTGAGGCGCCGATCCAGGCTGGCCAATGAACAACCCTCGCGAATCGCGAGCGCCAGATAGCTCGCATCGTAGGCGGTCAGGCGGTGGACACGCGCCAATGCCATCACAACGTGGTCGTCCGCGTCGTCGGCACTGGCGATGGGAAGTCGGCGCAGCCGCGTCATCGAGGCGGCGGCGTGGTTCTCGTCGATCCGCCCCCGGCGCTCGGCCGATAGCAGAAGATTGCGCAGCTCGTGCCAAAATACGCCCGGAACCTTCACCGCCTCCCCACCCAACCGGTCGAGTGCGATGTCGGCCAGAGCTGCCTCCTCGTCCGGCAGCACCCAGGCGGCCGCCACCGAAGCGTCGGGAACGAACGCCATCAGCGCGCGTGTCCCTCGTGGCGCCAGGACAGTATCTCGGAGGTCGTCACTGCCCTCTGCTTCGCTCGCTCGCGCCGAAGCGTCGCAGAGAGCTTGGCATGCTCGCTCTCCCGTGCGATCCGCGTCACATGGGCGACCGGCGTCGTCCCCCGGCAGATCACCAGGTCCTCGCCCGCTTCAACCTCCGCCAGCAATGCTGACAAGTGGGTCTTGGCCTCACCGATCTTCACATGTCGCGTCATGATCGTCCCGCCCCTCGGCCGATCCGCACGGGAATTCCCCGCTGAGACGGCGGCGGCCTCCCGTCCGGAGGGACAACGATAACTCCCGCATCGGCTTGGTCAAGCAGTTGGTCCGATGCTGTGTCGTTGCAACCATTGGCGGTACAGCCCATTCCTCGGCATCCTCAACATGTCGTCCCAAGCATCCCCGGCACCAGGTCAGGCCGTGAAGGGCTACGAATTGGTCGTGCCTCACGGCGTGATGCAGGATCTCTCGCTACCGCCGCCGACGAATTCCGACCATTGCTCCATGAGCGCCCGCCTCCGGTCGAAGAGGTCGGTCCGCCGATAGGCGGCCTCCACCCGGTCGGAGTTCACATGCGCCAGGGCGAGCTCGCAGACCTCGCGAGGCACATCGGTACACTCCGCCGCCCAGTCCCGAAAAGACGACCGGAAGCCGTGAGGCACCGCGTCGATCCCCAGCTCCCGCATGAGCTTGGAGACCGTGCCGCCATGGATCGCGCGGGCGCGCTGCGACGGAAAGACCAGGCCCGAGCCGTCTTTCATCTCGCGCGCCTCGCGCAGAATTGCCAGCGCTCGCGCAGACAGCGGAACGCGATGCTCGCGCCTCGCCTTCATCCGTCGCGCCGGTATCGTCCATGTCGCCGATGCGAAGTCGATCTCGTCCCAGGTCGCATACCGGACCTCGCCGGACCGGCACGCCGTCAGCACCAGAAACTCGAAGGCGAGCACCGCAGGCCGGTACGCATCCGACGTCCTCACCCTGGCGAGTGCGGCGCCTACGTCGCGGAACGGCAGGGCACGCTGATGCTGGCGAACACTGCCGCCCTTGGGCAGCGCGGCGGCGATGGCGTCGCCGGCGGGGTTGTCGTCCCGATGGCCCTGCGCCACGGCCCACTTCATCACCGCCCCGATACGCTGGCGCACGCGGCGCATGGTCTCGGTCTTGGTATGCCAGTGCGGGACGAGCACCGCCATCACGTCCGCGGTGGTAATTTCGTCGACGCCCTTGCGGCGCAGCCTCGGCATGGCGTAGTCCCTGAGGCTCGCCCGCCACTGCATCTCGCTCTTGCCGCCTTCCTTCCAGCCCTCACGGTGGATGGCGATCACGGTCTCGGCCGCCTGGGCGAAGGTCGGCACGTTGGGCCCGCGCCTCAGCGAGACCGGGTCACCGCCGGCCCTCGCAGTCTTGCGGTACTCGAAGGCGGTCTGCCGGGCTTCGGCGAGGGTGATGTAAGGGAAGCCGCCGAGTCCGATGTCGCGGCGGGTTCCGTTGATGGTTCCGCGCCAGATCCATTGCTTGGAGATCGACTGTCGTTTTCTGGACTTGTAGACTCTGAGCCTGAGGCCGTGCTGATCGCCATAGACGCCCGGTCGGCTGACGGTTCTGACGAAGGCGGCGTTGAGGCGACCCGGTCTGGCGGCATTCGCGGTGGCCGTTCGGTACGATGCCATGGATATTCCACCCACGTTGCGTCCCACACTTGTTTCAATAATGGGAGAGAACGGCTGGGAACGCAAGGGCCAAGTGCACTGAACAAACAACTTCATCTCAGTTACTTATGGAACGTGATGGAATGGTTGGGAACCCCTGGCAACGGACGCTCGCTCCGCTCGCTTGCCTACGCGCTTCGCGCGCGGCGCGGTCGCGCCGTCCGGGCCTGACGGCCCGGCCCCCAACGTCCTACACCGCGCCGGTTGCTGGTCTAAAGCTCAGCCCGCTTCGGCGTCCCGCAGCCAGCGCGCGAGCGCCTTGGCCGGGTCGGCGATCTCGTCGACCGAGGCGTACCAGTGGTCCTCCCAGCCCTGCTCCGGCAGGCCGGTGAAGACCATCAGGTTGAGCGGATAGGCCTCGCTGTCGGTGCAGCGGCGGAAGTCGTCGCGGAACAGAAACACCGCCTTCTCCCAGGCGATCGCCATGCCGAGCTCCACCATCACGCCTTCGTCCGGCGGGCAGCCGTTCACCACGGCGAAGATGCCGTCGGCGCCCTGCACGTCGCGCAGGTCGGCCTGGCCGATCCGCCAGGCCCAGCCGGCTTCGGCCTTGTCGATCTGGTTGTTGCGGGCGAACGGCTCCCACACTTCGGCGCCGAGCGCTTCCAGCGCCGCGACCAGCGCCTGCAGCGGCCCCTCCTTCTGCTGGGCGGAGAAGCCGTAGGGGTTCGCCAGATAGAGCGTCCTGGCCCGAGACACGGCGCCCTTCCCCTCAAACGGGCCGTCAGGCCGCCGCGCGCCAGCGGGCGATGGCGGCCTCCAGCCCCGAGCGCGGGCTGGTGAGCAGCGGGATCGCGATGTCGGCGCAGCGGGCGAGCGCCGCCGTCATGGAGGCCTGGGCCAGAACGATGGCATCTGCCGACGCCGCGGCCTCGTGCAGGCCGTCCGCGATGATGCGCTCGTGGCCGTCCGAATCGCCCGCCACGAGCCTGGCGCGGGCCTCGGCGAAGACGACCGAGCGGATCTCGACCTCCTTGCCGGCGCGGCGGGCGGCGTCCGCAATCAAGCCAGCAGTGGGCTCGATGGTGGTGGCCAGCGTCGCCGCCACGGTGATGCGCCGCCCGGCTTCCACCGCCGCCTCTGCCATGGGCCGGTCGACCCGGAGGATCGGCACGCCGGACTGCGCCGCCGCGTCGTCGGCGCCGGGGCCCACCGTCGAGCAGGTGCAGAGCACCACGCCAGCGCCCTCGGTCGCCGCCAGCAAGGCCGCGCAGGTGCGCGCCCTGATCTCGTCCGTGAGTTCGCCCGCGTCGATCGCATCGTTGAGCAGCGCCGCCTGCACCACGTGGCGAACCGGCACGTCGGGGTCGATCTCGGCCCGCAGCGCGTCGAACAGGTCGGCAAGAGGCGCCACCGTGTGTACCATGACCAGATCACCACTCATCGCCCGCTCCTTCGTGGCCGTGCGCCGTCCTTAACAAATGACTCGAATACGCGAAATCGCTCACGCCCGCCAGACGACCGGGTATTGCGGGTCCTCGTGGAAGGGCTGGCCGGTGCGGAGCGCGGTGGGATGCTTCGGGAACTCGGCCGGCGGGTCGCGCAGGATGAAGCGCACGTCGTCGCCGAGCCAGCGGTGGGTGACGGTGCGCCGGCGCGTGCTTTGCGTGGGGTTGTTGCGGCCCTGGTGCACGATCAGCCCCTGGAAGAAGATGCAGTCCCCCGGCTCCAGCTCCCACGAGAGGATGTCGTAGTCCGCGCGGGCGGCCTCGATGTCCGGGCAGCGCTCAAACTGGGTGCCGGGGTGGCGGGTGCCGTCCAGCATGCTGTCGAAGGGCGCAAACCAGCGCCCCCAGCGATGCGAGCCACGCACGAACTCGAGCGTCGTCTCCGGCGTGATCGGGTCGAGCGGGATCCAGTTGGAGCAGAGCTGCGCGCCATCCACCGCCATGTAGGGCTGGTCCTGGTGCCAACGGGTGAGGCCCTCGGTGCCCGGCTCCTTCACGAAAATCTGGTCGTAAAAGAAGGTGATGGTGGACGAGCCCGAGAGCGCGGCGGCGATCGCGGCGCACGGCCCCTCCAGGGCGAACGCCTTCATCTGCGGCACGTGGCGCCAGAGGTCGAAATCGTTGAAGAAGAGGCCGGGGTCCGAGGTCTTGGTGTAGATCTCGACATGGGGGCCGGGCTCGGCCATGTCGGCGGCGACCCCTTCGCGCAGGCACTCGATCCACTCGGGCGCGATCACGCCGCGCAGGCAGACCACGCCATCGGCATGGTAGGCGTCAATCTCGGCCTGCGTCGGCATCATGGCGTGCTCCCGGGTCAGCCGACCGCGAGTGTAGCGCAGCCCGCGCCAAGCCGGCCAACACTCGTCGCCGATGCGCTCCCCGACGCCTTTACTTGAATTGCGCTGTCCCCATGCGCACCTATGGCAGCAATCCTGCGGGCCGATTCGCGGCCGCGCACGACGATCTGGATCGAGGGAGCACGCGATGATCGGCAGCGGCTTGGCAACGGGGCTCGGCATCGTGCGTGGCAGGCTCGGCCGCACCGGTCTGGCCACGGTCGCGCTGCTCGCCGTTGCGGTCATCGCCGCAGCCTGCGAGACCGCGCCGCCCCGCTACGAGAGCACGCCCCCCTCCTTCGCCGGGCTGCCGCCGCTGGTGTTCGACCTGGACCGGATCGAGGTGGTGGAGCTCCCGGCCGCGCCGCACCCGGAGGACGTCGATCACCTCCTGCCGACCCCGCCGGCGGTCGCCGTCGGGATCTGGGTGACGGACAGGCTGCGGGCGCGGGGCACCGTCGGCACGCTGCGGGTCACGGTCGAGGAGGCGAGCGCGAGGCTGACCGCACTCGAGACCGAGACCGAATTCGAGGACATCTTCACGAAGGAGCAGGCCGAGCGCCTGGACGTGAAGCTGCACGTCACCATCGAGGCGATCGACCACAACGGAGAGGTCAACGGCAGCGCCACCGCCGAAGCCACGCGCTCCCGCACGCTGCCGGAAGGCATCACGCTGGCCGAGCGCGACCGGGTCTACGACGAGGTCATCGCGGCGCTGCTCCACGACTACAACGCCACCCAGGAGAAGGCGATCCGCCAGTACCTGGCGCTCTATTTGCTGTAAGGCGCCGAAGAGCGCCCTCCCCTACCCGCCGACCACGGCCTCCAGCGCCTCTCCGGCCTCGTCCACCGCGGCCGCATCCACGTCCAGGTGCGTGACCGCGCGGAGGCGATGCGGGCCCATGGCGCCGATCAGCACGCCCCTGGCCTTGAGCGCGTCCGAGAGCGCGGCGGCGCTGAGCCCGGTCCCGGCGCAATCGAAGAAGACGAGGTTGCTGTCGACGCGCGGCTGGTCGAGGGAGAGCCGGGGCAGCGCGTGCACGGTGTCGGCGAGCGTGCGGGCGTTGGCGTGATCCTCGGCAAGGCGGGCGACGTGGTGGTCGAGCGCATGGAGCGCGGCGGCCGCGACGATGCCGGACTGGCGCATGGACCCACCGAGGCGTTGCTTCCACTGCCAGGCGGCCTCGATGAATTCGGCGGAGCCTGCGAGGACGGCACCCACCGGGCAGCCGAGCCCCTTGCTGAAATCCACCCAGAGCGAATCGAACGGGGCGGCGTAGCGGGCGGCGTCGACGCCCGTTTCCACCACCGCGTTGAAGAGCCGCGCGCCGTCCATGTGGAGAAGGAGCCCGTGCGCCTTCGCCGTCTCGCCCACGGCCTCGATGGTCTCCAGCGGCCAGATCGTGCCGCCCCCCTGATTGGACGTCTGCTCCACCACCGCCAGCCGGGAGCGCGGCGCGTAGCGGTTGACGGCGCGGACCGCACCGGCGAGCTGCTCGGGCGAATAGACCCCGGCTTCGCCGTCCAGCGCGCGGACCATGGCGCCGGCGAGCGCCGCCGGGCCGCCGCCTTCCGCCGTGATGATGTGGGCGGTGCGGTCGCAGATCACCTCCTCGCCGGGGCGGCAGTGGACCAGCAGCGCGATCTCGTTGCACATGGTGCCGGACGGCAGGAAGACGGACGCCTCCTTGCCCAGCATCGCGGCGACGCGCGCCTGGAGCGCGTTGGTCGACGGGTCCTCGCCCCGCTGCTCGTCGCCGACCTCGGCCCCGGCCATGGCCTCGCGCATGGCTGCCGTCGGCCGCGTCACCGTGTCGCTCCTGAGATCGACGTGGTTGCCCGTCATGCCGCCCTCCCCTGCATCGATCGCGCGGACCTTTCGCATCCGGCGCCTGCGGTCTTAAGCTCTGGGTATCGCACAAAGGGGGGAGCACCGAAATGACCGCCATCGATCCCAACAAGGTTCACTTCACCGGAGAGAACTCGTTCATGCGGCTCAGGACCGAAGCCGAGGGCGAGGAGACCACCGTCTGCGCCCACTGGCGCACGCTGATCTCGCCGTCCGGGCCGGGCACGTGCCTCTTCCTGCGCTCCGATGCCACCGGGGGCGCGGTGAAGCTCTACGCCGACAACGTCGGGATGGCGCGCTGGCTCCAGGGCGAGCTGGAGGCGATCCTGAACCCGCCTTTCGCCGACACCGCCATGCCCATCGCGGAAGCCTCGTTCTCGCGCGAAGGCGCCTTCCGCTCCACCTATCGCGAGATCGTGGACTCGGCCGACGGACGGATCGAGCTGAGCTGGTCCGACATGGGCGAGCCCTTCATGCTGCGGCTGCCGCCGGACAATCCCGACACCGGGCCGTGGGCAGTCTATAGCTGCCTCATACCGTGCCGCACCGCCACCCTGGAGGTCGCGGGGACGCGCGCCCAGGGCGCAGCCTACGAGAACGTCATGTTCGGGCATCCGTCGAGCTCGAGCTGCCTGGCCTGGTCCGAGACCTGGCTGCGCGGCTGAGGCTCGCATCGTCTTACCCGCTCTCGCGACCGCGATGCTAGGTCCGGGCGCGCCGGGCGCTTCGTGCCGCGAAGCGCGCGTAGCGCCGGGCCGCCGACCCCCGCAATAGCGCGTGCGGCCCGCCGGCCCGTCGCCCGCCGCACCGCCCCACGAGCATGGCTATCGCTGGGCCATGCTGGGCGGGGTGTGGCTGATCTACTTCGGCTTCGGCCTTCTCTCGGTGGCGATGGCGCCGCTGGTCGACCCCATCAGCCGCGATCTCGGGCTCAGCTACACCACCATGGGCGCCATCCTGGGCGCCTGGCCGCTGGTCTACATCGTGGCCGCCGCCCCCTGCGGCGCCTTCGTCGACCGTGTCGGCCTCAAGTGGTCGCTGTTTCTCGCGGTGCTCGTCATCGCCGCGTCGGGCGGGCTGCGCGCCGTGGCGTTCGACGCCGCGACGCTGTTCGTGGCCGTCGGACTCTTCGGCATTGGCGGCCCGCTCATCTCCATCGGCGCGCCGAAGGCGATCGCGCAATGGTTCCAGGGCGCGGAGCGTGGCCTCGCCATGGGCGTCTACATCACGGGCCCGGCGCTCGGCAACATGCTGGCGCTGATGCTGACCAACAGCGTGCTGATGCCGCTCACGGGCGGGAACTGGCGCCAGGTCCTGCTGATCTATGCGGGCTTCATCCTCGCCACCGGCCTCGCCTGGTTCCTGCTGGGGAGCCACCCCATCAACCGCGTGGTGGAGCGCGCAGGCCGCCGTCGGGAGACGGTCGCGGGCCAGTTGGCCGTGTTCGCCAGGCTGCTGCGCCTGCCGAACATCCAGGTCATCCTCGCCATCAGCATCGGCGCCTTCTTCTTTCACCACGCGCTCAGCAACTGGCTGCCGGAAATCCTGCGCACGGGCGGCATGGCGCCGGACGTGGCGGGCATCTGGTCGGCGGCCCCGACCGCCATCGGCATCGTCGGCGCGCTGCTGATCCCGCGACTGGCGACGCCCTCCAGGCGCTTCACGATCCTGTTCGGACTGTCGCTCTGCGGCGGCGCGGGCGCGCTGATGCTGCTGGTTGCCGGGACCCCGGCGCTGGTGGTGGCGATGATCCTTCAGGGCATCGGTCGCGGCTCGCTGATCGCGGTCCTGATCCTGGTCCTGATGGAAACGCGCGGCGTCGATCCCCGCAACACGGGCGCAGCGGTCGGGCTCTTCTTCTCGGCGGCGGAGATCGGCGGTGTGCTGGGGCCGCTCGCGATCGGCGCGGCGTCGGACCTCACGGGCGGGTTCGACGCGGGGCTCTGGCTCCTCGGCGCCGTGAGCGCTGCAGTCGTCGGCCTGCTCTGTCTGCACCGCGGGATCGAGCGCCGCGATAAGGCCGCGCACTCGATCTGACCGGCCTCTCAGGCGGTCGGCAGCACGAAGTCGAAGCGCCCGCGCCAGGCACCGCCGGCACGGTCGAGGCTCATCACGAGGTCGCCCCGATAGATCCAGTCGCTCTCGTTCTCGTGCTCCAGGTCGGGGAAGAAGACCTGGGTGGTGAGCAGCGGGGTCCCCTCCCCCTGCACCCGCACGTGGATGTGCGGCGTGCGGCCGGTGTAGTGACCCGGCCGTATCGTCTCGATGCGGAAGGCGCCGGCGGCGTCGGTGAATTGGTGCCCGCGATATCGGAAGCCCCGGTTGTCGTAGTGGCCGTGCTCGTCGGCATGCCAGATGTCGATCACGGCGCCGGCGAGCGGCCGGCAGTCGCGCGAGAGCAGCAGGCCCTGGAAGACGAGCGGCTCGCCGACGGTGTCCGGCTCGCGCAGACTATCCCGCCGGGGCGTCTCTGGCGTGTAGAACGGCCCCGCCGACCGCGCGCGCGTGCCGGGCGTGCATCGCGCGGGCAACGCAAGGCCGAGCCCGCGATCGGCGGCCGGCCCGGTGAACGCGTAGCCCGAGGCGGCGACGCCCGCTCGCGGAAGGAACGAAGCGGCTGCCGCAGCGGCCAATCCACCCAACGCCAGGCGGCGTGTCACGGTGCGCGTCGTCATGGTTTCAGGGTAGCCTGTTCGGGAACCGGCGTCGAAACGATATCGGTAGCCGGCCCTGCGCCCGGGTCCGCTTCCCGCCAGCCCAAGCCAAGGAGTGCCTCATGCTGCCGAAAATCGCCGTCTTCGCCATGGGCGGGACCATCGCCATGGCCGGGCAGGGGGCGCGCGGCGTCACGCCCTCGCTGGGTGCCGACGCGCTGGTGGAGGCCGTGCCGCAGCTCGCCGAGGTCGCGGCCGTTGAGGCGGAGACCTTCCGCCTGCTGCCCAGCCCCGAGGTCACGATCCCCGATCTCTTCGCGCTGGCGGATGCCATCGAGCACGCTGTGGCGCAGGGCGCCCACGGCGCGGTCGTCACCCACGGCACCGACACGATGGAGGAGACGGCCTTCGTGCTCGACCGCATCCTCGCCCTCGATGCGCCCGTGGTGGTGACCGGCGCCATGCGCAACCCGACGCTCGCGGGCCCCGACGGGCCGGCCAACCTGCTCAATGCCGTCCGCCTCGCGGCCCACGGGCCCGCGCGCGGCCTCGGCGTCATGGTGGTCATGAACGACGAGATCCACGCCGCGCGCTTCGTGCAGAAGGCGGAGACCTCGAACCCCGCGGCCTTCCGCTCGCGCCCGCTGGGGCCGCTCGGCTGGTTCGCGGAAGGAGCGGTGCGGCTCGGCGGCCTTCCGGGCCCCCGCCACGCCCTCGCCGTGGCCCGCGACGCAGAGCCCGTTCCGGTCGCGCTGCTCACGGTGACGCTCGGCGACGACGGCCGGCTGATCGACCACGCGCTGGATGCGGGCTACCGGGGGATCGTGATGGAGTGCACCGGCGGCGGCCATGCCGCCCACTGGGTCGCCGACAAGCTCGTAGACGCAGCCGGGCGCGTGCCGGTGGTCATGGCCTCCCGCACGGGAGCCGGCGAGATGCTGCGCCGAACCTACGACTTCAAGGGCTCGGAGATCGACCTGCTGGCCCGCGGGCTCATCAGCGCCGGCTGGCTCGACGGCCTCAAGGCGCGCCTGCTGCTGACGTTGCTCCTGATGTCGGGCGCCGACGACGCAACGATTCGCGCAACCTTCGCCGCCTGGGTAGACCCTGCCCCTGCGCCCTAGATCAGCAGCCTAGAACTTCTTCCACCACGGCGTGCGGCCGCCGAGGCCGACCATGTCGACGCCGGTCATCATCGCCACGTCGTGGGTGAGCGCGCGGAGGTCATTGGGGTCGAGATCGCTCACCCGGTTCTTGCCGCAGGCGCGGGCGAAGAGCTGGATCTCCATGGTGAGCGCGTTGAGATAGTTGGTGACGCTGTCGGCCGCCTCATCCACGTCGAGCCGCTCCATCAGCTTCGGCAGCTGCGTGGTGATGCCGACGGGGCAGAGGCCCGTGTGGCAGTGCTGGCACTCGTAGGGCGAGGTGCCGAGCCGTGCGTAGTCCTCCAGATAGATCGGCTTGTGGCAGCCCATGGCGATGATCGGCGCGGTGCCGAGATAGACCACGTCCGCGCCAAGCGCGATGCACTTCGCCGCGTCCGCCCCGTTGCGGATGCCGCCGCCCACGATGAGCTTCATCCTGTCCTTCTGGCCCACCTCGGCGAGCGCCTCGGCGGCCTCGGCGATGGCGGCGACCGTGGGAATCCCTGCATGGTCGAGCTGGATCGTGGGCGACGCCGCGGTGCCTCCCTCCATGCCGTCGAAGACGATGGCATCGACGCCCGCCTTCGCCGCGATGCGCACGTCGTTGGCGATGCGCGCAGCGCCGACCTTGATCGAGAGCGGCACCTTGTATTCGGTGACCTCGCGGATCTCCTCCAGCTTCATGTAGAGGTCGTCCGCGCCCATCCAGTCGGGGTGGCGGCAGGGGCTGCGCTGGTCCACGCCTTGCGGCAGGTCGCGCATCTCCGCCACCTCGTCCGACATCTTGAGGCCCAGAAGAACGCCGCCGGTGCCGGGCTTGGCGCCCTGACCGGCGCCGATCTCGATCATGTCGGCCTTCTTGAGGTCGTAGGGGTTCATGCCGTAGCGGCTCGGCAGGTACTGCATCACCAGCTTGTCGGAGTAGCGGCGCTCCTCGTGGTGCATGCCGCCTTCGCCGGTGCAGGTGGAGATGCCGCAGCGGCTCGCAGCCGTGCCGAGCGCGCGCTTGGCATGGACCGAGAGCGCGCCGAAGCTCATGCCCGCGATCATGATCGGGCGCTCCAGCACGAGCGGGTTCTCGCAATTGCCCTCGCCGATGACCACGCGCGTGTCGCACTTCTCGCGGTAGCCTTCGAGCGGCATGCGCGAGAGGCCGGCCGGCACGAACACGAGGTCGTCGAAGGAGGGCAGGCCCTGCCGCTTGGTCGCCTGGCCGCGAATCTGGTAGCGCCCGAGCGCCGCCTTCTCCTGAATCTCCTCGATCACCTCCGGCGGCCAGACGCCGCTGAAGCCGTGCGGGCGCGGGTAGGCGCCGTTGGGCGCGGGCGCCGCCTCGTCCAGAACCTGGACGCTGGAATCGCCCGCACGCGCAGGCGGCGGTTCGCTCGGGGTCTCGCTCATAGCACGTCCTTCCAGGCCGCGAAGTCGTGCTTGTTGAAGTGCCACAACTTGCGGTCCGACTGGAGCTTGCGGAACGACTTGGGCGCCTTGATCTCGAAGCGGTCGAGCAGTTCCGCCACCTCTTCCAACTCGCCGTTCTCGGCGTCGACCTGCTCGAGCCCGGAGCCAAGCTCTTCGGCTCGCCCGCCGAGAAAGATCACGCCCTGATACATGGAATCGCCGAGGCCCGTATCGGCGTCGCCGCAGACGATCATGCGGCCGTTCTGCATCATGAAGCCGGACATGTAGCCGGCATTGCCGCCGATGATGAGCTCGCCTTTCTTGAGGATCATGCCGGACCTGGGCCCGGCATCGCCCCGCACGACGACGCGCCCGCCGCGGATGGAGGGCGCCGCCGAGGTGGCGGCGTTGCCACGCACAACCACCTCGCCGTTCATCAGGTTGTCGGCCAGGCCCCAGCCGGCGGTGCCGTGAATCTCGGCGGTCACCCCGTCACAGAGACCGACCGTGTAGGAGCCGACGTGGCCGCGATAGACGAGATGAATGGGCTTCAGGATCGAGACGCCGAGGTTGTGCCGCGCCTGCGGGTTGAGCAGCTCGACCTGCGGCACGCCGTCGTCCGCGGCGCGGCGGATCTCTTCGTTGATCGCGCGCGTCTGCCGCCCGGCGCAGTCGATGGTCAGTGAATTGGAAGCCGCCATGTCACCACCTCGCCGGCTCCCGGCTCCCACACCTCGATGTCCTCGCCCACGCCGTCGCGCAGCGACCAGCAGTCCGACGAGACCGCCACGAGACGCTCCGTCTCGCCCACCACCAGGGGCTTCGCTGCATAAGGGTCCTTGACGACGCCCACCTCGTCCGCCGTCGCGGCGATGTAGGTGAAGCAGCCGTCGAGGATCGAGACGGAACGCTCCAGCGCCTCGCGGAAGCTCGCGCCCTTCCCCATCTCGTCCACCAGCGCCACGGCAATGACCTCCGAATCGTTGCTCGTGGTGAAGGTGTAGCCCGCGCGCTCGTAGTGGTAGCGGAGGTGGTGGAAGTTCGTGATGTGGCCGTTGTGCATGATCGCGAGATCGCGGTGCAATCTCGCCGAAAGCGGCTGCCCGTGGGTGAAGTCGATCTGGCTCTCCGTCGCGTAGCGGGTGAGCCCCATGGCCATCGGCCCGTCGTAATTGCTGATGGTGAACTTGTCTTCGAGGTTCTCGACGCCGCCCAGGTGCTTCAGCACCTCCAGCCGGTGGCCGATGCTGGCCACGCTGTAGGCGGGTCCGAGCGCATCGATCGCGTCCACCAGCGCCGCATCGTCGCCGCCGTAGCGGACCGTCGTGCGGATGTAGCCCTCACCGTCGGTGGCGCTCTCCACCCGGCCGAGCTCGTCGAGCAGCGCGAGCGCCCGCCCGCCGCCGCCCGGCTCCTCGCAGTTGATGCCGACGTAGAGGCGATCCTCGGCGGCCGGCTGGACGAACGCGAGCCCGGTGGAATCCGGCCCGCGGCGGTAGATGCCGTCCAGAACGTGGTAGGCGATCTCGCCCGTCTTGCGATGATGCTCGGTGGTCTTGAAGAAGACGCCGCCGACGCCGCACATGGCCCTCGCCCCCCTGCGCCCGCGTCAGCCGGCCGCGTCCAGCAGCTTGACCTTCCTGTCGAAGTGCGCCCACGGGATCATCGCGTCGATCCACGAGTTGATCCGGTCGAACGCCACCATCGCGGCCTCGCAGACCTGCGCCACCTCGTCGTGGCTCTTGGCGCCGCCGGCCTCGAAGTAGGCAGCAAGCTCGCGCACGAGCTTGACCGTGTTGGTGAGCTTCCACTTGGCGAGCCGCCCGGCATGGCGGTTGAGCAGCGCCGCCGCCATCTGGTTGAGCGCCGCCGGCGGCAGCGCCTCCTCCAGCGCGAGCTGGCGGACGACCTGGATGTTCTCGCCCATCCAGAACGTGTTGAAGTTGGCGTAGAGCACGGGCGGCAGGTTCCCCATCGGGGGCAGGTTGTGGGCGCGCAGCCGGGTGACGTCGCCGGGCTCGGAACTCCAGTTGCGCCGGCCGAAGCGCTGCAGGCGCTCGATGATCGCGGTGGTTTCCGCAGCGGCCATGGTCCTACCCTTCCTGCACGAGTTCGAGCCGGACCGGCAGCGGCCCCTTGGCGAGAATTCTCTTGCCCGCAGGCTTCAGGTGCTCCAGCCCGTCGACGATCTTCGCGAACACGCTGACCTTCCCGAACGGCTTGGTGTCGCCGTAGAAGA
>JAPPMY010000253.1 GCA_028818855.1 Rhodospirillales bacterium
CCGCCGCCGGGGTGCCCCACGCTACCGCCGTGGCGGGCCGCCCCGGCCCGGGCGCCGCCCGGGTGCCGGAGGACGAACCCGAGGGCGCGGCCGGCAACGCGCCGCCGCCGGAGCCGCGTGCGCGCGGCGCCCGCCCGCCCGCGCCGGAGGCGGTGGACGACATCGCCCGCCACCTCGCGCGCGCCGAGCGCCCCGTCGTGCTCGCGGGCGAGATGGTGGGCTTCGAGGGCGCCAACGAAGCGCTTGCCGACTTCGCCGAGGCCTATGGCTGCGGCGTGCTCAGCTCCTTCCGCCAGCAGGGCGTGGTGCCGTGCGCGAACCCGGCCTATCTCGGCACACTCGGCTTGGCGCTGCCTCCCTATCAGGAGGCCCTTCTGGCCGAGGCGGACCTGGTGCTGGCGCTCGGCACCCGGCTCGACCTCGCCACCACGGTCGACGACCGCGTGATGGAGGAGGCGCGGTTCGTCATTCACGTCTACCCCGATGGCGATGCCCTGGCCGCCGCCGGCGCCGACCTGCAGGTGTGTGCCGACATCGCGTCGGTCCTGGAGGCTCTGCGCGCCGCCGCGCCGGACGCCCCGCCGGCATCCCGAAGCGCCTGGCGCGCGCGCCAGCGTGCGGCCTTCGATGGGTTCCGCCGGAAGGTCGCCGCACCGGCGCTCGGCGCGGTCGACCTCGCTCACGTGGTGCAGGCGCTCGCCGAGCAGGTGCCGGCGGATGCGACAATCGTCAACGACGCCGGCAACTTCTCCACCTGGCTGCTCCGCCACTACCCTTACGAGCATCCGCTGTCCCAGGCCGCGCCGGCGGTCGGCGCGATGGGCTATGCCATGCCGGGCGCCATCGGCGCGCAGCTCGCGCGGCCCGGCAAGCGCGTGATTGCGCTCGCCGGCGACGGCGGCTTCGGCATGACCGGGCAGGAGCTGATCACCGCGGTCGGCAACCGGCTGCCGATCGTCGTGCTGGTCTGCGACAACGGCGGCTATGGCACCATCGCCATGCACCAGTTCAACCGCTACGGCGCGGACGCCACCTACGGCATCGCGCTCGACCGCCCGGACTTCGCCGCCGCGGCCCGCGCCTGGGGCGCCGACGCCTGGACGGTCGCCGCCACCGAGGAGTTCGCCCCGGCCCTGGAGGGGGCGCTTGCGGCGCAGGGCCCCGCGCTGATCCACCTCAAGACCGACATGCGCGACCTCGTGGCCTCGGGCGCCAAGATGCAGTGACCATGGCCGCCGGCCGTGAAACGGGCGACGCGAGCGGCGCCGGCGAGGACATCCCGGCGCCGGATGGGGAGCCCGACGAGGCCGCCGTCGAAGCGCATGTCCTGAGCTCGATCGCCCAGGTGGACGAGGCCGACTGGGACCGCTGCGCCGGCCGCGACAACCCCTTCGTCCGCCACGCCTTCCTCTGGGCGCTGGAGGAGAGCGGCTCCAGCACGGCGGAGACCGGCTGGCACCCCCGGCACATCGTCCTCAAGAGCGCGGCCGGCGCCGTGCTCGGCGCGGTGCCGATGTATCTCAAGAACCACTCCTACGGCGAGTACGTGTTCGACCACGGCTGGGCGGACGCGTTCGAGCGCGCGGGCGGGCGCTACTACCCCAAGCTCCAGGTCTCGGTCCCGTTCACGCCGGTGACCGGCCCCCGCCTGCTGGCCCCGCCCGGCCCCGGCGCAGAGGCGGTGCGGACGGCCCTGCTCTCCACCTGCGTCGGGCTCTGCGACCAGTCCGGCGTCTCCTCGCTCCACGTCACCTTCCCCACAGAGGACGAGTTCGACCTGATGGGCGAGGCCGGGCTCCTGCAACGCACCGGCATCCAGTTCCACTGGCTCAACGAGGGCTACGGCACCTTCGACGACTTCCTCGCCAGCCTCGCCTCGCGCAAGCGCAAGCAGATCCGCAAGGAGCGGCAGGCGGTGGCCGACGCCGGCCTCACGATCACCGCGCTCTCAGGTCCGGAGATCGAGGAGCGCCACTGGGATGCCTTCTTCGTCTTCTACCAGTCCACCGGCAGCCGCAAGTGGGGCGTGCCCTACCTCACGCGCGCGTTCTTCAGCCTGCTGAGCGAGCGGATGGCCGACCAGGTGGTGCTGGTGATGGTGGAGCGCGCGGGCAAGCCCATCGCGGGCGCGCTCAACCTCGCAGGCTCGGACGCGCTCTACGGCCGCAACTGGGGCTGCATCGAGGAGCATCGCTTCCTGCACTTCGAGGCCTGCTACTACCGCGCCATCGACTACGCCATCGCCCACGGGCTCGGCCGGGTCGAGGCCGGCGCGCAAGGGCCCCACAAGCTCGCGCGCGGCTACCTGCCCGTGCCCACCTATTCCGCCCACTGGGTCGCCAACGAGAGCCTGCGCGACGCGGTCGCCAACTACCTCGACCACGAGACGCGGGAGATCGACCGCGAGATCGCCGTGCTGGAGCGGCACGGCCCCTTCCGCCAGAGCGACGACGCGGCCTGAGGGAGTCGCCCGCGCCCGAAGGGTCGCGGGCGCGAGAGAAGGCCGCCCGCGCCCGAAGGGTCGCGGACGCGAGAGAATGTCGCCCGCGCCTGAAGGGTCGCGGACGCGAGAGAATGTCGCCCGCGCCTGAAGGGTCGCGGGCGCGAGGGAAAGCCTCCCGCGCCGCTTGCAGCGCGCGCCTTGGCGCCCCAAGATCGCCCGCACGCAAACCGCCCGGCCTGAGGAGATATCGAATGGCAACCTCCAATCTCGACGCGCTCACCCGCGACGCGTTCGACTTCTACCTGTTCCCTCTCGTGAGCAAGCAGGATGTTCGCGAGCAAGGCCCGATGATCTTCACGAGCGCAGAAGGAATGGAGATCACAGACGCGGGCGGCAAGACCTACCTCGACATGATGAGCTGCCACACCAGGGCAGGCTCGCTGGGCTACGGGCAGGAGCGCATTGCGCGCGCGATCTACGACCAGCTCATGCAGCTCCACTACGCCGGCACCGTCGCCAACGTCGTCGATGTCACGGTCAACCTCTCGGCCCGGATAGCCAAACTCGCGCCGGGCTCGCTCACCGCGACGGTGTTCGCCGGCAGCGGGTCGGAGGCCAACGAGATGTCGATCAAGCTGGCCCGCCAGTACCACATCGCCAAGGGCGACAAGCCGCATGCGCACAAGGTCATCTCGCGCTGGAACGCCTATCACGGCGCCACCATGGGCGCGATCGGGTGCACGGACTATCTCGGCACCCGCGCCATCACCGAGCCGGGCGTCCCCGGCTACAGCCGCGTGCCCGCGCCCAATCTCTACCGCACGCCCTTCGGCATGGATTCGTCGGAGGTCTGCGACTACTGCGTGGACTTCCTGGAGCAGCACATCATCCACGAGGGGCCAGAGATGGTGTCCGCCTTCATCGCCGAGCCGGTGATGCAGGGCGACGGCGTGCAGGTACCGCCCGACGACTACTTCGCCCGCGTCAAGGCGGTCTGCGACAAGTACGACGTGCTCTTGATCGGCGACGAGGTGATCACCGGCTTCGGCCGCTGCGGCTACTGGTTCGCGCTCGAGCACTGGGGCATCGAGTGCGACATCATGAGCACGGCCAAGGCGATCACCGCCGGCTACTTCCCGCTCGGCGCGTCGACCGCGAGCCGCAGGGTGGCCGACGCGCTGCCGGTGTTCACCCATATCCAGACCTACAACGGCCACCCCGGCGCCTGCGCCGCGGCGATGGCGACCCTCGACATCCTGGAGAGCGAGAACCTGATCCAGCACGGGCGCGAGACCGGCGCCTACTTCCTCGACCAGATGCAGCGCTTGCGGGAACTGCCCATCGTCGGCGACGTGCGCGGCCTCGGCATGTGGACCTGCATCGACTTCACGGTCGACAAGAAGACCAGGGCGCCGTTCACCGACGACACGGTCAAGGCCATCACGCGGCGCATGGCCGATCTCGGCGTGCTCGGCGGCGAGGAGGGCACGGCGATCGAGTTCGGCCCGGCGCTCGTCGCCACCCGCGAGGACGTCGACCGCACCGTCGACGTGGCGGAGCAGGCGATCCGCGAGGTGATGGCGGACCGCAACCTCGGCTGAGCAACGTCACCCACCTCCCCCTGTCCCCCTCCTCCCAGGAGGAGGGGGAACACAATACGGCACCGCCCCTTCTCCCTCTCCTCCCTGGGGAGGAGAGGGCCGGGGTGAGGTAGGGATGCCTGCAGGCGCGCGGTATCGGGATCAGTCGAGGATCACGCCGGGGTTGAGGATGCCCTTGGGGTCGAGGGTGTTCTTCAGCGTGCGCATCAGCGCGATCTCCTCGGGCGTGCGCGCGAGCGAAAGGTAGGCGCGCTTCATCACGCCGATGCCGTGCTCGGCGCTGATGCTGCCCTGGCGCGCGTGCACGGCGCCGTAGATCGCGTCCGCCAGCGCGGGCTCCATGGCGAGGAAGTCCGCGTCCGCGAGCCCCGGCTCCTGCGCCATGTTGACGTGGACGTTGCCGTCGCCCAGATGACCGAAGAGGACGACGCGCACGCCCTCGAAGCCCGCGGCCAGCGCCTCCATCTCACCGAGGAAGGCGGGGATCACGCCCGGCGGCACCGTCACGTCGAACTTGTGGGTGAGCCCGCGCCGGCTCACCGCCTCGGTCGGCGCCTCGCGCACGCGCCAGATCGCCCGCGCCTGCGCCTCCGAGCCCGCGACCACGGCGTCCGCGATCAGCCCGTCCACCAGCAGGCTCTCCAGCCCGGCGGCGAAGGCTTCGCCCGCGGCCTCGCCTGCGCTTGACTCCTCCTCGATCACGACGAGGCTCGCGTGCTCGCCTGCAAGCGGGATGCGCAACTCCGGGTCCGCCTGCAGCACGTAGGCCACGGTCGCCCCGTCGACGAACTCCAGCGACGAGAGCCGGGGGAAGCGGGCGCGGGCCGCCTGCAGCAGCGCGGGCAGCTGCTCGCGCTGGCTGAGGCCCGCGAGCGCGGTCTGAAACGCCTCCGGCGCCGGCTGCACCTGCAGCACGGCGCGGGTGATGACGCCGAGCGTCCCTTCCGAGCCGATGAAGACCTGCTTCAGGTCGATGCCGGTGTTGTTCTTCTTCAGGATGTTGAGGCCGCTCACCACGGTGCCGTCGGCGAGCACGACCTCCAGCCCCCGCACCTGCTCGCGCATGTGGCCGTAGCGCAGAACCTTCACGCCGCCGGCGTTGGTGGCGATCATGCCGCCGATCTGGCACGAGCCCCGCCCGCCGAGGTCCACCGGCATGTCGTAGCCCCGCTCGGCCAGGAAGTTCTGCAGCGTCTCCAGCACAACGCCGGCCTGCACGCGCACGGTCGCGGATGCCTCGTCGAACTCCTCGATCGCGCTCATGCGCTCGACGCTCAGCACCACCTCGCCCGCGCGCGGCACGCTGCCGCCCACCATCCCGGTGTTGCCGGCCTGCGGCACCACGGGCACGTCCAGCTCGGTGCAGGCGGCCAGCACCGCCGCCACCTCCCCGGTCGAGCGCGGGCGCACCACGAGCGGCGCCGGGCCCACGTACTTTCCGATCCAGTCGCGCGCGTAGCGGGCCGTGTCGGCCGGGTCGTCGAGGTAGAGCGCCGGGTCGCCGAGCCTGGCGCGCAGCCTCTCGTGGGGCGCCGTCATCGTGCCCTCCATTCGGCAGAGGGGCGGTTTTGCGGCACTATGGCGCCCAGGTCAAACGGCGGGGGCGGAGCGCGGAGGATGCCGGTCAAGGTGCTGTTTCTCGACTATGACGGCGTGATCGTCGACAGCATGGGGCCCAAGGCCGACGCCATCGCGGACGCCTTCGCGCCCTACAGCGGCGATCGCGTCGCCATCGCCGACGGCTTCCACCGCCATGCAGGCAGCGGACGAGAGGCGCAGTTCGACCGCATCTACCGGGACCTGACGGGCCAGGCGCTCGACGCGCCGACGCGCGCACGCATCGTCGAAGCCTTCCTTGCGCGCATCGACGCCATCAACGACTCGGTCGGCCTCTTCCCCGGCGTTCACGATTTCATCGTCGCCCAGGCGGCGAAGCGGCTCGTGGCCGTGGTGACCGGCGTGCCGGGCGAGGAGGCCGAGCGGCAACTGGCCCGCTTCGGCCTCGCCTCCTGCCTCGCCTCCGTCCACGGGGCGACGCGCGAGGCGCCCAAGCACGTCCACATGACGCGGTTCCTCGAAGCGCGCGGCCTGTCCCCGGCCGATGCCCTCTTCGCCGGCGATTCCCAGACCGACATGCAGCAGGCGGCGCTGGCAGGCATCCCCTTCGTCGGCATTGGCACGCCGGATTTCTTTGCCGAAGGCGCGCCGGTCGCCGTGGTCCCACGCCTCCCCGACCTCGCGGCCCTGCTCGACGACTGAGCCCGAGCGCTCAGACCGGCACCGCCTGACCCGTACGCGGTGCGGAAAGGATATCCAGGTCGCAGCCGCGGTCCGCCTGCTCGACGTGAGCGAGGTGGAGCGCGAGGTAGCCGCGCCCGGCGCCCTCGGGAGGCGGCGGAGGCCGCCACGCCGCGCGGCGCTCATCCAGCGTCGCCTGCGGCACGTCCAGCGTGAGCGAGCGCGCTTCCACGTCCAGCGCAATCCGGTCGCCGTCCTCCACGAGCGCGAGCGGCCCGCCGATGGCGGCCTCGGGCGCGGCGTGGAGCACGATGGTGCCGAAGGCCGTGCCGCTCATCCGCGCATCCGAGAGCCGCACCATGTCGCTCACGCCCGCCGTCGCGAGCTTGCGGGGGATCGGGATGTATCCGGCCTCCGGCATGCCCGGCGCGCCTTTCGGCCCTGCGTTGCGCAGCACCAGCACGGTGTCGGGCGTCACGTCGAGCGCGGGATCGTCGATCCGCGCCGTGAGGTCGGCTAAGGAGTCGAAGACCACCGCGCGGCCCGTGTGCCGGCAGAGCGCAGGCGTCGCCGCCGACTGCTTGATGATGGCGCCGTCCGGCGCGAGGTTGCCGCGCAGCACCGCGATGCCGCCCTCGGGATAGATGGGCTCGTTCCGCTCCCGCACCACGTCCTGCGGCCAGGGGGCGGGTGCGGCGGCGATCTCGTCGCCGAGCGTGCGCCCGGTCACGGTCATGCAGCCGAGATCGAGCTGATCGGCGAGCGCGCGCAACACCGACGTGAGCCCGCCGGCCCTGTTCAGATCCTCCATGTAGTGCTGGCCGGAGGGCTTGAGATCGACCAGCACCGGGGTCTCGCGGCTGAGCCGGTCGAGCCGGTCGAGGTCGAGGTCGAAGCCGCAGCGCCCGGCGACGGCGGCAAGGTGGATCACCGCGTTGGTGGAGCCGCCGACCGCGAGCAGCACCCGGAGCGCGTTGGTGAAGGCGGCCGGCGTGAGGATGCGCTCCGGCGTGAGCCCCTCGGCGGCCATCGCCACGGCCCGCGCCCCGCTCTCCCGCGCCACGCGCTGGCGGTCTGCGAGAACCGCGGGTATCGCGGCGCTCCCCGGCAGCATCATGCCGAGCGCTTCCGCCGCGCACGCCATGGTGCTGGCCGTTCCCATCACCATGCAGGTGCCGGCAGACGGCATGAGCCGGCCGCCGACCTCGGCGATCTCGTCCTCGTCGACCCGGCCGCCCCGGTGCGCGCCCCAGTAGCGCCGGCAATCGGTGCAGGCGCCGAGCCGCTCGCCCTTGTGGCTCCCCGTCAGCATCGGCCCCGTGACAAGCTGGATCGCGGGCACGCCCGCGCTCGCCGCAGCCATGAGCTGGGCCGGCACGGTCTTGTCGCAGCCGCCGATCAGCACCACCGCGTCGATGGGATGGGCGCGGATCATCTCCTCCGTGTCCATCGCCATGAGGTTGCGGAAGAGCATGGTCGTCGGGTGCATGAAGGGCTCGCCGAGCGAGATCGTGGGGAAGGTGAGCGGCAGCCCGCCGGCGGCCGTCACCCCGCGCTCCACCGCATCGATCAGGGCCGGCACCGTGCCGTGGCAGCTCACGAGGCCGCTGCCCGTGTTCGCGATGCCGATGACCGGGCGGTCCAGCTCGGCCTCGGTGTAGCCCATCGACTTGGCGAAGGCCTTGCGCAGGAAGAGCGAGAAGCCGGGGTCGCCGTAGTCGGTGAGCTTGCGCCGCAGCCCGGCGGGCTTCTCCGTCATCCCTGCCTCCGTCGCTGGGCGGGTCCGGCGCCGGCCGTCACTCGGGCACGAGCCCGCAGCTCACGCCGCCGTCGATGGTGAGCGCGATGCCGGTGACCCAGCGCGCCTCGTCCGAGGCGAGGTAGACGAAGCCGCCTGCGATATCCGCCGTCTCGCCCACGCCGAGCGGGTGCAGCCGCGTCAGCCGCTCCTTGAACGCCTGCGGATCGTCGAGCTGGGAGAGGTGGTAGTCCACCATCGGCGTCTGCACCCAGCCGGGGCAGACGCAGTTGACCCGGATCTGGTCCCTGGCGCCGTCGAGCGCGAGGCACTTGGTCAGCATGACGACCGCGCCCTTGGAGGTCGCGTAGGCCACCTGCCCCGGCGTGCCGATGAGGCCTGCGACCGACGCGGTGTTGAGGATCGCGCCGCCGCCCTGCTCCCGCATGTGGCCCCAGACCGCCTTCGCGCCCCGGTAGATGCTGGTGACGTTGACATCCATCTGGCGGTCCCAGTCCGCCCGCTCGACCTCCTCGACGGCGCCGATCACCGCCTGGCCGGCGTTGTTGACGAGGATATCGACGTGACCCAGGGCCTCGATGGCGGCGGCGACCATGCCCGCAACGTCCTCGTCCTGCATGATGTCGGCCTCGATGGCGACCGCGCTGCCGCCCGCCGCCTCGATGGCGCGCACGGTGGCGATGTTGTCGTCGGCGCTGAGCCCGGCGCAGGCGACCGCCGCGCCTTCGCTCGCGAAGCGCAGCGCCGTCGCGCGCCCGATCCCTGAGCCCGCGCCCGTGACGATCGCCGTCTTGCTCTCGAGCCTCATGCAGCCCCGCCCGCCGTTGTGGCCGGCAGAGGATAGCCCGGCGGCCCGGGGCCTGCGAGGGTTGACTCCCGGCCCCGCCAGCCGATACGCCGGGCCGTGAACGGGACGGGTCCAACGCGATGAAGCTGGAGGGCAAGGCGGCCATCGTCACCGGCGGCGGACGCGGCATCGGCCGCGAGATCGGCCGCCGCTTCGCCGCGGAAGGCGCGCACGTGCTGCTCGCCGATGTCGACGGCGAGCGGGCGCGCGATGCCGCGGACGAGATCGGCGCGGCCGGCGAGCGGGCGACGCCCTGCACCGCCGACCTCGGCAGGCCCGAGGGCGCGGCGCGCATGTTCACGCACGCAGAAGAGTGCTTCGGCGGCCGCCTGGACATCCTCATCAACAACGCCGGCATCGCCCATCACGGCGCCTTCCTCGAGCTTTCGTTCGAGGACTGGGAGCGCGTGCTCCGCAACAACCTCACCAGCGCCTTCCTCTGCGCGCAGGGGGCCGCGCGGATCATGGCGGCAGGGGGCGGCGGGCGGATCGTCAACATCGGCTCGATCTCGGGCCAGCGCGGCAGCTACGGGCGGACCGCCTACGGCGTCACCAAGGCGGGCATCCACCAGATGACGCGGATCATGGCCGTCGAGCTGGGCCCGCGCGGCATCGCCGTCAACGCCATCGCGCCCGGCCCCATCGATACCGGCATCACCAGCATGGGGCCGGACCAGGAGCGCCGCTACCTCGAGCGCATTCCGCTGGAGCGCTTCGGCCATGCCCGCGACGTGGCCGGCACGGCGCTCTTCCTCGTGAGCGACGAGGCGGCCTACCTCACCGGCAGCGTCGTCAACGTCGACGGCGGCTTCGACGCCGCCGGCCTCATCTTCAGCTACACGGAACTCACAACGGTGAAGAGCGATGTCCGCGACCCCTCCAAGAGCGACTGATCCCATGCGCATCGACGGATGCGTGGCCTTCGTCACCGGCGCAGCCGGCGGCATCGGCACCTGCCTCGTGGCGGCGCTGGCAGAGCGCGGCGCGCGGCGCATCCACGCCGCGGACCTGGCCGCGCCGCTCGCGAAGGCCGCGTTTCCGCAACGCGCAGGCGTCGAGACGCTCGCGCTCGACGTGACCGACGAGGCGGCGGTGCAGCGGGCCGCCGAGCAATGCGCGGACGTCACGCTGGTGGTCAACAACGCCGCCATCGTCGCCTGGGAAGGAGTGATGAGCGCAGCCACACTCACCACCGCGCGCACCGTGTTCGAGATCAACTACTGGGGCTACCTGCACGTGGCCCGCGCTTTCGCGCCTGTGCTGGCGCGGAACGGCGGCGGCGCGATGGCGAACGTGCTCTCCGAGGTCGCGCGGGTGAACGCGCCCTTCTGCGGCTCCTACTCCGCGAGCAAGGCTGCCGTCTGGTCCGCGACCCAGAGCATGCGGGCCGAGCTTGCCGCCCAGGGCACCCACGTGCTCGCCGTCTTCCCGAGCTCGACCGACACCCCGATGCTCGCGGGCTTCGACGGCGAGAAGCAGCGGCCCGAGGCGGTGGCAGACGGTATCTGCGACGCGCTGGAACAGGGTGTGGAGGACGTCTGCATCGGCGACCACTCGATCCAGACCGAGGCGCTGATGCGGAGTGACCCCAAGGCCGCCGAGCGAGAGTTCGCCGCCCTCCTCCCCGGCGCCGACGCGATTCCTGACTGAACTTTGCGTTGCGGAGACGGCTGCAGACAGGTTATTCAAATTTACGCCCCAAATTTGAATAACGCGGCGTGCAACTAAAGAAACTTGAATAAGGCGGTACCGCCATGCAGCGCGGGGTGGCCGGCAGGTACGAGAGCACGACCGTAGGCGGCGAGCAAGTTCAGGCATTCGTGCCCCTGCCGCTACCGCCGAATCCTGCTCTGGTTCTGGATGGCTTCCTCCAACAGAGGCTTGAGGCTGCAACGCTCGCCCTCGGTCGGCTCGACGCCATCTCGACACTGCTGCCCGACGAAGCCATCTTTCTCTACACCTATGTGCGCAAGGAGGCCGTGCTCTCCTCCCAGATCGAGGGGACGCAATCCACGCTTTCGGACCTCCTGCTGTTTGAGCTGGAGGAGGCGCCGGGCGTTCCAGTCGAGGATGTCATCGAAGTTTCAAACTACGTGGCAGCCCTCAACCACGGCCTGCGTCGGCTGGAGGGGGGCTTTCCGCTCTGCAATCGACTGATCCAGGAAATTCACCGTGTACTGCTGTCCCGCGGGCGAGGAAGCGGCAAGGAACCGGGCGAATTCCGCCGCACTCAGAACTGGATCGGCGGCACGCGTCCAGGACATGCCGACTTCGTACCGCCGCCCCACACCGCCGTGCCCGATTGCATGACGTCGCTCGAACGCTTCTACCATGCGGATGACGGGACGCCTTTCCTCATCAGAGCAGGATTGGCGCATGTCCAGTTCGAAACAATCCATCCCTTCCTGGACGGAAACGGACGTGTGGGCCGACTGCTCATCACACTCCTGCTCTGTAACGCGGGCGTGCTGCGCCAGCCTCTCCTCTACCTGAGCCTCTATTTCAAACAACATCGCAACGAGTACTACGACCTGTTGAACCGCGTACGCCTTACCGGCGACTGGGAGGAATGGCTCGCCTTTTTCCTGGAAGGCGTGCGGGTCACGGCCGAGGGCGCGGTCGCCACATCCCAGCGCCTTACTGAAATGTTCGCATCCGACCGAGCTTCCATCCAACAGCGCGCCGGCCGCCGCGCCGGCTCGGCCCTGCGGGTGCACGACGCATTGCGAGCGCGGCCCATTGTATCGCTGCCTCAGGTTCGCGCTCAGACAGGCCTGTCGTATCCCACTGCCACCAGCGCGATGCAGTTACTGGTGGATCAGGGAATCGCGCGCGAGCTGACCGGCAAGCCTCGCAGACGACAGTTCGCCTACGACCGCTATCTTTCCATTCTCGCCGAAGGAACCGAAGTGCCCTGATGCCGTGCGGGTCGAGACCATGATGAAATTTCGCCTTATAGCGCCAGCGCGGCGCGGTGGCCGTCGTGGATGGCCGATGCGGCATCGCGGGGCAGGAGACAGTCGCCGACGAGCGTGACCGGGACGCCGGCCGCCGCGAGAGCGCCCGCCAGCTCGTCCCGTGCGGCTCGCGGCGTGGCGTAGGTCAGCAGCGCGACATCCTCGATCGTGGTCTCGGCGCCGGTGATGACGTGGCGGCAGGTGACGCGCCCGCCTGCACGCGCGACGGGCTCGGTGAGCCGGCGCACGTCGACGCCGAGGAGCGCCAGCCTGCGCTCGACGCCCATGCGCGACATCAGGTTGACGAAGCGGGCGTTCTCGGGCGCCGGCGTCAGCAGGACGACGCGGGCGAAGCACTCCGCCAGCAGCTCGACCGCGCCGTAGACGGCGGGCGTCTGGTCCATGTCGAGCAGCACGGCCGTGCCCGGCGCGGGCGGGGCATCGCGCCCGGCTAGGTCCGCGACGGCGCGGCGCAGGTCGACGGCCTCGGCACCCTCCGCCAGTGCCGCCGGCCAGCGCATCCGCGAGCCGGTGGCGAGGATGACCGCGTCCGGCTCGCAGGCCGTCACGGCCGCCGCCGTGGCGGCCTCGCCCCAGCGGAATTCGGCGCCCGCCTCCGCCGCCTTGCTTAGCTGGAACTCGGCGGTCTTCGCCACGTCCGCCCGGCCCGGCAGCCCGGCTTCGAGGCGCGCCGCGCCACCCGGCTCGGCGCTAGCCGAGAACACGGTCACCGCATGCCCCCGCGCCGCCGCGACCCACGCGGCCTCCAGCCCCGCGAGCCCGGCGCCCACCACGGCGACCCGCTTCTTCTCATCGGCCGGGGGCGGCTGCCAGCCGGACTCGCCCGCGCTCCCCAACAGGGGGTTCTGGAAGCAGCGGATGGGCTTGCCAGCGTGAATCTCGCCCCAGCAGTAGTTGCAGAAGGTGCAGGCGCGCACGTCGCCGGCGCGCCCTGCCTGCGTCTTGCGCGGCCAGTCGGCGTCCGAGATCAGCAGGCGGCTGAAGCCCACCAGGTCGCAGGCGCCCTCGGCCAGCGCCGCCTCCGCGGCCTCCGCCGATTCGATCCGGCCGAGGCCGATCACCGGGAGCCCGCCTGCGGCCGCACGCAGCCGCGCGTGGAGCGGCAGGAAGGGCCGGGGCGGGTAGTGCATGTCCGGCAGGTGGGTGTCGAACGCCGGCCCGAACGCGCCCTGACTGAAGGAGAGGTAGTCGAGCACGCCTTCGGCCGCGGCGGCGCGGGCGATCCGCTCCGCCTCGTCGGGGTCGATGCCGCCCGGCACGCGCTCGTCGGCCGGCAGCTTGATGCCGACGATGAAGTCTTCGCCGCAGGCGGCGCGGACCGCCGCCATGACCTCCCGCATGAAGCGGGTGCGCCCCTCGAAGCTGCCGCCGTAGCCGTCCGTCCGGTCGTTGCAGGCGGGCGAGAGGAACTGCGCGATCAGGTAGCCGTGGGCGCCGTGCAGCTCGACCCCGCTGAAGCCCGCGCGCTTCAGCCGCTCCGCGCTCTCCGCATAGCCCGCGACGATGCCCGCGATCTCGTCCCCGGCCAGCGGGCGCGCGGTGTTCCAGTAGAGCACCTCCGGCTGCGAGGACGCGCTGCGCGGCACGGAATCGAGACCCCAGAGCTGCTGGCGGCCGATATGGCCGAGCTGGCCCACCAGGCGGCAGCCGTGACGCTCGACCGCCTCGGCCCAGCGCGCGAGCCCGCCCAGGTTGGCCTCGTCGTGGATGCTCACCAGGATCGGCGCGCCGGTGCTGGTGGGGTGGACGTTCATCAGCTCGGTCACGATCATCGCCGTGCCGCCTTGCGCCCGCGCCGCGTGGTAGGCGATGAGGCGGTCGGTCACGGCGCGGTCACGGCCGAGCCCGGTGACGGTGGCGGCATGCACGATGCGGTTGCGCAGCTCGCGTCTGCCGACCGAAGTCGGGCTGAACAGGGTGTCGAGGGCCATGGCGGGATCCGTGCTGGCGGTTGCGGGCGGCGCAGTCTAAGACACGTTCCGCCACGATGCAGGGGGGAAGCATGGCGGACGAGCATGATTTCGTCGTGATCGGCGGCGGCACCGCCGGCTGCGTGCTGGCCAACCGGCTCTCGGCCGAGCCGGGGACCAGCGTGGCCCTGCTGGAGGCCGGCGGCGAGGCGCGCCATCCCTTCATCCACATCCCGCTGATGGCGGGGCTCGTCTACTTCATGCGCTCGATCAACTGGAGCTACGAGACCGAGCCGGAGCCCCATCTCGACGGGCGCCGCATCCCCTGGCCGCGCGGCAAGGTGCTGGGCGGCACGTCCGCGATCAACGGCATGATGTACATGCGCGGCAACCGCCGCGACTACGACGGCTGGCGCCAGCTCGGCCTCGACGGCTGGGACTACGAGAGCGTGCTGCCCTACTTCAAGCGGGCGGAGGGGCACGGCTCCCGCCGCGACGCCTATCACGGCACCGACGGCCCGCTCCGCGTCAACCGCGCCGCGTCGAAGAACCCGCTTTACGACGTCTTCCTCGAGGCCTGCGAGGCGATGGGCCTGCCGCGCAACGACGATTTCAACGGCGCCGTGCAGGAAGGCGTCGGCCGGCAGGATTTCTGCGTCGACCGGGGCCGCCGCGTGAACACGGGCCACGCGTTCATCCTGCCGGTGCGCGCGCGGCCCAACCTGCGCGTGGTGCTGCGCGCCCACGTGGAGCGGCTCAACTTCGAGGGCAGGCGCTGCGTCGGCGTTGCCTACCGCGAGCGCGGACAGCGGCGCGAGATCCGCGCGCGGCGCGAGGTGATCCTCTCGGCCGGCACGATCAACTCGCCCCAGGTGCTGCAGCTCTCGGGCGTCGGCGCGCCGGAGCATCTGCGCTCCCTCGGCATCGACGTGGTCCTGGAGAGCCCGGACGTCGGCCGCAACCTGCAAGATCACGCGGGCGTCTACGTTCAGAACGCCTGCACGCAACCGGTGGCGCTCTACGGCCTGCTCCGGCCGGACCGGGCGGCGCTCGCGTGCCTGGGCGCCTACCTCTTCGGAACCGGCCCCGGCACCTCGATCGCGCTGGAGGCCGGCGGCTTCGCGCGGAGCCGCGACGGGCTCGATACGCCCGATCTCCAGATCACCTTCATCCCGGGCCTCACCCTCGACGTGACCCGCAAGAAGCAGGGCCGGCACGGCTTCCTCACCCACTGCTATCAGCTCAGGCCCGAGAGCCGGGGCGAGATCCGCATCGGTTCCGCAGACGCCTCCCGGCCGCCGGCGATCCACGCCAACACGCTGAGCGCCGAGACCGACCGCCGGGTGATGCGCGATGCCGTGCGCCTCGCGCGGCGAATCATGGCCCAGGCGCCGTTCGACCCCTACCGCGGCCACGAGATCGCGCCGGGAGCGGATGCCCAGGCCGACGACGAGATCGACGCCTGGATCAGGGCCAACCTCACGACCGTCTGGCACCCTGTCGGCACCTGCCGCATGGGCCGGGACGAGACCGCCGTGGTGGACGAGCAGTTGCGGCTGCGCGGTGCGGAGGGCTTGCGGGTCGTCGATGCCTCGGTCATGCCGCTCATCACCAGCAGCAACACCGCGGCGCCCACCATCATGATCGCGGAGAAGGCGGCCGACATGATCCTGGGCAGGCCGCCGCTCCCAGCCGAGGCGCCCGCAGGCGCCTGAGCCCGCCGCCCGGCATGGCCTTCCCATGCCGGGGCGCCTACAAGAGCCGCATGGCTCCCCCCCGGTCCGAATCCGCCGCGCCGCTGGTGGGCGTCCTCTACATGTGCCTGGCCGCAGGCTTCGGGCTGCCGGGGCTCAACGCCCTCGCGAAGACGCTCGTCGCCGACTACCACATGGCGCAGATCATCTGGTTCCGCTGTGTCGTGCATCTCGGCTTCATGGTGGTGCTCTTCATGCCGGCGATGGGGCCGCGGCTGTTCGCGAGCCGGCGTCCGTGGCTTCAGTCGGCCCGCTCGCTCACCCAGCTCGTCACCTTCACGCTGATCTGGGTCTCGCTCATCTGGACACCGATCACCACCGTCACCATGGTGCTTTTCACCGGCCCGCTGATACTGGTGGCGCTATCGGTGCCCTTCCTCGGCGAGCGGGTGGGTCCGCGCCGCTGGGCCGCGGTCTTCGTCGGCTTCGCGGGCGTGCTGATCGTGCTCCGTCCCGGCGCCGACGCGGTCCACTGGGGCGCGCTGCTCGTCCTCGGCGGCGCGTTCTTCTACGCCATCTATCAGATCCAGACGCGCAAGCTCGCGGGCTACGACGACCCGCGCACGACGGCGGTCTACACCATCCTTGCCGCCTTCATCGTGGCCACGGTCGCGGTGCCGTTCTTCTGGGAGATGCCGCGCAGCACGGCGGACTGGCTGCTGTTCGTATCGCTCGGCGTCGTGGGCGGGCTCGCCCACTACTTCATCATCAAGGCCTTCCAGTACGCCGAGGCCTCGCTGGTCGGCCCCTTCGACTACAGCCAGCTCGTGGGCGCCAGCATCTTCGGCTTCCTGATCTTCGGCGAGGTCCCCGACACCTGGACCTGGGTCGGCGCTGCCGTGATCATCGCGAGCGGCCTCTACATCGCCCACCGGGAGGCACGACTGAGACGAACGGCGACCTGAGCCTGCCCGCGCCCTGCTCTGGCACGGCCACGTGCGATCCCATAGAACCGACCGATGACCGCCCTGCCCGCGCGCCTGGACGATTCGATCCGGGGCATCGTCTTCATGTGCCTCACCGCGGTCGTCGTCTTTCCGCTGCTCAACGCGCTGGTCAAGTACCTGCTCACGAACGACTACTCGATTGTGCAGATCATGTGGATGCGCTCCGTCGTCCACATGGCGTGGATGCTGGCGCTGTTCCTCCCCTATGGCGGCATCCGCCTGCTGCGCAGCAACCGGCCGGGCCTGCAGCTCGTCCGCTCGTTGCTGCAGCTCGTCGCGCTGGTGCTCTACATCATCGCGCTTTCCCACGTGCCGCTCACGGCGATCACGATGGCCTTCTTCACGGCGCCGCTGATGGTGGTGGCGCTCTCGGTGCCGATGCTGGGAGAACGCGTGGGCCCCCGGCGCTGGGCCGCCGTGGCGGTGGGCTTCGCCGGCGCGGCCGTGATCTTCCGGCCGGGCGGCGAGATCATCCACTGGTCGTTCCTGCTGGTGCTGGGGGCGGCCGCGGCCTACGCGCTCTTCCAGATCCAGACCCGCCAGCTTGCGAGCCAGGACGACTACCGGACGACCGCGATCTACACGATCGTCGTCGCCCTGGTGGCGACCACGATCGCAGGCCCCTTCTTCTGGACCTGGCCGGCGAGCCTTGCCCACTGGGGCGCCTTCATCGGCCTCGGCATCTTCGGCGGCTTCGGCCACTACTGCGTCATCAAGGCCTACGAGTACGGCCGCGCCTCCGTGGTGGGCCCCTTCGATTACGGCCAGCTCATCGGCGCCGCCGTGGTCGGCTTCCTCTGGTTCGGCGAGGTCATCGACGTGTGGACGTGGCTGGGCGCCGCCATCATCGTGGCAAGCGGGCTCTACATCGCGCGCCGGGAGGCGGTGCACGGCGCCGGCCGGGGGCCGAAGGCGAGCCTCGGCCCGTAAGCCGCAGGGGCCGGGCCCCGCTTCAGAAGCGCTGGCTCTGGTCCAGCTTCTCGATCCAGAGCCGATAGTTGTGCACCGAGAAGCGCTGGTACTCGACGACGTTGTAGAGGTAGGTGCCGTCAGCGATGCGGGCTTCCGCCTGCTCGTAGCCCTCCTGGGTCACGGGCACGAACTTGATCCGGTCGCCGGGCTGGAACAGCACGATATCCCCGCCGAAGACGTCGAACCGCTTCTCGGTATCCCAGATCGGCACCGGGGTGCGGCCGAGGAGCTGGTAGCCGCCCGGCGTGTTGACCGGATAGATCGCGCTCGC
>JAPPMY010000085.1 GCA_028818855.1 Rhodospirillales bacterium
GGAAGGCGGCATACGCGGTCTCCACCGTGCGGACGAGGGCGGCCATGATGAAGGGTCGCTGCTCCCAGCCGCCGAAGACCTGGGCGCACTCGCGGATGAGCTTCGTAGGGTCGCCACCTGCTTCCTTGACCGGCTCGCAGAAGGGCAAGATGTGATCGACGCCCGCCTGGGCCACGGCGACGGCTTGGGGTAGGGAGAAGACGGTGGTGCAGCACGTCTCCACGCCCTCTTCCCGCAGCACGATGAAGGCCTTCAGCGCGTTCGTCGTACACGGGATCTTCAAGACGACCTGGTCGGAGAGGTCGGTGAACGCCTTGCCGACCTCCAGGAGCTCCTCAAGCGAGTGCCCGTCGATCTCGACGACGATCGGCTTGTCGGTGAGGTCGAGGTACTTCTTGATGACGTTTATGGCGCCGCCGTGGGCCTTCGCGTACTGGTTGTGGACGACCGTGTTCGTGACGATCCCGGCGATGCCGAGAGGCATCCACTCTTTGAGATCATTCGGGTCGCCGGCGAGCCATATGGCCGGCCCACGGCCCTGCCTTCGGGCGTTCGGAACCGGGCCGGTGCTCAGCTCTTCGCCGGACGATGGCGCAAGGGAGAGAGCGCGTGCAGTTCTCATGGTTGATTCCTCCTGGCGTAGGCTGCTTGCGCAGCAAGTGAGTTGGTTCGTTTACGGACCAATGCCGCCGCCTACTCGATCCCCATGACCAACCTGGGCAGAGCGAGGGAGAGTTCGGGAATGAAGGTGACGATCAGCACCATGGGCAGGTGGCCGAGGCACAACAGCTTCATGGTCGGCACGACATACTTGTCCAGCGAGAGTTTGCTAATCCCCGCCGCCATGTAGAGCATGGGCGCGCAGGGTGGGGAGACGTTGCCTAGGCCGAGGTTGGTGCCGACGATCGCGGCGAAGTGGATCGGATGGACGCCGATCTTCGTCGCCACCGGCAGCAGCACAATCGCCGCGAGCACGCTGCCGGACACGTCGTCCACGATCATGCCGATCAGCAGCAGGATCAGGTTGATCATCAGGAGCACGAAGATGCGGTTCTCGGTCAGCGCAACCAGCGCGTCCGCCACGTCCTTCGGCACCTGTTCCAGAATCATGGCCCGGCTCATGACGAACAGGAAGAACAGCACCGCGATGATCGACCCGGTCGTGACCGCAGCACGCCCGATGGCCTTGGGGAAGTTCTGCAGAGTGAGGCCCCGATAGAACACGAAGCCCACGACGACCGTGTAGACGAAGGCGATCGCGGCGGCCTCGGTCGGCGTGGCGATGCCGGAGTAAATGCTGCCCAGGATGAAGACCGGCAGCAGCAGCGCCCAGAATGCCTTGGCGCCCGTCGTGCCGACCCTGTGAACCGCAACACGAACCGAGACCCGCTCCTCGACCGTGATCGTCTTCACCTTCCGCAGGAACAGGAAGTTCAGGCCGACATAGACGATTGTCAGCAGGATCCCGGGAATAATCGTGGAGAGAAAGGCTGCGCCTACCGAGATCCCCCCGGTTACCGCGAACACGATCATGGGGATCGAGGGCGGGATCATCAGCGCGAGCACCGATGAACAGGCCACCAGTGCGGTCGCGTGGCCCGGCGGATACCCCTCCCGCACCATACGCGGGATCATGATCGACCCGATGGCGGCGATGGCGGCAGACGACGAGCCGGAGATCGCGCCGAAGAGTGCGCAGGTGACGATTGTCACGGCGCCAAGCCCGCCCTTGAGCCTGCCGACCAGTGCGTTCACGAAATTGAGCAGGCGGTCGGACATTCCGCCTTCGGCCATGATGGTGCCGGCCATGACGAACAGCGGCAGCGCAAGCAGGGCGAAGCTTGAAGTCGTCTGATAGGCGAAGGGGATCAAGAAAGAGATGTCTGAGCCCGACGCGAGGCCGAACACCAGCGCGCCGATGCCGAAGGCAAACGCGATCGGCATCTCCGAGAGCAGCAAGATTACGACGAGCGCGATGGAGCCGAGGAAGATGAGCACCGCTACCTGCGCGTCGGCGTTCTGAGGCGGGCGTTCAGGTCCAGGAACTGGTGGAGCGCCTGGAGCACCATGTAGATGGTGGTCGCCACGAAGCCGAAGATGAGGGAGGCCGACCACAACCCCTTGGGCCAGCGCATGTACGAGCTGAGCCGGCCGGTCTGGATTTCGAAGAGCGCGTATTTGATCGCGAAGTAACCGAACACGGCGCACGCTCCGACGCCGAGCACGGTCACGACCAGGCGAACAGCCTGCACACCGTTCGGATTGCGCACCACCATAGTCAGGATGCCGCCGTGGATGTGCTCGCCGTCGCGCGTGACGTAAGCAATTCCCAGGAAGTAGAACCAGGCGCCGAAGAGCAGAGACAGCTCCTCGATCCCCACGAAGGGCGAGGCAAAGGCGTACCGCAGCACGACCTGGGTGAACATCAGCCCGGCAAGGCAGAGTCCGAAGCCGACGATGAAGACGTATAGAATTCGCTGGACGATCGCCTCGGCGGAGAGCAACCAGCGTAGTTTCTCAGCCAATGCGCCCGATGGCAGTGGGCTCAGGCGTTCGGGTGGTTCGTGTCGCTCGAGCTGGGGATCGTCGGCCGATTGCTCGGAGTCTGCGGAATAGTCCGGGTCGCGTTCGGACGTGCGCTTCACGGTGGCGCTTCCCGGATCAAGAAGCCGTCCGGGTGCCGAAGCACCCGGACGCAGTAACTGGAGGACACGTGGGCGTTCTTACTCGACGCCCACCACTTGCCGGATCTTGTCCATGATGTCCTTGCCGACGACGTCCTCCATCATCGGCCACTCGTTCTCATAGACGATCTGCTTGGCGGCGCTCATCTGCTCGTCGCTGAGATCGACGACGTTGATGCCGGCATCGCGTGCCTTCTGCAGGAACTCGTCGCTCTTGCTCTTGGCTTCCTTCCAGGACCAGCCGATGGTGTTGTCGGCCGCGGCTTGCAAGGCTGTGCGATCTTCTTCGGAAAGGCCATCCCACCAGTCCTTGTTCACCAGCCAGAAGGCGACTTCGAAGTAGTCGTTGGTGAGGATGTTGGCTTCGAGAACGTCACGCAGCGTGTAGGTCTCGACCGCGGTCGAGAAGGACCGCGCGTCCACGGTGCCGAGCTGCAGGGCCGTGTGGACCTCGGAAAGCGGGATCGGCACGGCGGCGAAGCCGAAGCTGTTGAAGCGGTCGACGGCGATCGCCAGCCCCGGCACGCGAATCTTCATGCCGTCGGGATCGGCGGGGAAGTTCATCGGCAGCTTGCCCACGCCCTTCCGGATCACCACCGAGCCGAAGTCAGTCGGGATGATTCCAAGGGCATGGAGGCCAAGGTCGGCCAGCATGTCGTTGTACACGTCGAGCATGCCGGCACCCGGACCATAAAGCCGCTCCGCGTCTTCCCAATTGGAGACGATGTAGCCCAGGTAAATGAGGTCGAGCCGTGAATCGAATTCAGACGATGCCCAAGTGAGTGTCATCGGGACGACACCCTGCATCGCCTGCTCGAACAGCGAGGTCCAGTCTCCGAGATCGCCGCCCGGGTGATACTCGATCTCGATGCCGCTCTGGTCCGCCAAATCGGCGATGTAGCGTTCCGAGATGGCATGGAACACGTGGTCGACGTTCATCGCGTGGGCGAAGATGAAGCTCTCCGCCGCCTCGGCCTTCTGAGTTTCGGCCTGATAGGCCACCGCACCGAGCGCGATAGTTGCCGCGGCTATACCGGGCAATAGCAGTTTGCGGATTGGGTTATGCATTGATCCATCTCCTCCTTGTTGCATTGGTTGCGGGCACAATCCCCAGGGTTGCTTCAGGCGAGGGCGCTAGACCTTCACGTAGACCTCGCCGTTTTCCGTCTTCACCGGATAGGTGTTGAGATCGACGAAGGGCGGCGGCGAAATCACCTCGCCCGTCCTGATGTCGAAGCGACCCTGGTGAAGGGGGCACTCGATGACATGGCCGATCAGAAGCCCCTCCTCGAGGTGCTCCTCTTCGTGCGTGCACATGCCGTCGGTGCAGTAAAAGCCGTCCTTGGCCTTGTAGATCGCGTAGGTGTGACCCGCGTGATCCCAGCGGACGAGATCTTCGTGCTCGATGTCGTTGCAGGCGCAGGCGCGGACCCATTCGGCCACCGTTGCTCTCCTAGATGTTGAAAGCCGAGCGCGCAGCCAGCGCCTCGAGAAGTTTTTGGTGCTCGTTCGGCAGCATCGAGACCGAGGTCGCGGCGTCGGGATAGGCGCCGGTCATCACTGCCTGCCTGTAGTCGCTCAGGGCGCGCCGCCGCTCGACGGCGAGATGAGCCCGGATCGACCCAAGGTCGGCGAAGGCCTTGGCGTGTCCCGGCGGACGATCGGACTCCCCGCAGATGTCTACGAGGAACATGAAGATGACATCGCCGGCGGAGCCGGCGCCGATGGAGTGCGTGACCAGTTTCGTCAGCGGGTTGATGGTCGCGAGTGCCTCGGCAGCCACGCACTCGACCTCGGCCGCATAGGCGCCGGCGTCCTCGAGCCGGCGGAAATCCTCCGCGAGTTCCAAGGCCTCGTCCGCCGTCTTGCCGACGATCCGCAAGCCCCCGCGCCGCGTCGAAAGCCGCGGCACCAGGCCGAGATGGCCCTGAACGGCAAGCCCCTCGTTGGCAAGCATCTCGACAGTGCGCAGGCTGCGTGGCGTGTAGACCGCGTCCGCGCCGGCTTCGGCCGCCTTCACGGCAGCGCGCATGATGTCGTCCGGCGTCTGGTGCGCCGTCATCGGCAGGTCGGCGATGATGAAGGTTTCCGGCGCGCCCGCCCGCACGGCGGGAAGGTCGGCGTCCGACGTGTTCAGAACGTCGATGCCGACGGCCTCGCACGCCGCCGCTTCCTCTTCCGTCGCCGGGCAGGTCTGGCACAGCTTGGCGCCGCCCTTCAGCACGGTCATGTCGGCTACGGTGTAGTTGCGTCGGGCCGGCTTGCCGCCATAGGTGTAGATGCGCTTGCGCGTCACTGCATCGTCGCCTTCGAGATATTCGTCTGGACGCCGCCGGCGCTGGCCATGTGCGGCGCTTGGCGGATCCAGGCGGCCTTGGTTCCGCGCCCGAGCGAGCGCCGGATGACCACCCAAAAGAGATCGAGATTGGTGGGCCAGAAGCCCGGATCGGGCTCCGGCGTCTTATCGGCCACGGCCTCATGGAGCCTGGGGAGCGCGTAGAACGGCACCTGCGGGTAGAGGTGGTGCTCCACGTGGTTGTTCATGTTGAGATAGAGAAAGCGCCCCAACCAGTTCGTCCGGAAGGTCCGTGTGCTGTCCACGATCGAGGGCGAGTTCTCCTGCATCTCGGCGTGCTGGATGATATTGAACATCAGCATGATCGGGCCGCCGATGAGCCGCGGCAGCACGTAGAACCAGAGCAGCGGCCAGCCGTAGCCGGAGGCAATCAGGACAACGACGCCGAGGTAGATGAGGCAAAAGAGACGCGCGTTGCGGGTCATCTTCGGCAGTTCCGCCTCAGGCGACACCTCCCGCATCAGGGGCGTGTATCGCTTGGTTGCAAGCTGCCAGAGCACCCGAAACTGGAACCTGTGAATCGACAGCCCGCTGATGTCGTAAAGCCAACCCTTGAAGGTGAGCGGCGTGTCGAACGGCATCTGGCTGTCGCGGCCCACGTACCAGGTGTACGTGTGGTGATTGGTGTGGGTGTAGCGCCGGTGCAGCGGCTCCTCGCCGTAGAGCAGCGACGTGAACCAGAAGACGGCTTCGTTGAGCCAGCGCGTGCGAAAGGCGGTTCCGTGCGCCGTCTCGTGGCTGAGCGCGTAGGACGGCACCGACATGACGACGCCGAAGACGAACACCGCCCCCCAGACGTAGGCCGTCCCCAGGGTGAACCAGATAAGCGCTCCGGTGAGCACCAGCGCGGGCATCCAGAGGGAGAGATAGAGCAGCCCCGGCCGATCGCTGCGGCGTGCCAGCGACTTCAACAGTGCGCGCTCGATCCGGATCCCGGTCGAGGCGGCATTGGTGACGACGGCGCCTGTCGTTGAAACGTTCATGGCCTAGCGCGGCATCACTGCGCCTTCGGAGGCGGGCGCCACGTGCTCGGCGTAGTGCTTCAGGTATCCGCGCGAGACCCGCGCGGGTCGCGGCGCGTGATTGCGCCGGCGTTCCGCGAGAACGTCTTGGGTCACCTCCAGGTCCAGCTTTCGGGCCGAGAGGTCGATGCGGATCGGATCGCCGTCCTCCACCAGGGCGATCGGCCCGTCCCGCGCAGCCTCCGGGGTCACGTAGCCTATGGCCGGGCCGTGTGTCGCGCCGGAGAAGCGCCCGTCGGTGACAAGCGCGCATCTATTGCCGAGACCAGCCCCCATCAGCGCGGAGGTGGCGCCCAGCATCTCGCGCATGCCGGGGCCGCCCCGCGTTCCCTCGTTGCGGATCACGACGCAGGTGCCCGTCGAAATCTCGTTGCTGCGGAGCGCCTCGATCGCGCCCTCCTCGTCCTCGAAGACGCGCGCCGGCAGTACCGCCTGCCACATGTCGCGGTCGACACCGGAAGCCTTCACGACGGCGCCGCCCGGGGCGAGGCTGCCCTTGAGAATGTAGATCGACCCGTCTCTCTCGACGGGATTGCGCCGGTCGCGAATGCAGTCGGCATTCTCGATCTCGGCCTGCTCCATCAGCTCGCCGGTCGTCTTTCCGCTCACGGTCAACGAGTCCGGGTGGATGAGGTCGCCCAGTGCCTTCATGACTGCAGGCGTGCCGCCAGCCTCGCCGAGCTCGGTCACTCCCCACGAGCCCGACGGCGCGAGCTTGACCAGAGTCGGCGTTTCGCGGCTGAGGCGATCCCAGGTGTCGAAGCTCAACCCGACGCCCGCCTCCCTCGCCATCGCGATCATGTGCAGGACCATGTTCGTGGAGCCGCCCACGGCCAGCCCGACACGCATGGCGTTTTCGAAGGAGGAGCGTGTCAAAATGTCCGATGGGCGCAGATTGTCTCGGACAAGTTCCATGATCTTCATGCCGGTGTATTTCGCTGCGCGAAGCTGGTAGTTGCTTCCCGCAGGAAAGGTGCCGGATTGCGGGAGGGAAAGCCCCAACGCCTCCGTGTAGATGCCGGCAGTATTGCCCGATGTCGCGGTGTCGCACGCGCCGGAAAACGGGAAGTGATTGTCTTCTAAACCCTTCAGATCTTCTTCGGTAATCTTCCCAAGAAAGTGCGCGCCGACACCGTCGTAAACCGTCTCAAGAAAGACCTTGCGGTTCCGATAGATACCCGCCTTGGTGGGTCCGCCGTACAACACGATGGCGGGTATATCGAGACGTGCCACCGCCATGACCATTCCGGGCATGACCTTGTCGCCCGAGCCAATCAGCACCATCGCGTCGAAGCGGTGGCCTTCGACCATGAGCTCGATCATGTCAGCGACGAGATCCCGGCTGGGCAGCACGTAGCGCATGCCGGCGGAGGCAAAGGTCTCGCTGTCGGTAACGTGGAAGGTGTTGAATTCGCACGGTGTTCCACCCGCCATGCGAATTCCTGCCTTCACCGCTTCGCCAACTTGCCGGAGGTGAACGTTCTCCGGCGAAAACTCCTGATAAGTGTTGACGACGGCGATCATGGGCTGCTCGAACTCTTCGTCGATCAGCCCCGCTCCTTTCGCCCATGCACGCTGAAGGGAGCGCTCGATCCCCAGATACTGTTCGTCACTACGCAGTCGCATTTTTCGTAACACCACCGCTCGAAGCACCGGACAATTGCGTTCCGACGAAAATGTTCAGGCCCTCACGAGTTCAACCTACCGCTGGGCGAAATGAGCCCCTACATACAGTTGAGAAAGGTTTTGGGTGCAGAAGCCGTGAGCGCTTGATGGCGCTGGCGCGCGTGCGTTAACCCTGTCTTGTTCGGCTGCCGCTCCACGGAGCACGGGGCTGACGACGATGTACGAGAACATGATCGTGATCGACCGCCAGGCGCCGGAGAGCCTGCAGAAGCAGATTCGGCGTCAACTCGCGATCGGCATCGTCAACCGCCAATACCCGCCGCATCGGCCGCTTCCGTCCATTCGGCAGCTGTCCGCAGACCTCGGCGTGAGCGTGACGACGGTGACGCTGGCCTACGAGGCGCTGAAGCAGGACGGGTTCGTCGAGGCCAGGAACCGCTCAGGGTATTACGTCAACCAGGACGTGCTGACGGAGCCGGGTCACGCCCTCGAGCCCGACGTTCCGGCCGACCTCGCCACGCCACCGCCGACGCTCGACTACAGGGCGTTCTTCAGGGATCGCAGCTTCAACCTTCAGCGTGTCGTGAAGCCTTCGGATGTGCTGGTCAGATATCGCTACCCCTTCGTCTGCGGCCTGACCGACCCGTCGCTCTTCCCCATCACGAGCTGGCGCGAGTGCGTGCGCGATTCCGTCAATGTTATCGAGCTTGCCAATTGGGCGACTGACTATTCCGCGACGGATGACAACATGCTGATCGAGCAGTTGATTCAGCGCGTCCTCGCCAAGCGCGGAATCGTCGCTCATCCCGAGGAGGTACTGGTCACAGTCGGCGGACAGCAGGCTCTCTACATTGCGATAAAGCTTCTGCTGAAACCCGGCGAAATCATCGGTGTCGAGGATCCTGGCTATCCGGACGTGATCAATATGGCCGAGATTGAGGGAGTCTCGGTAAGGCGGCTCCCTATCGACCAAGAGGGGCTCGTTCTCTCCAGCGACATTTCTGGCTGCAAATGCCTGTTCGTGACGCCATGTCATCAGTTTCCGACGACCGTCACAATGCCGCTTGACCGCAAGATTGAACTGCTCGCTCTGACAAAGAAAAACGGGCAGTTCGTCATTGAGGACGATTATGAAGCGGACATCAGTTTCAATTTGACTCCTCCGCGCGCCCTCAAGAGCCTCGATGGCTGGGGAAACGTCATCTATACTGGAAGCCTGTCGAAGTCGCTCTTGCCGGGCCTTCGCATCGGCTATCTGGTTGCCGATCGCGAATTCGTCCGGGAAGCGAGGGCGCTCCGCCACCACATCCTTCGCCACCCTCCGGTCAACAACCAGAGAAGCGTCGCGCTGTTCCTTCAACGCGGGTATTTTGACCGGTTCGTCGCCAAGATCACGGGCATTTACAAGGAGCGTTGCGCGGTGATGCACGAAGCGCTGGAGAGGCATTTTCCGGGTGCTTCCACCAAGCCGGAATACGGCGGAGGCAGCATCTGGCTCAGGCTGCCGGGAGGGGCGGATGCCGGTGCCCTCCGCAAATTGGTGGACGCCGAAGGCGTGTTCTTCGAGACCGGAGGCTTCACGTTTTCCGACGAGAGAAACAACCGAAACCACATTCGCTTAGGTTATTCGGTGATCGGCAGATCCCTTATTCCTGAAGGAATCGACAAGATCGCCAAAGCACTGCCCGAAGCGCATGCTTTGTAATCCGGCAAATGTGGATCAGATTCCTCGAACGAGTTCGGCTTCTGTCCAATGCACCCGATCCCACCGACTCGGCTCTTCACCATCCTTCAACGTCTCGCAAGTGAGTGGCTTTCTCGATCGATTCTAGAAACGCCCGTCCCCAAGTCCATGTCCCCAAGTCCAGTCCGTTGCCAGGAGTGAGGAGGGTATCGGTCTTGTTGGGCGGAGTGTGGGGCTGGCAAATCAGGAGGGCGAAAAGCAGCTAATATTCATTGGGTTGCAAAGATAGTCGACTTCCACCCCCTTGCCGCTGGAATAGGACGAAGCGTTCCGCCTCGTTTTGACTGCGAAGGGTACGGCCGGCGCTGCGAAATGCACCAACGCGGCAGCCGGGCGGTGCCTAGGGCTCGATCCAGTCTTCCGCCACGTGCTCGAAATTCTGACTCATGTACCAGGCCAGATAGTCTCCCGAGCTGATGGGAGGCTCTTTGGGAGGATTCCGGGCGTCGGCACACGTGGGAAGGCACTCGACGACGAACTCCGAATTCGGATGAATGAACAGGGGGATCGAATAGCGATCGCGCCCTGATCGATTGATCACCCGGTGCTCGGTGGACATGAAGCGCCCGTTGGTCCAGCGCTTCATCAGGTCGCCGGAGTTGAACAGGAAGGACTCCGGAATGGGCGGCGCGGGGAACCACTCCCCCGTCGGTCCCAGCAGCTCGAGGCCGGGGACTTCGGTGGTCGGCAGCATGGTTACGAACGTGCTGTCAGTGTGGGGCGCCAGATGGAATTGGTTGATTTCAAGCCGGTCGTTGGCGCGGAAATGCGAAACGCGCAACATCGAGAGCGCCTCGTACTCGCCGAACGCGGGGATAAAGTAATCCGAGGGCAGGTCGAGGCTGGCCGCAAAGATGGGTAGCATACGGCGAAACAACGCCTCCGCAGCCTCGAAATACTCGACCAGCGCTTCCCGGAATCCGGGTAGATCGTCCGGCCACCGGTTTACGACACCGAGCGGCTTCGGCGCCCGCTCGCGCAGCATGAAGAAGGCCTCGGCAACGTCGGGCTTGATCGTGCCCGTATAGTGTTCCGAGGTGCGGGAAGCTTCCTTGCCGAATCCGAGGTATCCGACATGATCGTCGTTGATCGCGATTGCGTCTTTTCTCTCCTGCGAGATCGCGTGAAATCGCGCCGTCTCGGCGAACGTGTGATCGATCAGCGCCTTGGGAACGCCATGATTGACGACGTAGAAAAAGCCGATCTCTTCGAGCGCTTCCCGGAGTTCGCGGCCGAGGCGCTCGCGCGCGTCTGGCTCCCCCGCAAGTAACCCTGCCAGATCGAGCACCGGGATGTCGCAGCCGGTCGCGGGGTCTCTCCATCTGTGGGAGACAGCTCCAGGTGGGTTGCCCATCGTTCCGCGGCAGTCCGTCCAAGCACGGGTCGCGCGGCCGCCGGCGCCTCGGTAGGGCGGCCGGTATGGCGCGGCCCAGGCAATCTTGATAGCATAAAGTCCACACACAGCGCGACGAATAAGCAATAAGGCATGTCGCCGGGCAAGGGAGGGGAGCCGTGCTGCGCAGAATCAGAGCGATTGACCGCCTCACATCGGGACGCATGAGCAGGCGGGAGTTTCAGAAGGCTCTCGGCTTGTTCGGCCTGAGCCTGGTCGCGTATCCGGTCGTTAACCGGCCTGTGCGCGCCGCGGACAACCTATTGGTGTTCGGCTGGGCCGGCTTCGACGATCCGTCACTTTTTCCCGGCTACGAGGAAAAACACGGCAGCCCGGATCACGCCTTTTTCGCCGACGAGCAGGAAGGTATCGGGAAGCTCAAGGGCGGCTTTGGGGCGGACATCGTTCGACCCTGTATCGATGTAATGCCGCAATGGATGACGGCTGACCTCAAGCCGATAGACGAATCGAAGCTGCTCTATCTCGACGAGCAATTCGAGTCCATTCGCGCGCCCGCGCCAGCGTATCACGACGGCCAGAGGTACTTCATCTCGCTCTATTGGGGCTTCACGTCGTTCATCTACCGCACCGACATGACCGACATCACGCCGGAAGAGGAGTCCTGGTCTCTCCTCTTCGACGATCGCTTCGCGGGACGGATCGCGATTTGGGACAGCACCGACTGCGTGATCCCGCACACCTCGCTGGCGCTCGGTCACTCGGACGATCCTTATCGCCCGGATGGCGAGCGTCTCGATCAGGTTGCGGAGATGATTCGCAAGCAGCGCAATCTGGTTCGGCTTTACTACCCGGACGTGACGACGGGCGTGCAGGCGATCGCCTCCGGCGAGGTGGTGATCAGTTATGCGTGGTCCGAGTTCCTGCAACCGCTTCGGGACGAGGGAATCCCGTTCCGCTGGGCCAAGCCCAAGGAAGGCTTGATCAGCTACAATTGCGGCCTGGCGCTCCGCGACGGCAACGCCAGCGAAGAGGCGCAGTACGACTTCGTGAATGCGTCCATGTCGGCGGAAGCCGGGAAGTTCCTGATCGAGGTCTTCAACCTAGGCGCCGCCAACCAGAAGAGCTTCGATATGGTCGACCCCGCGCTGATCAAGGAGATCGAGCTGTCTTCGCCAGAGGAATCGCTTGCCGGCTCGCATCCCTTCGTCTTCGTGCCGGTCGAATTGAAGAGCAAGCACATCGAGCTTTTCGAGAGCATCAAGGCCGGCGCGTGAGGCGCAGTCACGACTGAGCGAAACGGGCGACGGGCGGGGCGGCCGTCGCCCTGTCCTCACGGGCGATCGCGCCCCCTCTCGCTGGGTTAGCCTGGCCCTCCGCCCGCCGGCAGCAGGATCACGGCGTCGGGTGACCAGTTGAGCCAGACGCGGTCCGCGGCCGGCGTCGCGGCATCCAGCATGGGCTGGATGTTCTGCGTTGCGATCGCGATCGGCTCGTCCCGGCCGGCGATACGGACATGAAAGTGGCTCCGGTCGCCGAGATAGGCTGCCGCTTCGATATCGCCGCGCGTCACGTTGACGGTCTCGTCCGGGGCCTCGCTGAGGACCCGAATCTTTTCCGGCCGGACGGCGACGATGACAGCGCTGCCGACCGCGAGAGGGAATTCCGGGCACCGCGCCTGAACCACCCCCACCGGCCCCGTATCGACCGTCGCTTGACTGGACTCGATCGCGCTGACGACGCCGGGAAAGAGGTTGATCGTGCCGATGAAGTCGGCGACGACGCGCGAAGCCGGGCGCTCGTAGAGACGCGATGGCGTGTCGACCTGCAGCACGCGGCCGTCCGCCATCACGGCGATTCGGTCCGAGATCGACAGCGCCTCCTCCTGATCGTGGGTGACGAACACGAACGTGATCCCGACCTTCTTCTGCAGGGCGCGAAGCTCGATCTGCATCTGCGCGCGAAGCTTCTTGTCGAGCGCGCCGAGCGGCTCGTCCAGCAGCAGGACGAGGGGCTGACGCACCAGCGCGCGGGCGAGCGCGACGCGTTGGCGCTGCCCGCCCGAGAGCTGATGGGCGTGACGGCTCTCGAATCCCTGCAGCTTGATGAGGTCGAGCGCCGCGTCGATGCGCCGGTTGCGCTCGGCGCGCGACAGCTTCAGCCGCCTGAGGCCGTAGGCGATGTTGTCGCGCACGTTGAGGTGCGGGAAGATCGCATAGTTCTGGAACACCATGTTGACCGGCCGCCGATTGGGCGGAACGGCCGTCATGGGCTGACCGTCGAGCGAGATTTCGCCCGCGCTCGGCGTCTCGAAGCCCGCAATCATCCGCAGCAGCGTCGTCTTCCCGCAGCCCGACGGCCCCAGCAGGGCAAAGAACTCCCCCTGCCTGATCTCCAGATCGACTTCGTCGACGGCCCGAACGCTCCCGAACCGCTTCGAGAGCTCGCGAAGCGCGATGAAGTCGGCGCGGCTCATCGCACCACCACGGCGTCAGCCTGGGAGCCCGGGCGCAGCCCGCGCCGCCTGATCCACTCGGCGAAGACGATCAGGAGTCCCGAAGCGAGGAGGATGCAAGCGCCCAGCGCGAGGACGTTGGGAAGCTTCTTGGGGAAGCGCAGCTGGCTCCAGATGTAGATCGGCAGCGTCGGGTCCTTGCCCGCCAGGAAGAACGCGATGACGAACTCGTCGAACGACCATGTGAACGTGAGCAGAAGGCTGGCGACGATACCGGGATATGCGAGCGGGAATGTGACCCGCCAAAAGGTCGTCCACCCATTCTCGCCGAGATCAAGAGAGGCCTCCTCCAGATGCTTCTCAAACCCTTCGAGACGGGAAATCATGACAAGCATCGAGAAGGGGAGCGTGATCAGAACGTGGCCCGCGCCGATGGTAACGAGCGAGAGCGGAACGCCGAGAGATGTGGCCAGGATGAGGAGGGAAATCCCGAGAATGATGCCTGGTATGACGAAGGGAACCAGCACGAAGCCGATGATCGCGCCGCGCCCCATGAGCCGGTAGCGAGTTACCGCTCTCGCCGCCAACGTGCCGAGCACCGTGCTGATCACGGCGACGCAGACGCCGACTGTCAGGCTGTTCAGAAGCGAGTCGATCAACGCTCCCTGCGCTGCCATGCTCTCGTACCATTTTACCGTGAACCCCTTCAGTGGGAAGGCGACGTAGATGGAGTCGTTGAACGAGAACAGGGGCAGAAACAGCACCGGGACATAGAGAAATGCGAGATAGACGACCGCGTAGAGCAGAAGGGAATCGAAGCGCCGCCCCCTGACGAGATGCCCCTTCATGCGACGTGCCGGGTCATCTTGCGCGCGAACCACACGATGACGATCACCGAAAGGCCGATAGTAATCATCGAGCTCACGGCCATCGCCGCGCCGGACGGCCAGTTGTTGGCAGGCCCGAACATGATCTGGATGATGTTGCCGATCATGAGGCCGGTGGTGCCGCCAACGAGCTTTGGCGTGACGTAGTCGCCGACGGTGGGGATGAAGACCAGCAGGCTCGCCGCGATCACGCCGGGCATCGAGAGCGGCAGGGTGACGCGGAGGAAGCGGGCCAGCGGACCGTCGCCCAGATCGGTCGCGGCTTCCAGAAGCGAGCGGTCGATCTTCGCGAGCGAAACGTAAATGGGAAGAATGGCGAACGCCGCCCACGCGTGTGCCAGCGTGATGACCACGGCGATCGGGTTGTAGAGCAGGAAGCCCAGAGGCTCGTCAATGACCCCGATCGAGGTCAGACCCGAGTTGATTACGCCGTTGTAGCCGAGGACGATCTTCCAGGCGAAAACTCGCAGCAGGTAGCTCGTCCAGAACGGCACGGTAATCAGGATCAACCACAGAATCTTCGCCTGTTTGACGCGGAACGCGACGAAATACGCCATCGGGTAAGCGAGTCCGACCGCTGCCGCGGCCACGCAAAGCGAGATCAGAAGGGACTTGCCCAGAAGCAGCGGATAGGCCGGATGAACGACAAAATTCTCGTAATTCGCCGTCGTGAGGAGCGCCTCGTATCCGTCGCTTGTCTTGGTCCAGAAGCTGTACGCGATGACGATCCCGAGTGGCACCGCGAGCAGCAGGAGCATGATCGCGAGCGTCGGCGAGAGGAGGACGAAACCGCGCAGCTGCTCGTTGCGCAGGAAAAGCCCGCCAAATCGGATTGTCAGTCGACCGAGCGGTCCTCGCCCCTCGGGCAGGGCTTGCACGTTAGCCAAGGGTGCGCGGCTCCCGCCCTAGCCAGAAATACGTCGCGTGTGCTGTGGCGCTGGCCGCAGGCCACGGCGGGTGGGCCCGCGAAAGCGGGCGGGGGCTGTCCGGCGAAGCCTTGCGCCATGCACGGTCATCATGTCTACGATCATACGCGTGTGTCGGCGACAATCACGCCTGTTCGGAGCGTCTCAGGCGTAGACGCGGCGGACTTGCCGGTAATGGAGCGGCCGCGAGGCACCGAGCTCGCTACATTCGAGGCATAGTTCCTGCTCAAGGACACTCTCTTGAATGTCGTTCAAGCGAGAGATGCACTGTAACCCTCCGGCATAGACCGCCTGTTCCGTTGGGGTGAGCTTTGGCAGGTTGAGCGCTCGGGAAGTGGGTGCTTCGCAAGTGTCCACTTCGATTTAGGTGGACACTTGGCCGATGTCAGTTGGCGAGGAGAAGTCGGGCGGGTTGGACGGCGGATCGGTTGGTCGCCGGCGCCGACGGTGGAGCGAGGCGCAGAAGCGGCAGATCGTGGCGGAAACCCACGAGCCGGGGGTTTCGGTGCCGATGGTCGCGCAGCGCTACAACCTCAATGCCAATCAGATATTCAGGTGGCGGCGTCTGTTTCGCGAGTCTGAGCGTGCCGGCGTGGCCGGCCGGTTCGTGCCGGTGGTGGTGGAGGCAGCACCAGGCCAGGAGCCGGCCGCGGCGGCGATGAGCCCACCATCCGAGAGTATCGTCGCGGAGGGCCAACCTGCGACGGGCCGGATGGAGATCGTGCTCGCGGGTGGGCGCAGGGTGATCGTTGATCGTGCAGTCGACGGACCGGCATTGGCGCGCGTGATCGCGGTGCTGGAGCGGCGATGATCCCGGTTCCGAGCGGTGTGCGGGTGTGGCTTGCCACCGGGGTGACGGACATGCGTCGGGGCATGAACACGCTGGCTCTGCAGGTTCAGCAAGACCTCGGGCGCGATCCGCACGCAGGCGATCTCTTCGTCTTCCGAGGACGCAAAGGCGACCTCGTCAAGATTTTGTGGCACGACGGTCTTGGCACCTCGCTCTATGCGAAGCGTCTGGAGCGCGGCCGGTTCCCCTGGCCGTCGACGGCGGGCGGCGCGGTATCGATCAGTGCAGCACAACTCGGCTACCTGTTGGAGGGGATCGAGTGGCGCAACCCGGTGCGGACGTGGCGGCCCTTGCGAGCTGGCTAAGCTTGAGAACAGGGCTTGTGCTGAACCGGGGCCTTTTAGGAATTGCCAGGCCGCAGCGAATCTGATTCGTTGCCGGCTCCATGATCGGCACGGCCCGCAGCGACGTTGAAGCCCTCGAAGCAGCGCTTGCGGCATCGCAGGCGCGGGTGTCGGCAGCCGAGGCGCAGATCGCTTTCCTGAAGCTGATGATCGAGAAGCTCCGCCGCGCACTCTACGGGCAGCGGTCCGAGCGCAAGGAGCGCCTGCTCGATCAGCTTGAGCTTGCCCTCGACGATCTCACGGCCGACGCCAGCGAGGACGATCTCGCGGCCGAGAAGGCGACAGCAGCAACGACCGAGGTCAAGGGGTTCGTCCGTCGCAAGTCGGGGCGCAAGCCCTTCCCCGAACATCTACCGCGCGAAAGGGTGGTGGTGCCGGGAGCTGGGTCCTGCGCGTGCTGCGGGTCGGAGCGGCTGTCCAAGATCGGCGAGGACGTGACCGAGACGCTCGAGGTGATCCCGCGGCGGTGGAAGGTGATCCAGACGGTGCGGGAGAAGTTCACCTGCCGGGACTGCGAGAAGATCTCCCAACCGCCGGCGCCGTTCCATGCGACGCCGCGCGGCTGGGCGGGTCCCAACCTGCTGGCGACGATCCTCTTCGAGAAGTATGGGGCGCATCAGCCTCTGAACCGGCAGAGCGAACGCTACGCCAGAGAGGGCGTGGCTCTCAGCACCTCGACCCTGGCCGACCAGGTGGGCGCGTGCGCTGTGGCGCTGAAGCCCTTGCACGACCTGATTGCGGCGCACGTGCTGGCGGCGGAACGCCTGCACGGCGACGACACCCCTGTGCCGGTGCTGGCCAAGGGCAAGACCGCCACGGGGCGGGCCTGGGTCTATGTGCGCGACGATGCGCCGTTCGCGGGCCCGGACCCGCCGGCAACTCTGTTCCGCTACTCGCGGGACCGTTCGGGCGATCATCCGGTCGAGCATCTTCGGAGCTTCACCGGGATGCTGCAGGCTGACGCCTATGCCGGCTACCGGCGGCTCTACGAGCCCGGCCGCGCGCCGGGGCCCGTCACCGAGGCGCTGTGCTGGAGCCATGGCCGGCGCAAGTTCTACGAACTCGCCGACATCGCGGCCAGCAAGAGGCGCGGCAAGCGTGCGCCGCCGATCTCGCCGCTGGCATTGGAAGCCGTGACGCGGATCGACGCGATCTTCGATATCGAGCGCGCGATCAACGGCGAGACCGCCACCCGTCGCCTCGCCGTGCGCCGGGAGCGGAGCGCGCCGCTGGTTGCCGACCTCGAGGAGTGGATACGCACCGAGCGCGTAGGGCTCTCACGCCACGCCGCCGTGGCCAAGGCGATGGACTACATGCTGAAGCGCTGGGACGGCTTCGCCCGCTTCCTCGACGACGGCCGCATCTGTCTCACCAATAACGAGGCTTATTCCAGATCTGGAATAACCGCGGTTATCCCGGATCACGGATTAT
>JAPPMY010000189.1 GCA_028818855.1 Rhodospirillales bacterium
GATCAGCTGGAGCCCTTGATCACCAAGGGATGCGTGACAGCGCACACGCCTCACAAGTGTCAGATCGGTCAAGCGGCATGAAAATACGAACTTTGAATATGCCACAGCAGCAGGATTGGGAATGTATATCGGCAGCGGGTCGACACGCCACACCGCCGCCTCTGCCATGCCGCCCTTGAGGCGGCATGGCCGGGGCGGGATGATGCGGGAGCCGGGATGGCGGGCACAACTCCGGCACCTTGAGGCCGGGGGACGAGTGCGGGGACAGTCGTGACCGATGCAGCGCAATCATGGTTCTGCTGCGCCCCGCCGGCCGTGGCTTGCGCGCGATTCGGAAGGCACCGCAGGTGACGGGCGCGGCCTCTCCGCCAGGCGGCGCCGAGCCCCTGCCGCGCCGGGGCTTCGTCCTGCTGGCGGCATTGACGCTGCTCTGGGGCGTCAACTGGCCGATGCTCAAGCTCGCGCTCTCCGAGCTTCCGGTGCTGACCTTCCGCGGGCTCTGCCTCTTCTGCGCGGGCCTCATCATCATCGCCCTCCATCGGGCGCTGGGCCGCTCGCTCCGCGTGCCCCGGCGGCAGTGGCGGCCGCTGCTGGTCTCGGGCTTTTTCAATATCACGGTCTGGCATCTCGCGACCGGCTTCGGGCTCCTCTACACGACCTCGGGCCGTGGCGCGATCATCGCCTACACGATGCCGATCTGGACCGTGCCGGTGGGCTACGCGGTGCTCGGCGAGCGCCCCGGCTGGCGGCGCCTCAGCGCGCTGGCGCTGGGCTCGGCCGGTCTCGGCGTGCTGATCGCGAGCGACGCGCATGTCCTTGGCACCGCGCCGCTCGGGCCGCTGCTGGTGCTGGCGGGCGCCATCGGTTGGGCCTGCGGCACGGTCGCTCTCAAGCGCATTGACTGGCAGGTTTCCATGTGGGTGCTGGTCGGCTGGCAGTGCCTGATCTGCGGCTTGCCGATCTTCATCGCAGCCGCCGTGGTGGACGCGGATGCGCTCGCGTTCCCGTCCCTCTGGCCGCTGGTCTCGGTGATCTACAACATCCTCGCGCCGTTCGTGATCTGCTACTACCTCTACTATGAGATCGTGCGGCTGTTCCCGACCGGGGTGGCGACGATCGGCACACTCGGGATTCCCATGATCGGCCTGTTCAGCGGCGCGCTGATCCTGGGCGAGCCGCTGGGGTGGACCGAATTCACGGCGCTCGGCCTCGTCATCGCGGCACTCGCGGTGCCGGTGATGACCCGGCCGGAGAGCTTCAGGCGCGCCGGATGAGCTGCGCGATGCCAAGCTGTTGGGTGTTGACCGAAGGCATCGCCGGCACCGAGAACCAGTGCCTGGGACTCGCGGAGGCGATGGGCGTGACGCCGCAGGTCAAGCGCGCCTCTCCCGCGGCGCCGTGGCGGCACCTGCCGGCGGCGTGGCCGGTACCGCCGCTTCACGTGCTGAGCGAGGGGAGCGATGCGCTGCAACCGCCCTGGCCTTCGCTCCTGATCGCCGGCGGGCGCAAGGCGGTGGGCCTGGCGCTCAGGCTGCGGCGCGCAGCCCGCTGCTTCACCGTGTGCGTCCAGAATCCGCGCGTGGAGCCCGGGCGCTTCGACCTGGTGATCGCGCCCCGCCACGACGGGCTGAGCGGCCGCAACGTGGTCGTGACCCGAACCGCGCTGCACCGCGTCACGCCCGCGCGCCTCGCCGCCGCGGGACGAGAGTTCGCGCCGGATCTGGAGACCTTGCCCCGGCCGCTCGTGGCGGTGCTGGTGGGCGGGGCGAGCCGGCGGCACCGCTTCGCGCCGTCGGACGGCGCGGCGCTGGGCCGCTCGCTCGCCGCGATGGCGGCCGACGCCGGCGCGGGCCTCGCCATCACGGCATCGAGGCGAACGGCGGCGGCCAGCATGACGGCGCTCGGCCAGTCGCTCGCCGATACGCCCGCCCGCATCTGGCGGGGCGACGGCGCGAACCCCTATTTCGGCTATCTGGCGTTGGCCGATGCGATCGTCGTCACCGGCGATTCCGTCAGCATGACCTCGGAGGCCTGCGCCACCGGCAAGCCCGTCTACGTCGCACCCATGCGGGGACGCGGCTCAAGGCGCATCGACCGTTTCTTCGAGGGGCTCGAGCAGGACCGGCTGGTCACGCCCTTTGCCGGCCGGATCGACGACTGGGCGCCGCGCCCGCCGCTCGACGAGACCGCCCGGGCGGCGGAGATCGTGCGCGAGCGGTTCGAAGCGTGGGCGGCCTCTCGCCCTGCCCCTTGAACGGGTGCCACGCGCGCCCTTAATCTCTGGCTGGAGCGCGGCTGGCCCCGCGCGGGCTTGTTCGGGAGACGCGCATGGCGACAACGCACCGCACCAAGGTCCTGATCATCGGCTCTGGCCCCGCGGGCTATTCCGCTGCGATCTACGCCGCGCGCGCCAATCTGGAGCCGATCATGGTGCAGGGCCTGGAGCCCGGCGGCCAGCTCACCATCACCACCGACGTGGAGAACTATCCGGGCTTCGCGGACGTCATCCAGGGGCCGTGGCTGATGGAGCAGATGGCGGGCCAGGCCGCGGCGGTGGGCACGCGGCTCATCCACGACATGGTGGTCGCGGCGGACCTGGGCAGGCGCCCCTTCGTCTGCACCGGCGATTCCGGCGATGTCTACATCGGCGACACCGTCATCGTCTGCACCGGCGCCCAGGCGAAGTGGCTGGGCCTGGACAGCGAGCAGCGCTTCATGGGCTACGGGGTCTCCGCGTGTGCGACGTGCGACGGATTCTTCTTCCGCGGCAAGGAGGTCGCCGTGATCGGCGGCGGCAACACTGCCGTCGAGGAAGCGCTCTACCTCACCAACCACGCCAGCAGGGTCACGCTGGTGCACCGCCGCGACGCGCTCCGGGCCGAGAAGATTCTGCAGGACCGCCTGTTCCGCAACGACAAGATCGACGTCCTGTGGGACCATGTGCTGGCCGAGATCGAGGGCGAGAGCGAGCCGCCGTCGGTGACGGGGATCTCGGTGCGCCACGTCAAGACCGGGGCGGTGCGGCGGATCCCGCTCTCGGGCGTGTTCATCGCCATCGGGCACCGCCCCAACACGGAGCTCTTCGCCGGCCAGCTCACCATGGATGACGAGGGCTACATCCAGACGATAGCGGACAGCACGAAGACGAACGTGCCGGGCGTATTCGCCGCCGGCGACGTGCAGGACAAGGTGTTCCGCCAGGCCGTGACCGCCGCCGGCACCGGCTGCATGGGCGCGCTGGAAGCCGAGAAGTTTCTGGCAGAGGCCGAGACGCCCACGGCCGCCGCTGCGGAGTAGGCGCCGGGCGGGCGCCAGGCGGCGAGATGGACTGGAACCGGCTGCGCATCTTCCTGACGGTCGCCGAGCACGGCAGCTTCACCCGCGCCGGCGACATCCTCGAGCTCAGCCAGTCGGCGGTGAGCCGACAGATCGCGGCCCTGGAGAAGAGCCTGGGCGCGGTCCTTTTCCATCGCCATTCGCGCGGCCTGTTGCTGACCGAACAAGGCGAGGCGCTCTACCGCACGGCCCGCGAGGTCTCGGCCAAGCTCGCGATGACCGAGGCGCAGATCACCGACTCGCGCGACCGGCCGAGAGGCCCGCTGAAGATCACGACCACGGTCGCCTTCGCCTCCGCCTGGCTGACACCCCGCATCCCCACCTTCAACAACCTCTATCCCGAGATCAGCATCACCCTGCTGACATCGGACGACCTGCTCGACCTCTCCATGCGCGAGGCGGACGTGGCGATCCGCATGATCGAGCCGACGGAGCCCGATCTCGTCCGCCGGCACCTCATGACCGTCCACTCGCACATCTACGCCTCGCCCGACTATCTGACCGAATTCGGCCCCATCGAGACGGTGGACGACCTCGCCCGCCAGCGCCTGATAATCTATGGCCAGGGGCCGCTCACGCCCATCGCCAACCCGGACTGGCTGATCGCGATTTCGGGCGATCCCCGCTCCGACGGGCGCATCGTGCTGGAGGTGAACAACATCTTTTGCATGCGCGAAGCGGTGGAAAGCAGCCTCGGAATTGCAGCGTTGCCGGACTACGCGGTCTGGGGCAGCCAGCGGCTCCAGCGCGTGCTGCCGGAGTACGAGGGGCGCCCCTTCGACGCCTTCTTCACCTACGCCGAGGAACTGCGATACTCCAAGCGCATCGGGGTCTTTCGCGATTTCCTGCTCGACGAAGTGGCCAGGTGGCGCGCCTAGGGCGCTCTTTGCCATGCGTCAGGCGCATGGCTGATTTGCTTCCCGCACTCTAGCGCAAACGAAGCATTGAACATACATATTGCGCCGCAGCATGGCGCTTGCGTCATGCTATGAGGATTGGCCGGGGTGCCCACCCCGGCTCTTCGTCTTCAGGTGCAAGGCCTGAAGGGGGTCCTCGGATCCCACGTCTCCTAGACGTGAAGCCTCCCTGTTAGACTGGCCGGGTCTTCGGACCCGGCCTTTCTTTTCCGGCGCACGCATGGCCGGGCAGCGCCCGGCAGGGCGCGCTGTCGGTTCCGGCTGCGATCGATATAGTGCGGCCACCACAGCACGGGTGCCTGCCATGGACTTCCTCCGCCCCGAGATCGCCGCCCTGGAACAGAACGGAATCACCCGCGTTGCGCTGACGCGCATCGGCGATCCGGATGTGATCCCACTCTGGTTCGGCGAGGGCGACAGCGTGACCGACGAATTCATCCGCGAGGCCGCCAAGGAGGCGCTGGATGCGGGCGATACGTTCTACACACACACCCGCGGCAAGCAGGCGCTGCGGGACGCGCTGAAGCGCTACCTCGACGGCCTCTACGGCATCGACCTCGATCCCGACCGGATCACCGTGCCGGGCGCGACCATGCTCGGCATCACCATCGCCGCGCAGATGGTGCTGAGCACGGGCGATCACGCGATCATCGTGGGCCCCGTCTGGCCCAACATCGACGCCACCTACAGGGCGACCGGCGCCGAGGTGACGTACGTATGCCAGCGCCGGACCGACACCGGATGGCAGCTCGATCTCGCCGACATCCGCGCCGCGCTCCGCCCCCGCACCCGCTCGCTTTTCCTCAACTCGCCCTGCAACCCGACCGGCTGGGTGATGCCGCCCGCGCAGCAGGCCGAGCTGCTGGCGCTCTGCCGGGAGCGCAACATCCTGCTGATCGCGGACGAGGTCTATCACCGCACCGTCTACGACGGCGAGGTCGCGCCCTCCTTCATGACGCTGGCCCGCGACGACGATCCGGTCATCATCGTGAGCGGGTTCTCCAAGGCCTGGGCCATGACCGGCTGGCGGATCGGCTGGGTGGTGGCGCCCAGCCGCCACGCCGAGACGTGGGCGGTCCTCTCCGAGTGCTTCAACACGGGCGCGACGGTCTTCGTGCAGGCGGCCGCGATCGCGGCGCTGGAGCGCGGCGAGGAGACGGTCTCCCGGCTGCGCGATCAGTACGCGAAAGGGCGGAACATCGTGACGGAAGTCCTCGGGCGCTGCCCGCGCATCGATCTCACGCCGCCCCAGGGCGCGTTCTATGCGTTTCCCCGTGTGCGGGGGCTCAAGGCCAGCCTCGCGTTCGCGGAGGGCATGCTGGCGGAGGAGGACGTCGGCATCGCGCCCGGCTACACCTTCGGCCCCGGTAACGAGGAGCATTTCCGGCTCTGCTTCGCGCATTCGCACGCGGGGCTCCGCGAAGGGCTCGAGCGGATCGTCCGCTACATCGAGCGCCACGACAACGAGTTCGATCCGATCTGAACCGGAGAAAGAGAAGGCCGCCCCGACATGCGGCCGGGGCGGCCCTCCGGATGACGCCTGGTGGCGGCGCTACATGTAGAGCGGCTCCATCTCCAATCCGTCGTAGAGCGAGGCCACCTGCTCGCCATAGCCGTTGTAGAGCTGCGTCGGCAGGCGCTCCTGCCCATCGGGGCCGTAGAAGCGCTCGTGCGCCTGGCTCCAGCGCGGGTGCGACACCTCGGGATTGACGTTGGCCCAGAAGCCGTACTCGTTGCCCGCCAGCTCCTCCCAGAAGGAGACCGGCCGCTCGTCCGTGAAGCTGAAGCGGACGATGCCCTTGATGTGCTTGAAGCCGTACTTCCACGGCACGGCGAGGCGGAGCGGCGCGCCGTTCTGCTTGGGGATCGGCTTGCCGTAATAGCCGGTGGCGATGAAGGAAAGCTCGTTGGTCGCCTCGGCCATGGTGAGGCCCTCGATATAGGGCCAGGGATACCAGAACTGCTTCTGGCCCTCGGCCACGTCGTCGTCCTCGAAGGTCTGCATGACCAGGTACTTGGCATCGCCGAGCGGCCGCGCGAAATCGATGAGCGCCTTCAGCGGGAAGCCGCTGTAGGGCACGGCGATGGACCATGCCTCGACGCAGCGGTGGCGGTAGAGGCGTTCCTCCAGCGGCATCTTCGCCAGCAGGTCGTCGATGCCGATGGTCATCGGCTCCTCCACCAGCCCGTCGAACTCGACCGTCCAGGGCCGGATCTTGAGCGCTTGGGCCTTCTGCCAGATCTCCTTGAAGGAGCCGAACTCGTAGTAGTTGTTGTAGGTGGTGGCGAAGTCCTCGGGCGTGAGCGGCCGGTCCAGCGTGTAGGCCGGGTTCTGCTCCACCGGGTAGAGGTGGGCCGAGGGGTCCTCCTGCTCCTCGTCCGCGAGCGCCGAACGGGCCGCGCCGACGAAGGGCACCGCCGCACCCGCCGCGAGCAGCGGGCCCGAGGCAAGCCCCTTGAGCAGCGTGCGCCGGTTCATGAACACCGATTCGGGAGTTGCGGCGGAGTCCGGCAGCTCCCAGCCGCGCTTGATCTTGATCAGCATCGAAGGCCCTCCGCTCCTGCCTGTTGCGTCCTGCCCGGCGCCCGTGCGCGGGGCTCTTGCAGGGAGAGATGACATCGGCGGTCGCTCACGGCAACTCAATGCTGCGTGAGCGGCCCGTCAGGATGCCGTCAGGAGAGTCTCCCCGCCGCGCGCGGTATGCGCGCGCACGCCTCGGTCAGCGCCTCGGTGGAGGTGGCGTAGGAGATGCGGAAGTAGGGCTCGAGGCCGAACGCAGCCCCGAACACCACGGCAACGCCCTCGGCCTCCAGCAGGTAACGGGCCACGTCCTCGTCGTTCGCCAGCGTCTCGCCGCCGGGCGTCCTGCGGCCGATCATCCCGGCGCAGCTCGGATAGACGTAGAAGGCGCCCTCCGGCATCGCGCACTCGATGCCGTCCGCCTCGTTCAGCATGCCCACCACGAGGTCGCGGCGTTCCTGGAACACCGAGCGCCGTTCCGGGATCGAATCCTGCGGCCCGTCGAGCGCCGCGATGGCGGCGTGCTGGCTGATGGAGGACGGGTTGGAGGTCGACTGCGACTGGATCTTGGCCATGCCCTTTATCATGTCGGCCGGGCCGCCGGCGAAGCCGATGCGCCATCCGGTCATCGCATAGGCCTTGGAGACGCCGTTGATGGTGATCGTGCGCTCGTAGAGCCGGGGCTCGACCTCGGCCATCGTGTGAAAGCGGAAATCGTCGTAGACGAGGTGCTCGTAGATGTCGTCGGCAAGCACGCCGACCTGCGGGTGATCCACGAGCACGGCGGCAATGGCGGCCATCTCGTCCCGCGTGTACGCCGCACCCGTGGGGTTGGAAGGCGAGTTGAACATGAGCCAGCGAGTCTTGGGCGTGATCGCGGCCGCCAGCGCCTCCGGCCGGAGCTTGAACCCGTCGGCCTCGGTGGTCGGCACGATCACGGGCACGCCTTCCGCGAGCACCACCATGTCGGGGTAGGAGACCCAGTAGGGCGCCGGCACGATGACCTCGTCGCCCGGATCGATCCCCGCCATCAGCGCATTGAAGAGCACGTGCTTGGCGCCGGAGCCCACGCTGATCTGCTCGGGCGCGTAGTCGAGGCCGTTCTCGCGCGCGAACTTCCGCGCCACCGCCTGCTTCAGCGCCGGCAGGCCGTCGACACGCGTGTACTTGGTCAGCCCGCTCTCGATGGCCTCGATGCCGGCCGCCTTGACGGTGTCCGGCGTGTCGAAGTCCGGCTCGCCGGCGCCGAGGCCGATCACGTCCTTGCCTGCGGCCTTGAGGTCTGCCGCCATGGCCGTGATCGCCATCGTGGGCGAGGGCTTGATGCGCGCGAGGCGCTGCGCGAGATGGACCATGGATATCCCCGTATCGAAAAGCGGCGGCACCCTACGCGCGCATGCGCCGGGCCACAAGCGGCGGGGGACGGGCGCAACGTGCTAAGCTCCCTGCCCCGGCCAGACCGAGGAGCGCGGATCACCTCATGAACGACGCATCGCCCGCTGCAACCGCTGCCGCACCCGCCGACGCGCCAGCCGCGCGCGAGGAGCGCCTGAGCGCCCTCAATCTCGCGGTCATGGCCAACCGCATGGACGCGATCTGCCGCGAGATGACCAACACCGTGCTGCACAGCGCGCGCTCGGCCGTCATCGGCATCGCGCGGGACTTCTCCTGCGGCATCATCACCTCGGACCACGAGGTGCTGGCGACCGCCGAGGCCATGCCGATCCACGTCTTCGGCATGAACATCCAGACCACCATCATGAGCGAGAGGCACCCCGACTTCCGCGAGGGCGACGCCTTTCTCGACAACGACCCCTACGGCGGCAACAGCCACGCGGCCGATCACACGATCCTGGTGCCGGTGTTCCACGAGGGCGAGCACGTCTTCACGGTGGGCGTCAAGGCCCACCAGGCGGACGTCGGCAACAGCCAGCCCACCACGTATTTCGCAGCCGCCAGGGACGTCTATCACGAAGGCGCGCTGATCTTCCCCTGCGTCCAGGTGCAGCGCGACTACCGCGACATCGACGACATCGTCCGCATGTGCCGGCGCCGCATCCGGGTGCCGGACCAGTGGTTCGGCGACTACCTCGCCGCCATCGGGGCCGCGCGGATCGGCGAGCGGCGGCTGAAGGCGTTCATCGAGAAGTACGGCGTGCGCGCGGTGCGCGACTTCATCCACGAGTGGCTGGCCTACTCGGAGCGCCGCGCGCGTGAATCGATCCGGCAACTGCCCAGCGGGCGGCTCGAGAACGAGGGCTGCCACGACCCGATCCAGCCGTTCCTGCCTGACGGCATCCCGATCAAGGTGAGCATCGACATCGACGCCGATGCGGGCTTCATCACGGTCGATCTCCGCGACAATCCCGACTGCGTCGACGCCGGCATGAACCTCACCCGCGTCACGTCCACCATGGCGGCGGCGCAGGCGGTCTTCGCCTGCCTCGACCCGGACATCCCGCACAACGCCGGGAGCTTCCGGCGGCTCGACGTGCTGCTGCGGGAGAACTGCGTGGTCGGCATCCCGCGCTTTCCGCATAGCTGCTCGGTCGCCACCACCAACATGACCGACATGATCATCAACCTGATCCAGTCGGCCTTCGCCAAACTCGGCGACGGCTACGGCTTCAGCCAGGGCAACTTCTGCAACGGCGCGGGTACCGGCGTCTGCTCGGGCAAGGACTGGCGGCGGGACGGCGCGCCCTACGTCAACCAGATGTTCATGTCGGCCGGCGGCATGGCGGCCTCGGCCGAGACCGACGGCATGCACGGCCTGGTCAACCCGGTGAGCGTCGGCCTCGTCTACCGCGACAGCATCGAGGTGAACGAGCAGCGCTTCCCGTTCCAGGTCGACAGCGTGCGCGCAATGGTGGATTCATGCGGCGCCGGCCGCCGGCGCGGCGGGCCGGCCTCCGAGGTGATCTTCGGGCCGCGCCACGACCCGATGCTGGTCATCAACATCTGCAACGGGCTCACCATCCTGCCGCAGGGCGTGCTGGGCGGCCTGCCCTCGCACGCGGGCTACCAGGCCAAGATCGCGGCCGACGGGTCGCGCGAGGTCTACGAGACCGACGCCTATTGTCATCTCGAGGCAGGCTCCAGGCTGCACGCCATCGACAACGGCGGCGGCGGCTACGGCGACCCGCTGGAGCGCGAGCCGGAGCGCGTTCTCGACGACGTGAACGAGCGCTACGTTTCCCGCGCCAAGGCGGAGGCGCTCTACGGCGTCGTGGTCGTGGGCTCGGAAGAGGACGACGACCTCGCCGTCGATGCCGCGGCGACGGAGGCGCTGCGGCGCAAGAGGCTCAGCAGCAGCCGGCGGGGAGAGGAGGTTGCTGCGTCCTAGGCCGCGAGCATCTGCCGGCGCCGGGCGAGGTAGACCACGATGGCGGCGTTCAGGACGTTGAAGGCGATCGCGTTGATGAAGGACGCGGTGTAGGAGCCCGTGAGGTCGTAGAGCGCGCCGGCCATCCAGCCGCCGAGCGCCATGCCGGCGAAGGTGAAGAGCATCGCCCAGCCCACGCGCCGGCCGGCCTCGTGCGCGGGGAAGAACGTCCGGATGATGATGGTGTAGGACGGCACGATTCCGCCTTGCGAGAGGCCGAAGATCGCCGAGACCACGTAGAGCAGGGTGAGCGTGTCGGCGCCGAGGAAGGCGACGATGGCGAGCGCCTGCAGCACCGAGCCCAGCAGCAGCGTGCGCAGGCCCCCGATCCGGTCCGAGATGAAGCCCGAGCCGATGCGGCTCACGATGCCGGTGCCGAGCATCAGCGCCAGCATCTCTGCGCCGCGCTGGGCGGCGTAGCCCAGATCGGAGATGTGGGCGACTATGTGCACCTGCGGCATCGCCATGGCGACGCAGCAGCCGAGCCCGGCCACGCAGATCAGGCACTGCAGCGTGCCCGGTGCCATGGCGAGCGGTCTGCTCGCGCCGCTCCACGCGTGCGCCGTCTGCGCTGCGAGAAGCGCGGTCGGCTTGCGGTAGAGCACCGCGGCGAGCGGCAGCATCGCGGCCGCCATGACGATGGCGATGATGACGTAGGTCTCGCGCCAGCCGCGCGCGTCGATCGAGGCCTGGACGATGGGCGGCCAGAGCGCGCCTGCGAAGTAGGTCCCGGTCACCACGATGGCGACGGCGAGCCCGCGCCGCCGGGTGAACCAGAGCGAGATGTCGGCCGCCATCGGCGCGAAGACGGCAGACGTGCCAAGCAGGCCGGAGAGGATCCCGAGAGCGGCGCAGAACTGCCAGAATTCTTGGGCGAAGGCGGCGCTCGCCATGCCGCCGGGCAGCCCCACGCATCCGATCAGCACGGGCACCAGCACGCCGAAGCGGTCGGCAAGTCGGCCCATGACCACGCCGCCGACCCCGCCGGTGAGCATCAACATCATGTAGGGGACGGAGGCCAGACCCCGGCTCACCCCGAACTCGAAGGAGGCCGGCTTGAGGGCCACGATCACCGCGTACATGGCGGCGCCGCCCACGGTCACCAGCAGCAGCGACGCGACGAGGCGCACAACGGGGTAAATCGAGGGCGCGGCGCCCGGCGTCGTGTGGTCGGTCTCGCTCATGTATCTTCCGCGCTGGAGCCGGCCGCGCGCCGGGAGGCGATCGCGGCGCACGCTAACATGCGGCCCGTTCCCGGGCGAGGCGGGCGAGGCCTCGAATGGCGGCCACAGGGGAGGCGACGAACAGTGTTTCTCAAGGCGCTGCAGGCCCGGAACCGGGCGTTCCTCGAAGCGGCGATCGCGCTGCACCAGGCGGGCCGGGTACCCGCCGGCGCGTACCTGCTCGACCTCGACACGATGACCGAAAACGCGCGCCTGATGAGCACCGAGGCGGCCCGGCTCGGCCTCGACGTGCTGGCGATGACCAAGCAGATCGGCCGCAACCCGCCGGCGCTTGATGCGCTCAAGGCCGGCGGGGTCGGCCGCTTCGTCGCCGTCGACATGGCCTGCGCCCGGCCGATCCATGCCAACGGCCACCGCGTGGCGCACATCGGCCACCTCACTCAGATCCCGCGCCACGAGGCGGCGGAGGCCGCGGCCATGCGCGCCGACTACTGGACCGTCTTCAACGAGGAGAAAGCCTCCGAGGCCGCGCGGGCGGCCCACGCGCAGGGCCACGAGCAGGCGCTAATCGCCCGCATCCAGGCGCCGGGCGATACCTTCTATTCCGGCCACGAGGGAGGCTTCGACGCAGGCGACGTGGAGGCGGTGGCGGACATGCTCGACAGTACGCCCGGCGGGCGCTTCGCAGGGCTCACGACCTTCCCCGCCCTGCTCTTCGACGAGGGCACGGGCGAGGCTCGCCCGACTCCCAATCTTGCGACCTTGAGCGAGGCCGCATCACGGCTCGAGAGGCAGGGCCGGCGCGACCTCGTCATCAACGCGCCGGGCACCACGTCGGCGCGCGTGATGGCGGCGCTGGCGGACGGCGGCGCGACCCAGGTGGAGCCCGGCCACGGGCTCACGGGCACCACGCCGCTCCATGCCCGGACCGCGCTGCCGGAACGGCCTGCCATGCTCTACCTCACCGAGGTCTCGCACTTCCACCAGGGCCGCGCGTACTGCTTCGGCGGCGGCCTCTACATCGACCCGGTGTTCGCCCCCTACCCGCTCAAGGCGCTCGTCGGCCCGGACCCGGAGGCGGCGCTGGCCCAGGAGGTCGAGGCCGCCACCCCGGACCCGGCGATGATCGATTACTACGGGCAGCTTCTGCCGGAATCCGGCCAGCATGTCGCGGTCGGCGATACGGTGATCTTCGGCTTCCGCGCGCAGGCCTTCTTCACCCGCGCCCTCATCGTGCCGATCGCCGGCGTCAGCCGGGGCGAGCCCGAGGCGAAGGGCGTCTGGACGTCCGACGGCCGCCCCGCCGCCTGGCCCTCGCCGGAGGCGGGTTGAACGCTCGCCCTCGTCGCGTCCCGGAAGTCTCCCACCTCACCCCGACCCTCTCCTCCCCAGGGAGGAGAGGGAGAAAAGCCGGCGCCGCTTTCGTTCCCCCTCCTCCTGGGAGGAGGGGGACAGGGGGAGGTGGGTGACGTTCGGGCCGTCGTGACTATGTGATTTCGAAGACTGCCCTAACCCACCGAGGTCGGCGCGAGGCGGGAGAGCTTGCGGGTCTCTGCCGTGATGACGTCGACCACCGCCGGCTGGCCCTCGCGCGTGGCGCGAATGGCGCGTTCGAACGCGGGCCGGAGCGCGCCCGGCTCGCTCACCCTCTCGGCGTGGCACCCGAGGCTCGCCGCGATGGTCGCGTAGTCGCCCTGCTGCCGGTTCGCCTCGAAGCGCGCCGAGGCCTCGGGGATGTTGCGGTCGTAGCCTGAGAAGATGGAATCGTGCTTGATCACGGTGAGGATAGGGATGTCGTTGCGGGATGCGGTCTCCCAGTCCATGCCGGTCATGCCGACCGAGGCGTCGCCCATCACGTTCACCACCAGCTTGTCCGGGTTGGCGAGCTTCGCGCCCATGGCGAGGCCGAGCGAGAAGCCGAGCTGCGAGGACTGCCCCCAGCCGAGGTAGCTGCGCGGCGGGCCTGATTCGTAGAAGACGCTCTGGATGTCCCGCGAGGCGCCGGATTCGTGGGTGAGCATGGAGGTCTCCGGGTCGAGCACGGACCACAGCTCGCGCATCATGCGGTAGCCGTTGATCGGCGCGGAATCGTCGGCGAAGAGCGGCTCGTACTCGGCCCGCCATTCGCCCTTGATGCGGGCGATGGTGTCCGCGGTCCCGGCGCGGCGCTCGGCTCGCCCCTCTCCCACGTGGCGCCTCAGCTCGGCGGCGAGCTGGGCGAGGAAGAGCTTGGCGTCGGCCACGATGCCGACCGCCGTCTCGTACTCCTTGTTGATGTCGATGGGGTCGTTGGTCGCGTGGACGAGGGTCTTGCCGTCCGGAATATCCGGCGTGAACGGCGCCCTGGTCAGGCTGGAGCCCACCGCAAGCATGGCGTCGGAGGATTGCAGGTAGTGCGCGGCCGTGGCGGTGGTGGAGAGCGCGCCGACGCCCGCTGCCAGAGGATGCGCCTCGGGGATCGCGCTCTTGCCCTGCAGCGTCGTCATCACCGGCGCGCCGAGCAGTTCCGCGACCTCGGCAAGCTCTTCGCTCGCCTCCGCCCAGAGCACGCCCTGGCCGGCCCAGATCAGCGGCGTCTCGGCCGCAAGCAGGCGCTCGGCGGCCTCCCGCACGGCGCCCTGGTCCGCGGCGGACCGCATCCGCCTGACCGGCGTGTATTCCGGCGCGCCGTTCACTTCCGCCCTGCACACATCGCCCGGCAGCTCCAGCATCACCGGCTGCGGCCGGCCGGAGCGGAGCGCCGTGAAGGCTTGGCGCAGCTTGATCGGCATGTGGTCGGCGGCCAGCACCTTCTGCGCCATCTTCGTGGTGGCGGCGTAGTTGGCCTTGCTGTCGAAGGTGGGCGCCTGATCGACATAGGACGTGCCGGGGTGGCCGGGGAGGAACAGCACCGGCGAGGAATCCGTGTGCGCCTGGGCGACGCCGGCGAACGCGTTCTCCGACCCCGCCAGCGCCTGCACCGTGAAGACGCCGATCTCGCGGCCGTTGGTGGAGCGCGAGACGCCGTCCGCCATGTTGCCGGCAACGCGCTCCTGCCGCGAGGTGATGACCCGCATCCCGGCCCGCGCCACCGCTTCGATGATCGGGGTCATCGGGAAGCAGAGGCACTGGCGGACGCCTTCGGCCTGAAGAATTTTCACCAGAAGATCGGCGCCGGTCATGCTCGTCTCCCCACCATTTCCCTTGTGAATTCGCCCCGGAGGGGCGCTCAGAGTGTCGCCAGCGCCTCGATCGCGTTGAGATCAGGCGCCGTGCTGCCTGCCGGATCGAGCGGCTGGATGCAGACGTGGCTCGCGCCGGCATCGAAGTGCTCGCGGATGCGCGCGCGCACGGTCTCCGGCTTGCCCCAAGCGACCATGGCATCGAGGAAGCGGTCGCTGCCCCGCTCGCCTAGCTCGTCCTCGCCGAAGCCGAGGCTGAGCCAGTTGGTGCGGTAGTTCGTGAGCGGCATGTAGATGCCAAGCGTCTGCGCTGCGACGTTGCGCGCCGTCGATGCGTCCGGGGTAACGCACACCTTCTGCTCGACGCAGAGCCAGGCGTCCGGCCCTACGATCTCGCGGGCGCGCGCCGTGTGCTCGGGCGTGACGTTGTAGGGGTGTGCGCCCCGCGTGCGCTCGGCGGCCAGCGCCAGCATGCGGGGTCCGAGGGCTGCGAGCACGACGTTCCGCTCCTGCGCCGGCATGGCCAGCTCGGCCGCATCCATGGCGTCGAGGTAGGCCCGCATGGTCGCCACCGGCCTGGCGTAGGTGTGGCCGCGAAAGCCTTCCACCAGCGGCACGTGCGAGACGCCGAGCCCGAGCACGAAGCGGTCGCCGTAGAAGTGGTTGAGCGTGTCGTGACCCGCGATCGCGGCCACGGCGTCGCGCGCGTAGATGTTCGCGATGCCGCTGGCCGCGCAGAGCCGCTCCGTCTCCGACAGCACGAGGCCGGCGAAGCCGAAGCTCTCGAAGCCCGTGCCCTCGGGGTACCAGAGCGCGTCGTAGCCGAGCCCCTCCGCCCGCTGCGCCCAGGTCGCAACCTCGCGCGCCGACGGCGAATCCGGAAAGATCCACACGCCGCGCTTGCCCAGCTCCTTCATGCCGCGTCTCTCCCTGACGATCACAAAACCGGTGCGCGGGAACCTAGCACGGATCGGGGCCGGATGGCCCGAGCGGACGGCGCCGGCTATGCTTGCCGCCGGCCCGCTCACGACCGGGAGGAGGAGGCGACGCATGGCAGGCGAGACGGCCGCCCACCACGACAGGGACAAGACCTACCTCGAACGCTTCGACAGGCAGCTCCGCGCGCATCTCAGGACCCTGATCACGCCGGCGCTCATCGAGGAGTACCGCGCGCGCCCGCTCGGCCAGCATTCGGGCGACCTAGAGCGCGTGCTGAACTACTTCCGCCGCTCGCCCTTCGAGGGCAAGTACGTGCTCTTCGAGCTTGAGGCCAATCGCAAGTACAAGATCGTGACCACCACGGCCAAAGAGAGCGGCCTGCCGCAGGACGCGGACGGGACGGTCTACACCGACAAGAACGCGGCGCTCCACGCGGTCTTCCTCAAGCGGGTGGACGCGCTGATGGCGAGCGATTCCTGAGGGCCGGGAGGAAGGGGCGATGGCGGAGATTCATCTGGCAGGCTATTGCGACCGCTTCAGCGCGCGGCCGGGAGAGCGGCTCGACATCATGGTGAGCGCGGAGGGCACGGAGGAGGCGGAGCTTCAGCTCGTCCGCCTGATCCACGGCGACGAGAACCCGGAAGGCCCCGGCTTCGTCGAGCGCGCGGTGGATGCGCCGGTGAACGGCACCCACGCCGTCGCCAGGCAGCACACGCAGCTCGGGAGCTTCGTCCGCGTCGCGGACCCGCAGCGACGACTCGCGGCTTCCGGCCCCTTCACGCTCTGGGCCTACATCTGGGCGCGGACGCCCGGGCAGGGCCGCCAGGGCATCCTCACGCGCTGGCAGGAGGCCGACGGCAGCGGCTACGCCCTCGAAATCGGCGAGGACGGCGCGCTGGCGTTCCGCGTGGGCGACGACAACGGCAACACGGACGCGCTTTCTGCCGACATCCCGCTCATCGCGCGCCAGTGGTATCTGGTGGCCGCCTCCTGCGATTCTGCAAGCGGCGAGGCCACGCTCTACCAGGAGCCGATCGAGAACCGCTACAGCAACCACCTCTCCAAGATCGTGCCGCTGGAGCGTTCGTGCCATGCGCGCGGACGGCTCGGCGTCACGCCGGCGGCGGCGGACGCAGACTTCCTCTGGGCCGCCGCTGGCGACCGAGAGGCCGGGCGGGGCACGTTCGCGAGCCAGCTCTACAACGGCAAGATTGACCGCGCGGGCATCGCCGGCGCCGTGCTGAGCCGGGACGCGCTCGACAGCGCGCGCGCTGCAGGCGGCGCACCGGCGACCGAGGCGGTCATCGCCGCCTGGGACACCACGGAGGGCTACAGCGCGACCGGCATCGGCGATGCCGTCGTCGACACCGGCCCCCACGGCCTCCACGGCGCGGGCATCAACCGCCCGGTGCGTGGCATGACCGGCTTCAACTGGACCGGCCACGAGGACTGCTTCCGCCACGCGCCCGAGCAGTTCGGCGGCATCGAGTTCCACGAGGACGCGCTCGCCGACTGCGGCTGGGCGCCCACGATCTCCATGGAGGTGCCGGACGTGAAGAGCGGCGTCTACGCCGCGCGGCTCACGGCGGGCGATGCGGTGGAGCACGTGGTCTTCTTCCTGCGGCCGAAGCAGCCCACGGCGCCCATCGCCATGCTGATGCCCACCTGCAGCTACCTGGCCTACGCCAACGAGCGCATCGGCCTCGGCACGGGAATCGCGCAGGTGCTGAGCAGCCAGGTGACGGTGATCCACGAGTGGGACCTGGAGCTGCGCAAGCGGCCCGAATACGGCGCGTCCTGCTACGACAGCCACCGCGACGGCGCGGGCGTCTGCTACTCGACGCGGCTCCGGCCGATCCTCAACATGCGGCCCCGGCACCGCATGGCGCCCACCGTCGTGCCCTGGCAGTTCCCGGCCGACCTCTCGATCATCTACTGGCTCGAGACCATGGGCTACGACTACGACGTGATCACCGACGAGGA
>JAPPMY010000265.1 GCA_028818855.1 Rhodospirillales bacterium
CGCATCTACTTCAAGCGGGACGAGCTCAACCACACCGGCGCGCACAAGATCAACAACTGCATCGGCCAGATCCTGCTGGCGCGCCGCATGGGCAAGACCCGCATCATTGCCGAGACCGGGGCCGGCCAGCACGGGGTCGCGACGGCGACGGTCTGCGCGCTCTTCGGCCTGCCGTGCACCGTCTACATGGGCGAGACCGATATCGAGCGGCAGCAGCCCAACGTCTTTCGCATGAAGCTGCTCGGCGCCGAAGTGGTGCCCGTGAACTCCGGCTCGCGGACGCTCAAGGATGCCATGAACGAGGCGTTGCGCGACTGGGTGACGAACGTCGAGACGACCTTCTATCTGATCGGCACCGTCGCGGGCCCGCACCCCTATCCCGCAATGGTGCGCGACTTCCAGTCCGTCATCGGGCGCGAGACCCGCGAGCAGATCATGGCGGCGGAAGGCCGGTTGCCGGACACGCTGGTCGCCTGCGTCGGCGGCGGCTCCAACGCCATCGGCCTGTTCCACCCCTTCCTCGACGACGAAACCGTGAGCATGACGGGCGTGGAGGCTGCCGGCCACGGGGTCGAGAGCGGCAAGCACGCCGCATCGCTCACCGCCGGCAAGCCGGGTGTCCTGCACGGCAACCGCACCTACCTGCTCCAGGACGAGCACGGCCAGATCACCGAGGCCCACTCGATTTCCGCCGGCCTCGACTATCCCGGCATCGGGCCGGAGCACGCCTGGCTGAAGGATTCGGGCCGGGTCTCCTACGTGGCGATCACCGACGAGCAGGCGCTGGATGCCTTTCATCTCTGCGCGCGGCTGGAGGGGATCATTCCCGCGCTCGAGCCGGCGCACGCGCTGGCCCATGTCGTGGAGCTTGCGCCCGGCCTGCCGACGGACCACATCCTCGTCATGAACATGTGCGGGCGCGGCGACAAGGACATCTTCACGGTCGCCGACACGCTGGGCACGTCGCTGTGAGCGGGCGCATCGAGCGGCGCTTCGCGGCGCTGGCGGACGAGGGCCGCGCCGGGCTCGTCACCTTCACGATGATGGGCGACCCGGACATCGAGACCTCCTACGCCATCCTCGAAGGGCTCGCGGGCGCGGGCGCGGACGTCATCGAGATCGGCTCGCCCTTCACCGACCCGATGGCCGACGGTCCGGTGATCCAGCGGGCAGGCCAGCGCGCACTGGCTGCCGGCATCACGCTCGGCAAGACGCTCGGCCTGGTGCGGCGCTTCCGCGCGCATGACGGCGAAACGCCCCTGGTCCTCATGGGCTACTACAACCCGATCTACATCTATGGCGTGGAGCGCTTTCTCGCGGACGCGCTGGAGGCGGGCCTCGACGGCATGATCGTGGTCGATCTGCCGCCCGAAGAGGACGACGAGCTGTGCCGGCCGGTGCTCGATGCCGGGCTCTCCTTCATCCGGCTGGCGGCGCCGACCACCGACGATGCCCGCCTGCCCGCCGTGCTCACCAACACCAGCGGCTTCGTCTACTACATCTCGATCACCGGGATCACCGGCGCGGCCGGCGCCACAGCCGCGGCGACGCAGCAGGCCGTCGAGCGGCTGCGGCGCCACACGGCGCTCCCCATCGCCGTCGGCTTCGGTATCAAGACGCCGGACCAGGCGGCGGAGGTCGCACGGGTGGCGGATGCCGCGGTCGTCGGCTCCGCGCTCGTCACGGCGATCGAGGAGGGGTTGAACGCCGACGGCGAGGCCACGCCGGCCTGCCGCGACAACGCGCTCGCGCTGGTGCGTGCGCTCGGCGAAGGCGTGCGCGCCGCACGCCGGGAGGCTGCATCGTGAGCTGGCTCGATCGATTCTCACGCCCCAAAGTGAGCGGCCTGTTCCGCAAGCCCGATATCCCGCACGACCTGTGGGAGAAGTGCGACGAGTGCGAGCAGATGATTTTTCACCGCGAGCTGGAGAGCAATCTCCGGGTCTGCCCGCGCTGCGACCACCACATGCGGCTCGGCGCCGACAAGCGGCTCTCGTTGCTCTTCGACAACGGGGACTACAAGGCCATTGAGCTGCCGCAGGTGGCCGAGGACCCCCTGCGCTTTCGCGATCGGAAGCGCTACGCGGACCGGCTCCGCGAGGCGCGCAGCAAGACCGGCCACGGCGATGCCATCGTGGTCGCGCACGGCACCATCGGGACCGCGCCGGCGGTCGTCGCGGCGTTCGACTTCCGCTTCCTCGGCGGCTCCATGGGCACCGCCGTCGGCGAGAGCCTGCTTGCCGCCACGCGGCTCGCCGTGCTGCAGGATGCGCCGCTCATCGTCATTCCGTCGTCCGGCGGCGCGCGGATGCAGGAGGGCGTGCTCTCGCTGATGCAGATGGCGCGCACCACCATCGCCGTGGACGAGCTGAAGGAAGCAGGCGTGCCCTACATCGTCCTGCTCACGAACCCCACGACAGGCGGTGTCACGGCCTCCTTCGCCATGCTCGGCGATATCGCCATTGCGGAGCCCGGCGCCGTCATCGGGTTTGCCGGCCCGCGCGTGATCGAGGAGACGATTCGGGAGAGGCTGCCCGAGGGTTTCCAGCGCGCCGAGTACCTGCGCGAGCACGGGATGGTCGACATGGTCGTGCATCGCCGCAAGCTGCGCGAGACCCTGACCCTGCTGCTGTCGCTTCTGCGCGACAAGACGCCGCCTGCGGAGGTGATCGCCCTGCACGGGAACGCCCCCGGCACGGGCGGGCGGGCGGGCGCGCCGGCATCCGCCGGCGCCAAGTGAGGGGCGCTCCCTCGCGCCGGGAACCTTTTTCAGCAGGGTGACGTGAGCGGAGCGCCCGACCGGGCGGCGCCGCGCGAAAGCGACGCGATCCTCGCGCGGCTGCTCGACCTCCATCCCAAGGCCATCGATCTCACGCTCGGCCGCATGACCCGGCTGCTCGACGCGCTCGGCAATCCGGAGCGCGCCATGCCGCCGGTCATCCACGTCGCCGGCACCAACGGCAAGGGCAGCGTCGTCGCCTTTCTCGACGCCACCCTGCGCGCCGCCGGCTACCGGGTGAACAGCTACGTCTCGCCCCACCTCGTGCGCTTCGCCGAGCGGATCAGGCTGAACGGCGTGCCGATTGCCGAAGGCCGGTTGCGCGAGAGCCTCGCGCATTGCGAGGAGGTCAACGACGGCGCGCCGATCACCTTCTTCGAGATCACCACGGCGGCGGCGTTCCATGCCTTCAGGCAGCATCCCGCCGATGTCCTGGTGCTGGAGGTCGGGCTCGGCGGTCGCCTCGACGCGACCAACGTGATCGCCCGGCCGGCGTTGACTGTGATCACGCCCGTCTCCATCGACCACACGCACTACCTGGGCGAGACGCTGCCGCTGATCGCCGCCGAGAAGGCCGGGATTCTGAAACAGGGTGTGACCGGCGTGATCGGACGCCAGGATACGGAGGGCGGCACTGAGATCGGTCGAGTGGCCGGCGAGGTCGGGGCGCCGCTCGCTCGCCTGAACCGGGAATGGTCGTTCGAGCGCTCCGACTCGCACCTGCTCGTGCGTGACGCCTCGGGCGAGGGGCGCTACCCGCTGCCCGGACTTGCCGGCGCGCATCAGGTCGAGAACGCGGCGCTCGCCGCCGTCTGCGCCCGGCTCCTGCCCGGCTTCGACATTGGCGACGCAGCCATTGCCAGGGGCCTCCAGCAGGCAAGCTGGCCGGGCCGGCTGCAGCGCATCCCCTGGGCCGGCCTCGCCGGGGGCTGGGAGTTCTGGGTCGACGGCGGCCACAACGAGGCTGCCGCGCTCGCTCTCGCCCGCGTCGCCGAGGGCTGGGCGGAGCGCCCCCTCGACCTCGTCGTCGGCATGTTGAATACGCGCCCGCCCCGGGACTTCCTGCGTCCGCTCGCGCCCTTCGCGCGCCGCATGGCGGCGGTGCCGATCCCCGGTCAGGCCGCGAGCGCGCGGCCTGAGGACATCGAGGCGGCGGCACGCTCGTCGGGCATCGCCTGCGAGACGGACGCCGGCGTCGACGAAGCGGTTGCGCGCCTCACGGCGGGGTCAACGCAGCCCGGCCGCATCCTGGTGTGCGGCTCGCTCTATCTGGTCGGCGACGTGCTCGCAGCCGCAGGCGTACCCGCCGCCTAGCCCGAGCCTTTTACAAATTTACATTGTGCAACAAAGAGTTACGCGAAATTGGCTTCGTTTTGTAATTTCCCGATTTCTTCCAAAGCTCAGACCGCGCCGCGCAGCCACTCGGAGAGCTTGGCCTTCGGCAGCGCGCCGACCTTGGTGTCGGCGACCTCGCCGTCCTTGAAGAGGATCAGCGTCGGAATGCCCCGGATGCCGTACTTCGCCGGCGTCGACGGGTTCGAATCCACGTCCAGCTTGGCCACCGAGAGCGAGTCGCTCATCTCGCCGGCGATTTCCTCCAGCGCAGGCGCGATCGCCTTGCAAGGGCCGCACCAGTCGGCCCAGAAGTCGACCAGCACGGGGCCTTCAGCGTTGAGGACCTTGTCTTCGAACTCGGCGTCGGTGACGTGGGTAACGCTCATGGGGACTCCTCCAGGGCGGGAATGATGGGAATGTAGGGAGCGCCCCCGGCCCCGTCAACGGGACCCGCGTGCCTGGTCCTGGCGCGCTCACTCTTCGGCTAGCAGCGCCGTCGCGATGGCCCGCCATTCGTCGCGCAGCCCGTCCTTCGACTCCGGCCGGCCCGCGCGCCGGTACCAGTAGCCGGCGTTGCGGAGGTCGCCTTCGACCCGGTGGAGATAGGCATGGACCCAGGCGCCTTCCGGTCCCTTGTCGGCCTGGGCGAGGTCGTGGGCCTCGTGCCACGCGCCCTTCGCCTCCCTCCAGAGCGCTTGCAGCGGCTTGCTCAAGCCCTCCGGCGGCGCTCCGTCCGCGAGCGAGCGTTCGAATGCCGTCAGGTCCATGGCGCGTCTCCGCTCCGTCTCTGCGCTCGGCTCATCCCGCACCTTCCGTGCCGGCGGCGAGGGTAATCTCGAAGTTCCCGTACACGTCGACCGCGAGCGTCTGCCCCGGATGGACCACCACGGTGGTGACCTCGGTGTCGATCACCGCGGGGCCCTCGATGCGGTTGCCCGGTACCAGGCGGGCGCCGTCGTAGATCGGGGTCTCGGCGCGGCGCTTCCACTCCGCCCAGTAGACCGAGCGCGGCCTCCGGCGCGCCTCGGGCGCAGGCTCCGGCGGCAGCGCGTCGGCTGCGCTGAGCCGGGGCTTGCGGGTAACGCCGGACGCGCGGCAGCGGAAGGTCACGATCTCGAGCTGCGCGTTCGGCAGCGCAGCGCCCCGCCCGTAGAGCGCTTCGTAGCGCTGGCGGAACTCCTCGTGCAGCGCGCCGATCCGGTCGGCGGCCACCGTCTCGCCCCCCAGCTCGACCTCCACCTCGTTGATCTGGCCCTTGTGCCGCATGTCGAGGGTAAAGCGGTAGTGGCGCTCCGCCGGCGCGACGTCGTCCGCCGCGAGGTCCGCCGCGCCCCGCGCCTTCAGCTCGGCCAGCACCGCGTTGATGGTCCCGGCATCGAAGGGCGAGCGCATGATGTTGACCCGCTCGTGCACGTGCAGCAGGTCCGCCGCCGCGGCGCCGAAGGCGCACCAGACCGAGGCGGTCTCGCGCTGCGGGACGATCACCTTCGAGACCCCCAATTCCTGCGCGAACACGCCGGCATGGGTCGGGCCCGCACCGCCGAAGGCGAAGATCACGAAGTCGCGCGGATCGTGGCCCTTCTGGATCGTCACCTTGCGGATCAGATCGGCCATCTGGAACTCGACGATGCGCGCGATGCCGCTCGCCGTCTCATCGAGTCCCAGCCCGAGCCGTTCGCCCATCGGCTGGAGCGCCCGCGCCGCAGCCTCGCGGTCGAGCGCGATGGCGCCGCCCGCGAAGTTGTCGGGGTCGAGGTAGCCGAGCACGAGGTCGGCGTCCGTCACCGTCGGCACGGAGCCGCCCCGGCCGTAGCAGACCGGGCCGGGGTCCGCGCCCGCGCTCTCGGGGCCTACGCGGAAGACGCCCGTCGCCTCGTCGATTCGCGCCATGCTGCCGCCGCCCGCGCCGATCACCTGGATGTCCACCTTGGAGAGGTAGTACTCGTACTGGTGGACCAAGCTCCGGTAGGAGAACGCCGGCTCGCCGCCGTGGATTATGCCGACGTCGAAGGAGGTGCCGCCCATGTCGGTGGTGATGACGTTCTCGTAGCCCATGATGCCGCCAGCGTAGCGCGAGCCGGTGACGCCCGCGACCGGGCCGGAATCGAGGGTCAGCAGCGGCGCCGCCATCGCCTTGGCGACCGGGATCGTGCCGCCCGCGCACTGCGTGATCTGCAGGGGATGGTGATAGCCGAGGTCGGTCGTCCGCCGGTCCATCCGGGCGAGATAGCCGGTCACCAGCGGGCCGATGTAGGCGTTGAGCGCGACCGCGGCGGTGCGCTCGTACTCGCCCCACTTCGGCACCAGCTCCGAGGAGCAGGTGACGAAGAGACCGGGCGCGATGCGCTCGACCATCGCCTTGACCCGCTGCTCGTGCTCCGGCGCGAGAAACGACCAGAGGAAGCAGATCGCGAGCGCCTCCACGCCGTCCGCGACCAGCCGCCGGATCGCCTGCTCCGCCTCGTCCTCGTTCAGCTCGACGACGACCTTGCCGAAGCAGTCCACCCGCTCCGACACCCCTTCGATCAGGTACTTGGGCACGATGGGGTCCGGCTTGCTGCTCTCCGGGATGTGGACCACGAGGCGGATGTCGCGGCCGGTGAGCCCGCGCGAGCCCCGCATGATGTGGATGACGTCGTTGTGGCCCTTGGTGGTGATGAGGCCGACCCTGACGCCCTTCTTCTGGATGATCGCGTTGGTGCCGACCGTGGTGCCGTGCGCCAGCACCGCCAATTCCCGGCAGAGCGCGTCCAGCGGCGTGCCCAGCTTGCCGGCGACGATGTCTAGGGCCGCGATCAGCCCCTCGCCGAAATCGGCCGGCGTGGAGGGCGCCTTGCCCGTGGTCACCTGGCCCGCTTCGTCCACCACCACGCAGTCGGTGAAGGTGCCGCCGATGTCGATGCCGCAGAGGTAGGTGCTCATTGCTGCTCTTGGTGAGGTTCGCGGGAGAGGTGGGTTCAGTCGAAGAGCGCGACGGCCCGGGTCCAGCCGCCGGACGCCGCCTTGATCTTGCAGGGGAAGCACGCGACCGTGAAGCCGAAGGGCGGCAGCTCCTCCAGGTGCCTGAGCTTCTCCATGTGGCAGTAGGGCGTGTCGATGCCGGCGTAGTGCCCCTCCCAGATGATCTTGGGATCGCGCGACTTGAGCCAGCGCTCGCGGGTGGCGGAGAAGGGCGCGTCCCAGCTCCAGCCGTCGATGCCGGTCACGCGCACGCCGCGCTCGGTCAGGTAGTGGGTGCCCTCGCGGCCGACTCCGCAGCCCGAATGGATGTAGTCGTCGTGGCCGTAGCGCTCGCCCGCCCGCGTGTTCACCAGCACGATGTCCATGGGCTGCAGCGCGTAGCCGATGCGCTTCAGCTCCGCCTCGATGTCGGCAGGCGTCGCGACGTAGCCGTCGTCGAGATGGCGGAGGTCGAGCTTGACCCCCGGCCGGAAGTACCAGTCGAGCGGCATCTGGTCGATCGTCGGCATCGGGTTGCCCTTGGAATCGCGCGAGTTGTAGTGGTAGGGCGCATCCACGTGGGTCCCGTTGTGGGTCGCAAGCTCGATGAACTCGATGGCCCAGCCCTCGCCGCCCGGCAGCTGCTCCTCCTTCAGGCCGGGGAACAGCTCGCACATCAGCGCCGCGCTCTCCTTCCCCGTCACGTAGCGGATGGAGGGCCGCATGAAGTCCGGGTCCACCACGGTCTCGTTGTCGAGGGGTTGCGAGATGTCGACGATCTTCGACGGCAGCTTCATTGCGGAGTCTCCTTCGGGCCGCCCCTTGTGCCCAAGCGGCGCGCCGGAGTCGAGGGAGAGAATCTTGCTTCGCGGACGGGGGGTCGCGCTAGAATGGCGTCATGGCCATCCTGCGCACAGTTCTCTGGTCGCTCGCCAAGCGCGCCGCCGCCGACCCGCGCGTGCAGAAGAAGGCGGGGCAGGCGTTCCGCGCGGTCGACGGGAAGATGGACAAGGCTGCGGACAAGGTCGCGGACGTCGCCACCGCCAAGGATCCCGCCCGCGAGGTCGGCAAGATGCTCGGCTCCATCCTCTCGGGCGAGCAGCGGCCGAAGCGCTGACCGCCCGCCGTCGCCGGTCCACCTGGTGCGGTCGAGAGGACTCGAACCTCCACGGGGTTGCCCCCACTAGCTCCTGAGGCTAGCGCGTCTACCAATTCCGCCACGACCGCCAGGTCAGATGGTGCGGCTGAGAGGACTCGAACCTCCACGGGGTCGCCCCCACAGCGCCCTCAACGCTGCGCGTCTACCAGTTCCGCCACAGCCGCAGGATGCCCGCACTCGACGAGCGGGCGGTGCGGAGAAAACAGGGTAAGGCCTTGCCTTGTCAAGCCTGCCTCGCCGGGCCGTTATCGGCGGGCGCCATGCCCCGCCCCGGCCTCGGCCTTGAACGGGCGGGCGAGCAGTCCGCCGATGGCGTCGTCGACCGATGCGCCCCGGTGGAGCACCGCGTGCACCGCGCCGGCGATCGGCATTTCGACCCCGAGCGTCGAGGCCAGGGTCACGATGGCCGGCGCGCTGGTTACACCCTCCGTCACCGCCTCGCGCGCGTCCAGCACCGCGGCGGGCGCCTCGCCGCGGCCGAGCGCGATGCCGAAGGTGTAGTTGCGCGATTGATCGCTGGTGCAGGTCAGCACGAGATCGCCGAGCCCCGAGAGCCCGGCGATGGTCTCGGCCCTCGCCCCCTTGGCGGCGGCGAGTCGGGTAAGCTCGGCGAAGCCCCGCGCGATGATGGCGGCGCGCGCGTTGTCGCCGAGGCCCCGGCCGATGGCGATGCCGGCGGCAATCGCGATCACGTTCTTGACCGCGCCGCCGATCTGCACGCCGATCAGATCGTCCGTGAGATAGGGGCGGAAGGCCGCGCCGCCGAGCGCCTCGACCACGGCAGAGCCAAGGCGCGCGTCCTCGCTGGCGAGCGAGACCGCGGCGGGGAGCCCTGAGGCGACCTCGCGCGCGAATGTCGGGCCGGAGAGCACGGCGAGCGGCAGGCCAGGCGCCGCGCGGCCCGCGGCCTCGCTCATCAGCGCGCCGGTCTGCCGCTCGATTCCCTTGGCGCAGACCACGCAGGGCGGCAGGTCGTCCGAGGTCTGGGCCAGCTCGCCCGCGATGGCCGCAAGGTTCTGCGCCGGCGTCACCAGGAGCAGAAGGTCGGCGCGCGCCGCCTCGCTCAGATCGTCCGTCGCGCGCATTGCCGGGTCCAGGCCGATGCCGGGCAGGAAGCGCCGGTTCTCGTGACGCCCGTTGATGGACGCGACCACGTCCGTCTCGCGCGCCCAGAGCGTCACCTCGCGGCCGGCGCGTGCCGCCACCGTCGCAAGCGCCGTGCCCCAGGCGCCGCCGCCGATCACGCCGATGCGCTTCATCGCCCCCTGCCCGACGTCGGGACCCGATGCCTCATGCGCTCAGTCTCCCGTCTGCGGCAACCGGTAGAAGGAAATCGCGTTGTCGCGGAAGAGTTTCCTCATCTCGCTCTCTGAGCTGCCGCTCATGGTCCACTCGACGATATCGACCCACGCCTCGTAGCGGTGCGTCAACTCGGACACCGACCAGTCGCTGCCGAACATCACGCGATCGATGCCGAACATCTCGATGGCGTGATCCAGGTAGGGCCGTAGCTGCTCGCGCGTCCAGTTGTCGTGATCCGCCTCGGTGATGACGCCCGAGATCTTGCAGCAGACGTTGGGCAGGGCCGCGAGCGCGCGCAGGTTCTCGCGCCAGGGGTCGAACTCTCCCGCGCGGATCGGCGGCTTGCCGATGTGGTCGAGCACGAAGCGGACCCCGGGGCATCGGCGCACCAGCTCGACGGCGTTGGCGAGCTGAAAGTGCTTCACGCAGATGTCGAAGCTGAGGTCGTACTTGGCGAGCAGCCTCACGCCCTCGACGAAGCCCGCTTGCAGGCAGAAATCCACGTCCGGCTCGAACTCGATCAGCCGGCGGACCGCCTTCACGTGCTCCATCTCCGCGAGCCGGGCCAATGCGCCCTCCGCCCCCGCGCCCTCCTCCAGCGCCACGGCCGCAACGATGCCCCGCAGCTCCGGCGTCGAGTCGAAGAGCCCGGAGACCCACTCCGCCTCGGCCATTTGATGCGGCGTGTCGATCCAGACCTCGACGAACACGATCTGCTCGACAGGGGCCTTGCCGATGGCGGCACGGTAGTCGGCCGGCAAGTGCGGCTTGTTCAGCTTGGGCACGTCCTTCATCCACGCGTAGGGGAACAGCCGCGTGTCGTAGAGATGAACGTGGGCGTCGACGATCGGCACACTCACCATGCTTCGCTCCCTGCCGGCAGTTTCTTCCGACTCCACTGGTGGGTGCCGATACTATGCCGGAACGCCACAATGCCGGAACGCCGGCCGGCGCGTCCTCGCAGTCGGCCGGTCGCCGACAGGCCGAACGCGGCGGGGGAAGGGGCACACATGATCGAAAGAGCGGCATTCCTCGCGGGATTGCTCGTCGCATCGCTCGCGCTGTCGCTCGTCGCGCTGCCCCTCTCTGCGGGCCGGGCTGAGGCCCCCTTCGAGATGGTCGCGATTCCGGGCGGCAGCTTCGAGGCGGGCGATGCCGACGGCCGGCCGGACGAGACGCCCCGCCCGGTCACGGTGGCCCCCTTCCAGCTCATGCGCTTCGAGGTGACGAACGCCCGGTTCGCCGCCTTCGTCGCCGAGACCGGCCACGTCACCGATCCCGAGCGGCGCGGCTTCGGCTACGTCTGGCCGGGGCGCTGGACCAGGGTGCCGGGCGCCGACTGGCGGCATCGCAGCGGGCCGGCCTCCGACCTCATCGGCCTCGACAATCACCCCGTCGTCCAGGTGAGCTGGCAGGATGCCCGCGCCTTCTGCCGGCATTACGGCCTGCGCCTGCCGAGCGAGGAGGAGTGGGAGTTCGCCGCGCGCGGCACGGACGGCCGCATCTTCCCGTGGGGCGAGGCGGCGCCGGACGAGGGCGGCGAGAGGCGCGCGAACTACGGCACCAACAAGTGCTGCGCGGCGGACTTGACCGACGGCTTCCACGAGACCGCGCCCGTCGGCTCCTACCCCGCAGGCGTCTCGCCCTTCGGCCTTCATGACATGGCCGGCAACGTCTGGGAGTGGACGTCGAGCCCCGACGGCGATACCGGCAAGTACGTGATCCGGGGCGGCGGCTGGGGCAACAACCCGTTCTGCCTGCGCGTGAGCTACCGCCACAAGAACCCGCCCGACATCGGCCTCGACATGGTGGGCTTTCGCTGCGCCGGCGACTCGTAGGGACTGGAGGCGGAGCGCGACCGGCCTCAGGCCTTTCGCCCCAGCCGTCCCGGCACGCCGGCGCCCTCGGCCAGCCCCGCGTCCTCGTCGAGCGGCCAGCGCGCGCGGGGCGATGCGTCGAGCGGGTCGACCAGGCCACGCGCGAGGCGCTCGATCCCGGCCCAGGCGATCATGGCCGCGTTGTCGGTGCAGAGCCTTGGCGGCGGGATGTTCAGGGCGAGCCCCCGGCATCCCGCCAGCGACTCGACCCGGATTCGAATCTCGGTGTTGGCTGCGACGCCGCCCGCCACGACCAGCGCCGTCGGCTCCACGTCCGAGTCGCGCAGCACGGCGATGGCGTTCGCCGTGCGGTCGGCGAGCACGTCGGTGACGGCTCTCTGAAACGATGCGGCAATGTCGGCGCGGTCGCGGTCCGACAGCGCGCCCAGCGCCTGGACGGCGTGAAGCACGGCCGTCTTCAGTCCCGAGAACGAGAAATCGCATCCCGGCCGGCCGGCCAGCGGCCGGGGCAGGGCGATGCGGGCCGGGTCGCCCTCCCGCGCCGCACGCTCGATCGCCGGCCCCCCCGGATAGCCCAGCTCGAGCAGCATCGCCGCCTTGTCGAAGGCCTCGCCCACCGCGTCGTCGATGGTGGTGCCGAGCCGCCTGTAGCTGTTCACCTCCTCCACGAGGAGAAGCTGGCAGTGCCCGCCCGAGACCAGGAGCAGCAGGTAGGGGAAGTCCAGGTCCTCGGCGACCAGCCGGGGGCTGAGCGCGTGCCCCTCCAGGTGATTGACGGCGAGCAGCGGCTTGTCGTGGACCGCGGCGATCGCCTTGCCCGTCATCAGCCCGACCATGACCGCGCCGATCAGGCCGGGGCCGGCGGTCGCCGCCACGCCGTCCAAGTCGGCGAAGTCGAGCCCGGCCTCCCGCATGGCGCGGGCGATGAGGCCGTCCAGGTGCTCGACGTGGCTGCGCGCCGCGATCTCCGGCACCACGCCGCCGTAGGGCGCGTGGTCGGCGATCTGGGAGAGCACGAGATTGGCCAGCATGGCGCGCTCGCCGGTCACGACTGCGGCCGCCGTCTCGTCGCAGCTGGTCTCGATGCCGAGAACGATCATGGGGCGAGCACATAGCCGGCGTGGCCCGCCGCCGCAACGGGTGGGATCTCGCCTGGCGGCGGAAAAGCGCTCGCATCGCTGCGGCGCCCTGTGTAGAACGGGCGCGCCACTCCGATTCGGTGCATTGGACGTGCGCCTGCCAATAGTCGTCGGGACGCGGGGCAGCCCGCTCGCCATCGCCCAGACCCGCCACGTCTGCGCCCAGCTCGTGGCGGCCCATCCTGCGCTGGCCGAGGACGGCGCGCTGCGCACCACCGTCATCACCACATCGGGCGATCGAATCGTCGACCGCCCGCTCGCCGAGATCGGCGGCAAGGGCCTCTTCACCAAGGAGATCGAGGAGGCGCTGCTGGACCGGCGCATCGATCTCGCCGTGCACTCGATGAAGGACGTGCCGACGTGGCTGCCGGAGGGGCTGGAGATCGCCGCCATCCCGGCGCGCGAGGACCCGCGCGACGTGCTGATCGCGCGGGGCGGGCCTGCCGTCGCCGGCATCGCCGACCTGCCGCAGGGCGCGCGGGTCGGGACCGGATCGCTCCGCCGCCAGGCGCAGCTCCTCGCGCGCCGCCCCGACATCGCCATCGTCCCGATGCGAGGCAACGTCGGGACCAGGATGCGCAAGGTGGCCGACGGCGAGGCCGACGCCACGCTGCTCGCCCTCGCGGGCCTCAGGCGGCTCGGCGAGGACGTCGCCGGCATGGCGGTGCTCACGCCAGGCGACATGCTGCCGGCGGTCGGCCAGGGGGCGCTCGGCATCGAGTGCCGGGCGAGCGACGACAGCGCGAAGGAGGCGCTGCAGCCCATCGTCGATGCGGCGACGAGCGCTGCGGTGCGATGCGAACGGGCGCTGCTCGCGGTGCTCGACGGCTCCTGCCGCATGCCCATTGCGGGCCTCGCCGTGCCCGACGGCCAAGGCCAGCTTCGCCTCGACGCCCTGATCGCCCGGCCGGATGGCAGCCTCTGCCACCGGACCCAGCGCACCGGCGCCGTGGCCGACGCGCTCTCCATCGGCCGCGACGCAGGCGCCGCGTTGCGGGCGGCCGGCGGGCCGGACTGGTTCGATCCGTGAGCGGCGCCCGCCTCCTGCTGACCCGCCCGCGCGAGGACTCGGTCGCCCTCGCGGATGCCTTGGCCCGTCACGGCGTCGCCGCGCTGATCGAGCCCATGATGACGATCCGCATCGACGAGGCGGCGCGGCTCGACCTCTCCGGCGTGCAGGCGATCCTTCTCACCAGCGCGAACGGCGCGCGGGCACTCGCCGCCGCAACCCCGGAGAGCGCCGCGCGGCGCGTGCCGGTTCTCGCAGTCGGCTGCGCGACGGCTCGGGCCGCCATCGACGCCGGCTTCGACGCGGTCACGGCGGCCGATGGCGACGTCGACGCGCTCGCGGCCCTCGCCGGAGCCCGCCTCCACCCCGACGCAGGCCGTCTCGTCCACGTGGCCGGCCGGGTCAGCACGGGCGATCTCGCGGCCCGGCTCCGCGCCGCCGGCTTCCGCGCGGAGCGCGTGGCTCTCTACGACGCGGTTGCCGCCAGCGCGTTCACGCCGCCGGCGCGCCAGGCCCTGGAGGCGCAAACCCTCGCAGGCGTTGCCCTTTTCTCTCCCCGTACCGCGCGCCTCTTTGCTAAGCTCATGCACGAATCGGGGCTTGAAACGACAGCGCGGGCGCTGACCGCGTTCTGCCTGAGCCAGGCGGTGGCCGTGGCGGTAGAGACCCTGTCCTGGAAGCGAGTCTGCGTGGCCGCTGCGCCGCGGCAGCAAGCACTCGTCGCGTGCGTGGTCGACGCGTTCGCGCCGGGGCCCGAATAGCGCGACGAGAGGCGGATGGCGGCGCGCAAGGACGATGGCCAGGAACCGCCCCGGGGCGGCAACCGGCCGACACCGATATGGCGCTTGCCTGCGGCGCAGAGCGCGGACGCCCCGGACGCGCCCGACGCGCCAAAGGAGCAGACGGATCGCCGGCCGCCTCGCCGCATCCCGCAGGCGGCGGTCGTCTGGGGGCTTGCCGCGGCTCTGGTCTGCGTCGGCCTCTACGCCGCGTGGGCGACGGTCGGACCCGAAATCCTGGGGACGGCCGAGGAGACCGAGCTTGCCGGAGCCTCCGCCACCGGGGGGCCCGTCGCCGAGCAGGCGGGCGCCGGCCCGGCGGACGAGGGCACGGCCGGGCCCCCACCTGCCGACGCTGAGACCACATCGCTCGCCGTCGCGGAGGAGGAAGCCGGTGCAGGGGCCAGGGCCGAAGCCCTGGAGGACCCGCAGGCCACCGTCAGCGCTGATCGGGGCGGCGACGCGGCTCCCCCGGAGGATGCGGGGGCCTCCGCCGCCGCGCCGCAGGCGGCTGCCGCACCTGATCCGGCATCGCCCGCTCCCGATCCTCCGTCGCCATCCCCGGCCCTGGCCGAGGACAGTCCGGAGGAAGCTGCACCGGCGATGTTGCAGCGAGACGAAGAGCCGGCGCCGGCCGGCAATGCCTCGGAAGAGCCTTCTCCTGCCGCGACCTCTGCCGAGGCCGAGCCTCGCGCGCCGGCGCCCGCTTCGATCGACGTCGCGGCCGACGCGCTCGGCACGCTCGATGCCCGGCTGGACGCGCTGGAGGCGGAGTCCGCCGGTGCGTCGGGCGCAGGCGCCGCGGTGGCGGCCCTGGAGCAGCGGGTTCAGGCTCTCGAGCAGGACCCGGCGCAGGAGGCGTTCGACCGCGCCCTCGCCACGTGGGAGGAGCAGCGGGCCAGGCTGGAGACCGCGCTCGCCGAGGTCAGCGCGCGGCTCGCCCGCTTCGAGGAGGAAGCGACCCGGCACGCCGCAGCCGACGGGCATCTGGTCGGCCTGGTGCTGGCCAGCGGCGACCTCACGGCTGCGCTCGCTTCGCCCCGGCCCTTCGCGCCCGTGCTCGACACGTTCCGCGGTGTCGCCGGCGAGGATTCGGAGATCGAGAGCGCGCTGGCAAGGCTCGCGCCCTTCGCCGCCACGGGCGTGCCGACGCTTGGCGCCCTGAAGTCGCGGTTCCCCGCGGCCGCCAACGCCATCGTCCGGGCAGCTCCGGCGGCCGAGGACTCGGACTGGATCGACGAGACCGTCACCAAGCTGAGTCAGCTCGTGACGATCCGCCGCACGGGCGGCGCCATCGATCCCGCGAGTCTCGACGGCCGCCTCGTCGAGGCCGAGTCGGCGCTCGTGGAGGGCGATCTCGCGCGTGCCGTCGCCATCGTCGAGGCGCTGATGCCCGAGGCCCGGGGCGCCGAGCGCGCCGAGTCCTGGCTGCGCGATGCCCGCGCGCGTGCCGAGGTCGACGACGCCCTCGCCGGCCTCGTCGCCGTCGTTCACGCGCGGATCGGCGCCCGTTGGGCAACCACCGGCGGGGCGCAATGATCCGCATCATCGCCTTCGTCGTCACGGTGATCGTCGTCGCCGCGGCCGCCACCTGGATCTCGGAGCCGCCCGGCCGCGTCGAGGTCGCCTGGGGCGACTACGTGGTCGAGACCTCGCCGGGGGTCCTGGCGGCGGCGATCGCCGTGGCAGCCGCCGTCGTCCTCGTGATCGCGGCGACCGTGCGCTTCGTCTGGATCGGGCCCCGCCGCGTCGCCCTGGCGCGCCGCCGCCGCCGGGAGCGTCTCGGTTACCGTGCCCTGACGCAAGGCCTGGTCGCCGCAGCGGCGGGCGATCCCAGGCGTGCGCGCCGGCTCGCGCGCCGCGCCAACCTGATGCTGGACGAGCCGCCGCTGACGCTGCTGCTCTCGGCCCAGGCGGCGCAGCTCGAGGGCGACGACGAGGCCGCGCGCGGCTACTTCGAGGCCATGCTCGATCAGCCGGCGACGGCGTTTCTCGGCCTGCGCGGCCTGCTCGTCCAGGCGGAGCGGACCGGCGACACCGTGAGGGCACTGGAGCTGGCGGAGCGCGCATTCGCGCTCAGACCCGAGACGCCCTGGGTGCTGACGGCGCTGCTGGAGATGCAGACGCGGGCCGGCCGCTGGTCCGACGCGCTCGTCACGGTGAAGCAGGCCCGCCGCCACGGCGCCGTGAGCGAGGAGGTCGGCCGCCGCCGCGAGGCGGGGCTGCTGTTCGAGCGCGCGCGTGCGCTCCGCGAGCAGGGCGAGGTCAAGGATGCGCTGCGCATTGCCGACGAGGCGCGGACGGCGGATGTCTCCTTCCTGCCGGCAGCTTTGCTGAGCGCCGGGCTCGCCAAGGAGGCGGGCCGCGACGGCGCGGCGCAGCGCGCGGTCACCGAGGCGTGGCGCCATTGCCCCCACCCGGCGCTCGGCCGGCTCTTCCTCGCCCTCCAGGCGGACCGCAGCGCCGCTGAGCGGCTGAAGCGGGTCGAGAAGCTGGTGGCCGACAACAGCGTCGACCCGGAGAGCCTCGTGCTGCTGGCGCGCCAGGCTCTCGAGGCGAAGCAGTGGGGAACGGCCCGCCGGCACCTGGAGCGCGCCGTGGCCGCACGCCCCACCGCCGGCGTCTATCGCCTGCTCGCGCGCCTGGAGGAGGCCGAGACGGGGGACGGCGCGGCGGTCCGCCGGCACCTTCGGCAGGCGAGCGAGGCCGCACCCGATCCGGGCTGGCTCTGCACCCGTTGCACCAGCGCGAGCCCCGCATGGTCCATCGTCTGCGATCACTGCGGCGCCTTCGATTCGATCGAGTGGCGCACGCCGCCGCAGGCCGAGGCCGGCGCCCTCTCTCTGGATACGCCCGTGGCTGAGGACGAAGCCGAAGCCGAGGCGCCTCCGCCGCCCGCCGCCGCCAGCTCCGCCGCCGGTTAGCCGGAGGCAGGGTTCGGGCCAGAGGGCGCGCCACAGGCGCCTTTACAACGCAGGCCCGCTTGACGATAGTCCCGCACGGAACCGGGCCGCAGTAGCTCAGTCGGTAGAGCAATGCATTCGTAATGCATGGGTCGGGAGTTCGAATCTCTCCTGCGGCACCAATCCCGGTTT
>JAPPMY010000143.1 GCA_028818855.1 Rhodospirillales bacterium
AGGCGCGATCGTCTTCCTGGATCACAGCAGGGCGGAGAAGCCGGTCGCATCGGGCGCTGCCGTCGCACCGGCGCGCTTCGTCAACATGCCGAGCATCGCCTATCGGCTGGCCCGGGTTGCGGCGGGCGACGGCGTGGCCACCGTCTCCCTGGGCCGCCCAGGCCCACGCCCGGACGGACGCCGTGAAGGATGATCTCGGACGGGCGGAACTCGGTGAAGCCCCCGAAGATTATCAAACCAACATGGGCTGGGTTCGGATCGCCCTTCAGAACGCCTTCTGTCACCTGCAACGAGGCGCGACGGTCGAGGACGGGCTGGCGGCTACCGTGGGCAAGGGCGGCGATGCCGACACCAACGCCGCCATCGCGGGTGCGCTGCTGGGCGCGGCTGACGGGCTTGGCGCCATTCCGCCCCGCTGGGTCATGCCGGTCCAGGCCTGCCGGCCCCACAAAGCGCTCGGGGCCCTCAGACCCCGGCCCATGACTTACTGGCCAGACGACCTCGCCGCGATCGCCGAGGCCCTCATGGTCGCGAGGCCCGCATCGGAGACACCCTTCGCGACAGCGTAAGGACGCCACGCGTACGCCAGAAGTCGGCGCACCGATGGCTGCGGATACTCTCTTAGGTGTCGGTACAAATTTCTTCAAATTCGCTGTCTGAGTACGTCCGTATCTGACGTACTTCTCCGCTAGCTTTCCCCATATCACGGAAGCGGAGAGAGCCATGACGACCGACTACGAACGCCGCCTGATCGTCTCCTACCTCGCCAATGCCGCCGCGCGGCTCCATCACCGGGACCGGGCTGCGAGCGCGCTGGCCGAATGGGTGATGGACCGTGAGGACGGCGCGGGCTTCGCAAGCAGACGGCTGCGCTCCCGCCTGGAACGGGAAGACATCGATCCTGACGAAAGGCTGTCGGGCGGCGACTGGCGCTCGTTTCGGCGTGCGCTGCGCGACGAGTGCGCGGCAACGAGACACGGGCAGCCGGATCTCACGGCGCGCCGGCTTCAACGCCTCGCGGAGACGACCGGCCTCGATCGAACGGACGTCGCGATCCTGGAACTCCTGCTGCGCTACCACACGCAGCCGATCATCGAGTCGATGATCGACGAGGTTCTTCTCCGTTCCACCATGTTCGAGCGACTTGCCTCCCGCACTCTCAAGGGCTCGGTCGTTCCCGCCCTGCTCGGCGTTTCCGCCGGCACAGTCCGCGACCGGCTTTCCGATGGCGTTCCGCTGGTGAGCTCGGGGCTCGTATCCGTCGAGCGCGACGGCGACGTGACGATCGTCGACCGGCTGCGGCGCCTGGCCACCGTCCCCGCCAGTGCCGGCCTTGATGCCAGTCGCCTGCTGCTGGATCCGGCGCCTAGAAGCGAGCTGGAATGGTCCGACTTCGACCACATCGCCGAGGGCCGCGATCACATCGAACGCCTGATCCGGGGCGCGCTCCGGACCTCCGCGCCGGGCGTGAACATCCTGCTCTACGGCCCGCCGGGAACCGGCAAGACGGAGTTCTGCAAGGTGCTGGCCGAGCGCCTCGGCGTGACCCTCTACGGCGTCGGCGAGGCGGACGACGACGGCGACGAGCCGAGCCGCAGCGAGAGGCTGCAGGAGTTGCGGCTCGCCCAGCGCCTGCTCGCCCGCGACGGTCGGTCGCTTCTCCTCTTCGACGAGATGGAGGACCTGCTTTCCGAGGGCCACGCGGGCCTGTCTCTATTCGGGCAGCCGTTCTTCGGCGGCTCCCGGAATGGGGGCTCCAAGGTCTACACGCACCGCCTGCTGGAACGGGCGCCGGCGCCGACCCTCTGGGCCATGAATGACGCCCGTTCGGTCAGCCAGACCCTGCTGCGCCGCATGATGTTCGCGCTGGAGCTGCGCCCGCCGACGGCGACGGTGAGGGCGCGCATCTGGTCCCGGCAGCTCGAGCACCACGGCATCGAGGCGGGACCCGACGAGGCACACGCGCTCGCGCGGGAGTTCGTCGCGACCCCCGGCGTGGCGGCCGGCGCTACTGCGGCGGCCCGGATCGGCGGCGGCGGCATCGAGACGGTGCGGCGCGGGGTGCGCGGCCTCTCCCGGGTGCTCTCCTGCGACGCCCCGCCCCAGGGAACGCCGCCGCTCTTCGACCCCGCCCTGATCCAGGCCGATACCGACCCGGTCGCGCTCGCGGACAGCCTGGTTGACAGCGGCGAGCGGCGTTTCTCCCTCTGCTTGCAGGGGCCGCCGGGGACGGGCAAATCCGCCTTCGCCCGCTACCTTGCCGAACGCATGAGGCTCGAGGTCATGGAGAGGCGTGCCTCCGACCTGATGTCGATGTGGGTCGGCGGGACGGAGCGGAACATCGCCGCCGCCTTCGCCGAGGCGCGCGACACCGGCGCGTTCCTGATCTTCGACGAGGCGGATTCGCTGCTCGCCGACCGGCGCGGCGCCGAGCGCTCGTGGGAGGTCAGTCAGGTTAATGAAATGCTCACGTGGATGGAGAGCCACCCGCTGCCCTTCGCCTGCACCACCAACTACGGCGAGCATCTGGACGCGGCGACGCTCAGGCGCTTCGTCTTCAAGGTCGCGCTCGACTACCTCTCGCCGGAGCAGATCGAGGCTGCCGTCCGCATCTACTTCGGACTCAGGGCGCCAGCGGACGTGACGGCCCTCACCGCCCTCACTCCCGGCGACTTCGCGGTGGTGCGACGGAAGGCCGCGCTCCTGGGCCGGCTGGAGGCGCCGGACGCGCTGGCCACCATGCTGGGCGCCGAATGCGCCGCTAAGCCGGACCGGCCGCGGCCTGTGGGCTTTCGGGCCAAAGCGCAATGATACTGTGTGCTGCGGGTTCCGCGCTCCGTGCCCGATCGCTAGGGTGAGGGGATCGGAATCCGTGGAGCAGGGAATGGGCGACGGCGTGCGTTATGAACGTCTGACGGACATCGTGAAGCTGGCGATCCGGATGCAGGGCCTGCGCGGCGGCGTGACGCTCGACGAAATTCAGGAGGAATTCGGCGTCAGCAGGCCGACGGCCGAGCGCATGCGCAACGCGGTCGAAGGGGTGTTCGGCGTGCTGGAGCTGGTGGATCGCGATGACAATAAGCGCCACTGGCGCCTGCGCTCGGACGCGCTCCGCCGCCTCGTTCCCCTTTCAGCCGGGGAACTGGCGGAACTGGAGTCCGCCGCTGAGACCCTGGCGCGCACCGGCTTCGAGGCGCGCGCGGCGGCACTGCGGGAGTTGGAGACCAAGCTCCGCGCCACCCTGCATGCCGATTCGCTGGCGCGGATCGAGGCCGACATCGAGGCGCTGGTGCAGGCCGAGGGGCTGGCCATGCGCGCCGGGCCCAGGCCCCGCCTGGACCGGGATCTGCTCGCGCGCCTGCGCGAGGCCATCGCCACCTGCCGCATCGTCGAGGTCCGCTACCTGGCGAAGTCCACGGGCCGGATGAGCCGCCAGCGCATCGAGCCTTACGGCCTACTCTACGGCAACCGCGCCTTCCTGGTGGGGCGGACGGGCTGGAAGAACCAAGACATGCGGCTATGGCGTCTCGTCAACATGAGCGAGGCCCAGGTGACCGGCGAGAGCTTCACGCGCGACCCCGACTTCGATCTGGAGGCCTACGCCCGGCGCTCCTTCGGCACCTTCCAGGAGGAACCGGTGGACGTGGTGCTGCGCTTCACCGCCGATGCGGAGCGCGACGCCGCCGCTTTCCTCTTCCACCCCAGCCAGACGATGGAGGAGAACGCCGACGGCACCCTCACCGTGCGCTTCACCGCCGGCGGCATCGACGAGATGTGTTGGCACCTCGTCACCTGGGGTGACAGCGTCGCGGTCGAACAACCCGCCGGCCTGCGCCAGCTTCTCGTTGAGATGTGCGCTGCGCTGGCGCGGCATCATGGGGAGCCGAACGAATGAGTGGATCCTCGGTAGTGGCGCGAGATAGCCACCATGCTATACGCGAAGGAATTGAGTACTTGCTACAGTACAGATAGAATATGTTTTCAAAGCCACATCTAAACGGCTAGCGGAGAGATTAAGGGGTGTTTCTATGCCGAGAGGAATCTTTTGTATTGAAACAGTTTGGCTCGAAGATGGAGACCAAACGTCTGTGAGACCAATTCTTCAATTTCTACAGGATAGCTACTTGAATGTTCCATTCATTCATCGTACGGCATTGACTATGGAAGAGTTTGCCTTCCAACTGGACAGATGGATTGAGCTTGAAACACCAGAATATCCCATACTGTATCTTGGTTATCATGGAGAAGCTGGAAACATATCGCTTGCGGAAGGTTACGACGGCATTCTCAATCAAGTGACATTCGAAGCAATGACCAGTCAACTTGCAAAAAGGTGTCTAAATCGAGTTGTTCACTTCGCATCATGTAGTACGTTAGATTTGGAAACACCGGTTGCGAATAATTTTCTTGTTCAAACTGCAGCCAGCGCGGTCAGCGGATACACAGAGGAAGTGGATTGGATACAATCCCTAGCATTCGATTTGATGTATTTGGAACGAATGCAATATGGCGGCATGTATAACTTGACTCCAAATGTAATGAACGGTTGTCGTGACGCACTTATGCATGAGAGCCCGTACATTAGTTTGCGTAGGCATCTTGGCTTTAGACTGCATGTGTACAAATAGACGCACCTATGTAAGCTGAATGTATCTGATAGCGTACACAAGTTTGAATGATATTGTTAACTTTCCTCGTTGATAAAAGAAGCGATACGAAGAGAGGTCGATTAGATGTCCATTTGGTCTATCGACCGTAGTTAGACAGCCTGCCCAATTGAGTGAAATTTACCCCCGCGATCACAAGCGCATAGAGGATGATGTACGCCGCGCGCCAAACGATTGTCGCCCATAGTCGGCTGAGGATGCGGGAGCTGCGGCTTGAAGCCGCTCGGGGGCGGCGACACGGGCTGCAGATCATGACCTTCGAGCTGCTGGCGGCGCGGCTTGCGGGCGGCCTGGCGCAGCCGGTCGATGACGACGCGCTGCGGGAAGCCATCACGGCCGTGCTGCCGGAAACCGCGCTCGGCGAGCTCGACGGGATCAAGGCGCTGCCCGGCATGGTGGGCGCCGCCGCGGACACGTTGCGCAAGGCGTGGCGCGCAGGCGTGGACCTTCAGGGTCGTGCGGCCGAGCATCCCCGTCTCCAGTCGATTGCCAACCTGGAGGCGGCGGTCGTGGAGACGCTGCCGCCTGCGATGATGCGGCCCGCCGATCTTGTCGCCGCGGGGGTTGCACGGCTGGACCATGCGGCGACTCTCTTCGGGCCTGTCGAGATCGTCGGCATCACCGAGCTCTCGCCCGTCTGGCGGCCGCTGCTGCATGCGCTCGCCGGCCGCGTGCCGATCCGCTGGATCGCAGGCCCCCGGCCGGTGCCCGATTGGCTCGACGGCGACGCGATCCAGATCGCGCGGGAGAAGGCGCAGTTACCGGGCGTCTTTGCGATCAGCGCGGCCACGGCCTATCACGAAGCGGTCGAGGCCATGCGCTGGGCCCGGCAGCTCCTCGCGTCCGGCGGGGCGGAGCCTGTCGACATCGCCATCGCCTCAGCCACGCCCGCCGACTACGACGATCACCTCCTCGCCCTGCGTGCCGATGCCAGTCTCGATCTTCACTTCGTGCACGGCGTCAAGGTGACAGCGAGCCGCGAGGGGCAGGCGGCGGCCGCGCTCGCGGATATCTTGCTGCGCGGTCTCTCTCAGACCCGGATGCGGCGGCTGAACACGCTGCTGCGCAGCTACCCCGGCCCGTTCGCGGACCTGCCTGAAAGCTGGACGAACACCCTGCCAGCTGGTTCCCCACTTTCCTCCCCGGAGGCATGGGGCCGCCTGCTCGACAGGCTGACGGCTGACGACTGGCCGGACGGGCGCGATCACGGCCTGGCGCTCGCCGCTATTGTCGGCCTGTTGTCCCAAGGGGTGGAGGCCGCCGAGCAGGCGGGAGAGACGCTGCTGTACGGACAGGTCCACGCAATCTGGCGCAAGGCGCTCGCCGCGGGTGCGGCCGCATCGCTCGACCTCACACTGGAAACGCTGAAGCAGGACGACGGCCTCGATCCCTGCGTCTCCGTCTGCTGGATGCCGGCGAGCGCGCTCGCGGCATCGCCCCGTCGCTTTGTTCGCCTGCTGGGCCTCAACTCCGCGCGCTGGCCGCGCCCCATGGCCGAGGACCGCCTTCTCTCCGACCACATCGTGCCGACCGCCGAACTCGATCCCCTGCCGGTCGCCGCCGCCGACCGGCGCGACTTCGCGACTATCCTGGCGACGACGGAGAGCGAGATCGTGCTGTCTCGCGCTCGCCGGGACGAGGAAGGCCGGCTACTCGGCCGCAGTACGCTGCTGCTCCAGGTGAGGGCCGAAGAGGACTACCTGCCGCGCAACCGCCTGCCCTTGCACGCCTTCAGCGAGACCGACCGGCTGATGGCACGGCCCGAGGAATTCCGAGCCATGCCCCAGGCGGCCGCGGCGACGGGCTGCTGGTTCAACTGGCTGCGCGCGGAGATCACGCCCCACGACGGCGCCGTCCGCCCGGACCACCCGCTCATCCACGCCGTCCTTGAGCGCACCCAGTCGGCGAGTTCGCTGCGCATGCTCTTGCGCAACCCGCTCGGGTTCGTCTGGCACTACGGTCTCGGTTGGCGCGCGCCAGAGAGTGGCGAGGATCCCCTTACGCTCGACGCGCTGGCGATGGGCAATCTCGTTCACCAGACCCTCGACGGCGCGTTACGAACGCTGGAGGCGGATGGCGGCGTCGCCCACGCTTCGGATCAACGGATCACCGCCGCCGTGAGCGAGGCCGCGACCGAGGTCGCGGGAGACTGGGAGAGCGAGCGAGCCGTGCCTCCGCCCGTGATCTGGCACCGAACGCTCGACGAGGTGCGTGCGCTGGGCAGCCGTGCGCTCGCCTTCCGCGGCGGAGACCCTGCGGGTGCGCGCGCCTACGGCGAGGTTCCGTTCGGCGGTGCGAAGCCGAAGTCCGACGGGGCGATCCCGTGGGACCCCGAGGCGCCCGTCGCGATCCCCGACACCAACTTCCGCATCAGGGGCTACATCGACCGGCTGGACATCTCGGCCGACGGCCGCCACGCGCTGGTGCGAGACTACAAGACCGGCAAGGCGCCAAAGAACGACATCGTCCTTGATGGCGGCAGGGAGCTGCAGCGCTGCCTCTACGCCTTTGCCGTCAAAGCGATGCTGGGCGACGGGGTGGTCATCGCGGCGTCGCTCCTCTATCCGCGCGACGAGCGCGACCTGCGTCTCGACGACCCCGACGCGGTGCTCGGCACCCTCACCGGCCATCTGCAGGCCGCCCGCGCCAATCTCGCATCCGGCGGCGCGGTGATGGGCGAGGACACCGGCAACGCCTACGACGAACTCGCTTTCGCGCTCCCCGCCAACGCCGGCGCCATCTACCGCCCGCGCAAGGACGCTGCAGCCGTCGCGCGCCTGGGCGATGCTGCGCAAGTCTGGGACGCCGCATGATGGCCGCGCTACGACGGCCCCTTGCCGACGATGCCGCCCGGCGTGATGCCATCGCGGTCCGCGACCGCTCCTTCCTGGTCGAGGCCGGGGCGGGCTCGGGCAAGACGGCGGTCATGGCTGGCCGCATCGCCATGCTGCTGGCCGAAGGCGTCGCGCCCAAGTCCATCGCCGCGGTGACGTTCACCGAGTTCGCCGCGAGCGAGCTGCTGATCCGGGTGCGGGCTTTCATGGGCGCGCTCGCGGCCGGCGAGATTCCGACCGAATTGGGCGTGGCCCTGCCGGACGGCCTCTCGGACGAGCAGCGCCGCAATCTCGCGGCAGCGGATGCGGCGCTCGACGAGATGACCTGCTCGACCATCCACGGCTTCTGCCAGCGCCTCATCACGCCCTATCCGGTCGAGGCGGACATCGACCCGGGTGCCGGCGTGATGGATCGGGATCAGGCAGACCTCGTCTTCGCGGAGCTGATCGACGCCTGGCTGCGGGAGGAGCTGGCCGGCGAGGTCGATGGCCTGCTCGCCGAGCTGGTGCTTCACGACCCCGCCGCGACCCTCGGGCTGATCCGCACCGTCCTCGACCATCTCCGCCGCCATCGCGCCTTCGCCCCCTACGAGCGGGAAGACTTGGCGCAACGCGCGAACGCTCTTCGGGAGGAGGCGGAGAACTTCAACGAATTCCTGTGCGGTGAAGCCGCCGAGGAGCCCGAGACCACCGCCATCGCGGACCACTTCCGCGACCTGGCCGAAGAGATCGAACCTTTGCTGCCGGCTGACACACCGGCCCAGCTCGTTCAGCTTCTGGTTACGGCGCCTCATCCCGATCTCTTTACGGGATCAGGCACCTTTCGTTCGTATCGCAAGAAGGGAAAGTGGGGAGCGGCTGCCAAGAAGGCAGGTCTCTCGAAGGCGGATGCCGACCGGCTGAACGACGCGGCCAGCGCACTCTACGCTCTTTGCTGTGCGAGGTGGACGGCGTTTCAGGGGGCCGTCGCCATCCATGTGCTCGCCGATCTCGTGCCCTTGGTGGAGCCGGTGATGGTGCGCTTCCGGGAGCACAAGCGCGCGGCGGCGTTGCTCGACTTCGACGACCTTATCTTCGCCGCCCGAGACCTGCTGCGCGACCATGACGACGTGCGCGAGGCTTTGGCCAAGCGCTTCAGCCACGTCCTCGTGGACGAGTTCCAGGACACCGACCCGCTCCAGACCGAGATCTTCTGGCGTCTCTGCGGCGAGCCGCCGACAGGCGGAGACGATTGCGACTGGACGGCATTCGCGCTTCGGCCGGGTGCGCTCTTCCTCGTGGGCGATCCCAAGCAGGCGATCTACCGCTTCCGCAGCGCCGACATCGCGGCCTACGTCACGGCGCGGGAGGCGTTCCGTGCGCAGGCGGCAGACGGCGTTCTCTCCATCGCCACCAACTTCCGTTCCTGCGCGCCGATCATGGAGTACGTGAACGCCCGCTTCGAAACCATGCTTTCGGAGGAGAACGGTCAGCCCGGCTTCCAGGCCCTCGATCCCTTCCAGCCCGCGCGGGCCGAGGGACCGTCTGTCGCTGCTCTGGATATTGAAGTGGCCGACGAGAACGGCAAGGCCACCGCCGCGCAGCAGCGGGACGGCGAGGCCGAGGCCGTCGCCGACATGTGCGCGCGCCTGATCGGCAGCGAGTCTATTCGCGACCCGAGGAGCGGCGAGCAGCGCCCGTGCCGTGCCGGTGACATTGCCTTGCTGGCGCCGACCGGGAGCGAGCTCTGGCGCTACGAGGAGGCGCTGGAGCAGCGCGGCATCCCTGTCGCGACTCAAGCGGGCAAGGGCCTCTACAGGCGCCAGGAGATCCAGGACCTCATCGCCGTGACCCGCGTCCTCGCCGACCAGCGCGACACGCTGGCGCTCGGTGCGCTACTGCGCGGGCCGCTGGTGGGACTGACCGAGGAGGAGCTGCTCGACATCGTCTGGGCCTTTCCACGAGCCGACGATGCGCCGGACGATCTGCCGCGCCTCGACTTGCGTGTGGCACCGGAAACGATCGCGCACCCTCTCGCCCGAGACATCGTCGAGAAGCTCCAGGCACTACGCCGCCAGGTGAACGCGACCACGCCGCACGCGCTTCTCTCCCAGGCCATCGACGTATTGCGCGTCCGGCCCCTCCTGCTGCGGCGTCATCGTGGCCAGGCCGAGCGGGCATTGGCGAATGTCGACCTCTATCTGAGCTTCAGCCGCGCCTATGCGGTGCGAGGCTTGCGCGCCTTCGCCGAGGCGATGACGGCCGCCTGGAGCGATGAGGCCCGCGCCGTGGAGGGCAGGCCGGACGTTCAGGAGGAGGCGGTGGCGCTCTACACCATGCACGCCGCCAAGGGGCTGGAATGGCCCATCGTCATACCCATCAACACGATGACGCAGGTGAGGGCGACGGAGACCGCCGTGACCGACCGGGCCAGCGGTTGTTTCTATTGCCGTGTGTTCGGGGTGGAGCCGACCGGCTACGAGGCAGCCCGCGACGACGAGGGGGCCGAACTCGACCGCGAGAGGGTGCGCCTCTGGTATGTTGCGACCACACGGGCGCGCGAGCTTCTGGTTCTTCCGCGCCTGGATGTTGACCCTCGCGGGACAGCCTGGATATCTCTCGTCGATCTGGCGCTGCCCTCGCTGCCTGCTCTTGGTCTGGACCATCTCCTGCCCGACGTGGGCGCAGGCGACGCCGCGGCGGAAAACGAACAGACGCGCGAGGTCTTCGCCGCTGAGGCGGCGGCGATCGGGGAGCGCCATCAACCCATCGTCTGGCGGGCGCCAAGCAGGGACGAGGATGTCGCCCAACCGATACTGCGGGAGGAAGTACCCTCCATTCTCGCGACCGACGGCGACGGCGCGCCGGCGGATGGCGCCGCCGCGCTGACGATTCAAGGCGGGCGGGAGCGCGGCACCATCCTGCACAAGCTGATCGAGGAGGTTCTCACCGGCGAGACGGCGGAAACGCCGCTGAACCTCACCGCCCGCGCCGAGAGCCTGATCCACAGCCTGGGTCTCCCCGTGATGGAGGATCCCGCCCTGGGGCTCGCGCCGGCCGAGCTCGCCGGCTGCGTCGTCCGGGCCCTCTCGCTGCCCGAAGTCGTCGCCCTCAGGCCGGTCCTCGTGCCGGAATTACCGGTTTACGGTTCGATCACGACCGACACGCATGAGGAAGCATCGCCAGGGATTGTCGACGCCATCGTTTTCGATGCGGGCGGCGCGCCGCAGGTGGTGATCGACTGGAAGAGCGACGTCGACCCCTCGCAGGAGACCCTCGATCACTACCGCGCCCAGGTCCGTGCCTACCTCGACATGACCGGCGCCGAGCGCGGCATGGTCGTTACCGTGACGAACGGGGCTGTCCATTGCGTTACGCGCAAACGAGGAGGGCGAGCCGGTTGAGTGTGGCGCCGGGGCCGCAACTGCGGCGAGATGTGAACCCTGCGCCAGACGGTCGTATGTTCGCTCCGCGAAGCATCGCGAGCGGCCGGTCTCTCTGCCTCGCTTCACCGTCATCGAGATCGCCAACTGTCTCGGCCAAGGCACCTTTGAAACACACGCCGAGGTGACGACGTAACTGGCATTCGCCAAGATCTCGTGAAAGACGCCGGCATCCTCACGGACGAACCGGTCATGGGGTGGAGCGCCGCTTCGACGCCCTACGGCGTCCTGGCGGGCGGCCGATAAACAAAGCAGTCCAGCAATGCGGCCCTCATCCCCCAGATCGATTCCTCAAGCCGATTATCCGGTTCGGGCGCTCGGAACCAACGCTGCTTGTAGATGAATTCGAGGAGCTTCCGGTAGTTGGCCTCTGTCCCCAAAGTCCTAGGGGTAAGCCCCGAGTACAGCGCAAGGCCCTCTTGCGATCCCCCATTGACCGACACGAAACGGTCCGGCCTTGCGAGCGAGAGCAGCCTGGTCGCAATACCTTTCCCAACGCCTTTGAATTTCCTCATCCGCCTATAGGCGTTGAACGCGAGGTCCGGAAACGCGCCATCGTCGGCTTCAGCCACCTCACGCAGAATCTGCTGAATACCCTGAGCATTGCGCCCAAAGACCGTGTTTACCGAATTGTTCCGCATACTGCCGAGCAAGCCCCAGCCGCCGCCAGGAATTCCAAGGACCCGCCGCCGGTCGTCGTCGTCCAAGTCGGCAAGGTCCCTCCGGGTAAGGATGTCATGCAGGACTTGGATCGTATGACGCCAGCTCACGGACTCGCCCAGAACGGACCAAGTGTGGCGGTTGCTCCACCATATGTCGCAGTCACGCAAGGCCGCCACATAGCTGTCCCAGTCGGTCACTTGTTCGAGCAGTTTCATCGGCTCCGTCATTCCTCCTCCCGCCTCCGCCAGAGATTGGCGAGGAGGTGGATTCTTCTTTCTCGCCCTCTCGTACGTATCGATTGCATTCTCATCGAGCCGACCGCAGTCCTCCCAGAGGTTCTTGAACCATGAGATCACGGACTCCGTGTCGCCAGTCTCGAAGACCGCTTCCTCGTTTACCGCGAAGCCACCGGCCGTGAAGTTGGCGCTGCCGATCCAGGCACAGGTTCGGCCTTGTCCGCGAAACAGATAGACTTTCGGATGGAAACGCCGCCCACCGCCCGCTAGGCGCAATTTTCCCAGCCGATCCAGTCTCCGAAGGGCCTCCGGTTCGGTGATGTAGTTCCACAGACCGACAATCGCACGAACCCGCAACTCCTGCTCCGCGTGCTTCTCCAGCAAGCGCAACCCGTCATGTTCGGTTGCCCACGCCGTGACCAAATCGAGCCTATTCGCCCAATTCAGATTCTCCTCAAAGCGGCCTGCTATCGTCCCGGGATCGATCAGCATGATAATCCTTCTCCTCTACCCGACGGCGCCGACAGGGGCCTGCTAGGCGATAGTATCTGCGAGGGCGTAGAATGTCGTTGCTCGGGCATTCGCCGGATACGATAGCGGATGGCCGAACGTCAATGCAGGCTGGAACCAGGTACGCTGGCCAACGGCGAGCGCGGATGCGATAGCACTCAAGGTCGTTGGGCTATATATTCTGGCGCGACCGCCCGAACCAAGTCTTGGCCGCAGCGCCATGTTCATTCCAGAGTTCCTGAAGGCCGCAGACGCGAAACACCCCTGAATGGTTGACTGCCCGCCCAGCGGAACCCCCACCGCGAGCGAGTGGAAGCAACGCCTTTCCCCGTCAGTGGCGTTGGCTTGGCGCGCATTCGACCGCGCTTCCGGGTTGTCGTCGCGCGTCACACCTGCCGCGCCAATCCTGTTCTTCGGCGATCTCGACGCATACCAAACTTCGCCACTGCGTGTGTTGACGGTCGGGCTGAACCCCTCGTTGCACGAATTCCCGAACGATAAGCCGTTCCTGCGCTTCCCGTTGGCTGGAGACTGCGGCGACCGGGAGCCAAGCCACTACCTTGACGCGATGTCGGCCTACTTCCGCACTCAGCCATACCGTAGCTGGTTCGGTGCCTTTGAGCGCGTGATCAACGGCGTGGGATCAAGTTACTACGCGGCTGAGGCGTCCTCGACGGCGCTCCACACCGACATCTGTTCACCCGTCGCCACCAATCCGACATGGAGCAAACTCCCGAAGGTCGATCGGACGGTCCTAGAGGCAGATGGCGGCGCGCTCTGGCGCATGTTGTTTGAGGTGCTTCGACCGCAGATCGTGGTTCTGTCTGTGGCAAAGAAATACCTCGAACGCATTAAGTTCGAGCCAATCACCGAGTGGGAGACTGTCCACGAATTCAAACGAACCCGCAATGGCGTCCTCCGTCGATCTCCGTACGAAATCTTGGCACGGCGCTACGAGGTAGGAGGCGGGCATTCCCTGTTCGTTTTCGGCCAAGCGGCTCAGACGCCGTTTGGACTGTTGTCTCACGACCAGAAGCACGAAACAGGCACAATCGCACTGGAGAAATACCGCGATGGCCGATAAGCGTTGCTTTGTTCAGTTTCCACATCCCGGAGCAGAACATGGGCCCAATTCGGGCCGCCAGTGGCATAGGTCGGAGATAGGTCATAGGCGGAAATTCTTGCAGTTGCGCGGTAAGTGGATTGAGAATGACGGTAGCGAACGGACGGGAGACTTGTGGGCATGGGGCGAATGGGAGCCGGAATCTGATCTCATCTGTAAATTCAACCCGTCGCGAGGTGACAGCCGGCATCCCCGCTATCTGTGGGAGCCCCATTACGTTCCGAAGGAGTGCTATCGAGGACGCCACAACACCGATCCGTTCATATTCGGGAGGCGTTTCCTCTATTCGAACTGTGGGCAACCGACCGACAGCAAACGCAGTCTGAAGCACCTGGATCGGGGTTCAGTGATCGCATTCGGGAGCGGCAAGGCGATCAAGGGGAAACGAAGATGGACGCTCGATACCGTGCTCGTGGTCAGGGACAGCTTTCGATATGATCCGCTCGACCCTCGCGAAGCGCTTGAAGGCAAAGTGTCGGAAGCTTTCCTGAGTGTGACCGGCGGGCCGCTGTCGGCCGACCCTAAACTGGCCAGGAGGCCGGAACCGGGCGGGCTCCGACTATATCGGGGAGCCACGCCAAGCGATCGCGTCAATGGGATGTTTAGCTTCTTTCCCGCAATCCCGGCGGGCACTCACTCGGGCTTCCCGCGTCCGGTAGTCGACCTTCCAGGCAAGTACTTCACCCCTAGTAATTGGCAGGCTCCGAAGGGCGCTAAGTGCGAACGCAATCCCGATGAGTTGCGCTGTCTGTGGGATTCTCTCGTCAAGCAAGTCCACGATCTCGGTCTCGTGCTCGGCACGAATGCAAAGTTGCCACCGAGACGCCGAGCGACATAGACAAGCGGACCCGGGTCTTGACGAATAGATGCCGTAATGGGGCTCGGCGCTATCCGGCAATGTGGCGCGACAATGCGGCTCTCATCCAGATCGTCGCGCCATAGTAATCCCCGATCGATATGCCAGACATATTCGATCCTCCCGGTGTCCCCGCAGCTGCCGAAGTGCAGGTAACCGCATCGGCATCGGCGGAGGACCAACCCTTCAGACCCCGCTGTCTCTCCATCGACCTCGAGGTGGGCAAGGAGGACGGCCGCATCCACGCCTTCGGCGCTGTGCGCGGAGATACCGGTCAGGGGCATTCCGGCGGCGGATCGGCCGCGGCGCTCGCAAAGCTCGACGAACTTGCCGACGGTGCGTCGTTCGTTCTTGGTCACAACCTAATCGCCTTCGACCTGCCCCACCTCAAGGCGTCGAAGTCCAATCTGCGACTGCTGGCCCTGCCCGCCGTAGACACGTTGCGTCTCAGCCCCCTCGCGTTTCCTCGCAATCCCTATCATCACCTCGTCAAGCACTATCAGGACGGCGGGCTCAAGCGCGGAAAGATCAACGACCCCGAGCTCGACTCCCGTCTTGCCCTGGACCTCTTCGCCGACCAGCAGAAGGCACTGCGCCGAGCGGAGCCCGACTTGCTGGCAGCCTGGCACTGGCTGACGACGCCAGAGCCGGCAGGCGTAGACCGCGCTCTCGACACTCTCTTCGCCGAGATGCGTGGCGCGCGTCGCCCAACGGACGCCGAGGCGTGCGCGGCAATGGGCCGGCTGCTTGACGGCAAGGCCTGCGCGACGCACGGGCGCCAAACTGTGGCGGCCGCAGCGAATGCCCGCTGGTCATTCGCCTACGCACTGGCGTGGCTGTCGGTGGCCGGCGGCAACTCGGTGGTGCCGCCTTGGGTGCGCCACCAGTTCCCGGATACGGGACGCCTCGTGCGCCGACTTCGGAACATGGCTTGTGCAGATCGCGCCTGTGGCTGGTGCCGCGAGCGGCACGATGCCCGCAAGGAGCTGAAGCGCTGGTTCGGCTTCGACGACTTCCGGCCGGAACCGGCGGACTCTGACGGGCACCCGATGCAGCAGGCCATCGCCGAAGCGGCGATGGCGGGGAAGCATGTACTGGGCATTCTGCCCACCGGCACGGGCAAGTCGCTCTGCTACCAAATCCCGGCGCTCTCCCGCTACGACAAGACCGGCGCATTGACGGTGGTGATCTCACCGCTCGTCGCGCTGATGGCAGACCAGGTTGCCGGGTTGGAGGCGCGGGGGATCGGCTCCTGCGTGACCGTCAACGGTCTGCTGTCGATGCCCGAGCGGGCCGACGCCCTGGACCGGGTCCGACTCGGGGATGCAGGCATTCTCCTCATTTCGCCGGAGCAGCTTCGCTCCCGTTCCCTACGCCGGGTACTCGACCAGCGAGAGATTGGCGGCTGGGTGCTCGACGAGGCCCACTGCCTGTCCCGCTGGGGCCACGACTTCCGGCCCGACTACCGCTATGTCGGCCGCTTCATCCGCGAGAAGGCCGGTGACGAGCCGGTGCCGCCGGTGCTGTGCCTGACGGCGACAGCCAAGCCGGACGTCACCGAAGACATCGCGCGGCACTTCCGGGACAAGCTCGGCATCGAGCTCACGGTCTTCGACGGCGGCGCGGAGCGCAGCAATCTGGCCTTCGAGGTGATCCCGACCTCAGGCGGGGAGAAGTTCGGCCACATCCACCACGTTCTCAAGTGGTATCTGCCGCCGGACGCGTCCGGCGGCGCCATCGTCTACTGCGCGACGCGGCGGCAGAGCGAGGAGGTGGCCGAGTTCCTTCAGTTGAAGGGCATGGCGGCCGAGCACTATCACGCGGGCCTGCCGCCGGAGACCAAGAAGGACGTGCAGCGGCGCTTCATCGGCGGCGAGTTGCGCGCGATCGCCGCGACCAATGCCTTTGGCATGGGTATCGACAAACCGGATGTCCGGCTGGTGGTCCATGCCGATATCCCCGGTTCGCTGGAGAACTACCTCCAGGAAGCGGGACGGGCCGGGCGGGACGGCGCATCGGCGCAATGCGTGCTGCTCTATGCGCCTGACGACGTGGAGCGCCAGTTCGGCATGTCCGCGCGCTCGCGGCTCACCCGTCAGGAAATCCACGGCATCCTCCGGGCGCTCCGCAACCTGGACCGCAAGAAGCGCTTCGGCGGCGAGGTGGTGGCAACGACCGGCGAGATTCTCGGCGAAGACGAGGACAAGGTGTTCGAGCGTGACTCGGCCACCGACGACACGCGCGTGCGCACCGCCGTCGCCTGGCTCGAAGAGGCCGACCTGCTGAGCCGCGAGGAGAACGTCGTCCAGGTGTTCCCGTCGTCGCTCCAGGTGAACTCGGTCGAGGAAGCGCGGGCAAGGCTCGCACGGGCACCGATCGCGGACGCCTATCGCGATCAGCTGCTGCGCATCGCCGAGGCGCTGATTTGGGCCAGCGCCGACGAGGGCGTCAGCACGGACGATCTGATGGCGGTCTCGGGCCTGAGCCCGGAGGGGGTGCGTGGCGCCCTGTACGATCTCGAGCGGTTGGGCGTTGCCAGCAACGACACGGCGCTGACCGCGTTCGTCCACGCCGGGGTGGAGCGCTCGTCTTCCAAGCGTCTGGAGCAAGCAGCGGAGTTGGAGACCGCCCTGATCGCACACATGCGCGAGCAGGCGTGGGATCAGGGCAAGGGAGACGCAGCGTCGCTGCACCTGCGTATCGCATCGCAGGTGCTGAGGGACCAGGGCCTGCCTGATCCGCTGCCGGAACGGCTGTGGCGCATCCTCTGCAGCATCGCCTACGACGGCCGCGGCGAGGACGGCGCCGCCGGCAGCCTGACAGTGCGGAAACGCGACGCTGAGACGGCCTTGGTGACGCTCCAACGAGAATGGCAAAAGTTGGAGGAAACCGCGCAACTCCGGCGCGAGGCAGCCGGGCTGCTGCTGGAGCACCTCATCGCCTGCCTGCCGTCCGGCAGCCGGGGC
>JAPPMY010000122.1 GCA_028818855.1 Rhodospirillales bacterium
CGCGGTGCAGGGCCTCGGTGCCGGAGAGGTCCATGAACGCCTCGTCGATGGAGAGTGGCTCCACCAGCGGCGTGCACTCCAGCATCATCGCCCGGACCTCGCGGCCAACCCCTGCGTATTTCTTCATGTCGGGCTTGATGACCTCGGCCTCGGGGCAGGCGCGCAACGCCTTGAACATGGGCATGGCGGAACGCACGCCGTAGGTGCGGGCGATGTAGCAGCAGGCAGCGACCACGCCCCGGTGGCGGCCGCCCACGATCACGGGGCGCTCGCGCAGCTCCGGGCGGTCGCGCTTCTCGATCGCGGCGTAGAAGGCGTCGCAGTCGAGGTGAGCGATGGCGAGGTCGTGCAGCTCCGCGTGGCCGAGCACGCGCGCCGAGCCACAGGCCGGGCAGCTTCCGGCGGCGCCGAGCGGCCGGTGGCCGCAATCGCGGCAGAGCGTCTGCACGGGACGATCATAGGGCTGGACAGTTTGCGCGCGAAGACACACGTTCACCGCCGACACGGCGCAGCGGCGCGTGGAGCGCCTGTAGAGGGAGCGGGGCGGACATGACGGAGTTGGCAGGCAAGGTCGCCATCGTCACCGGCGGCGGAACCGGTATCGGCAAGGGCATCGCGCTCCGCTTCGCGCGCGCGGGCATGAAGCTCGCCCTCGCCGGGCTGGAGCATGCGCCGAGCGCCGACAATCAATACGGCAGCACCCGCATCGGCGGCTACAGCACGGCTCAGGCCGTGGCGGCGGAGATCGGCGGCGACGCCATCGCCATCGAGGCCGACGTCGCCGATGAGGCCGCGGTCGACGCCATGTTCGCGCGAACGCTGGAGCGCTTCGGCCGGGTCGATGTCGTGGTCAACGCCGCCGGGTCGATCGTCACCCACCCCATCGCCGAAATCAGCGCGGCAGAGTGGGACAGCATCATGGATGTGAACGCCAGGGGGACGTTCCTGGTGAACAAGGCGGCGGTCATTCGGATGCGGGCGCAAGGCGGGGGCGGGCGGATCATCAACGTCGCGTCGATCGCGGGCCGCGCCGGCTACCCGAACATAGCGCACTACTGCGCGTCCAAGTTCGCCGTGGTGGGGTTCACCGCCGCGCTCGCCAAGGAGGTCGCGCGGGAGGACATCACGGTGAACTGCATCTGCCCGGGTATCGTTGGGACACAGATGTGGACCCATCTCAGCGAGGCTCGACTGGAGCCGGGGGAGACGCGCGATCAGGCCTTCTCGCGTATCGTGGAGGGGTTCATTCCCCAGGGCGTGCCGCAGACCGCCGACGACATGGCCGCGCTCGCCCTCTATCTGGCGGAGGCCCCCCACGTCACCGGCCAGGCCATCAACGTGGACGGGGGCGTCCTGCTGTAGCCCGGCGCTGACCGCCGGCCGCCCTTCGATTCCGCGCGCCTACCGGCGCGACCGGCAGGCTATTCGAAGCCGCAGGCCGCCGCCGAGGTTCCGATCGACGCCCAGCGGCTGTCGCGGTCCCCGAAGCAGCCGTCGCGCCACGCTCCCTCGTAGACGTCGCCGTCGGCTTCGACGTAGGTGCCCTGCCCGTGCGGCCTGCCCTCGCGCCACTCGCCGTCGTAGCGCTCGCCGCTGGTTCCGACATAGGTGCCGTACCCGTGCTGCTTGCCGTCGCGAAGCTCGCCCTCGTAGCGGAAGCCGTTGGTCCACTCGAAGACGCCGCGTCCGTGCATCTTGCCGGCCCGCATGGGGCCGTCGTAGGTGCCGTCGCCGCCGCGAAAGACCAGGCGCCCCTCGCCGGAAGCCTTGTCGTCCACGCAGGCGCCGGACCAGGTGAAGGGTTCGTAGTCCTTGTTGCCGTAGTTCCACACGAGGCAAGGCTCGTTCTCGGTGATCGACCAGCTCGGGCTGGAGGGCTCGAGGGGCGATGCCGTTTGCACCGCGGCTGCACTCGCATTCGATTCCGGCGCCGGCGCCGCCCGTGCCGCGTGCAGCAGCGGTGCATAGATGAAGACGGCTTCGGCGGTGCGCGGGTACACCACCCGCACCCAGTCCCGGCCTCGCACCTCGCCGGTCACGCGCACCTCGTCGCCGACCATCACCGTCCCCACGATGTCGTAGTCGGGGCCGGGGCCGGTCCTGACGTTGGCCGCCTCCCGCACCGTCATCAGCCGCTCTACCGGCTTCACGCGGTAGCGGTCTCGGGCCGGGCCTTCCAACGCCGGCTCGGCGTCCTGCTCGCCTGCCTGGGCCGCGTCGGACTCAGTCCCGTCAGCCCCGCACTTGGATCGCTCGAACGAGAAGTGCCCGACGCACGCCCGCGCCTGATCCCGAAAGACCGCGAGACAAGCGGCGTGCTCCTGGTTGTCGGACTCGCTCGCGAACGCCGTGTTCTCCCAGCAGAGCGCGATCTTGCGGTCGATGGTGCCGAGGCACTGGGCGCGCTGCGCCGGAATGTCCGCGTAGGCGACGCCCTCGATGTCGCCGTGCCTTGGCCTGACGATCCGTCCGTCGGCAGTCTCGCAGCCGAAGGAGAAGCCCTCGATGAGCGTCTCCGCTGCCCCGGCGCCGGGCCACGGACTCAGCACGGCAAGCCCCGCCGCCGCCGCGACGACGCCCACAGCCACCCGATGAATCGCTGTCTGCATTGGCCTCCCGACCCCCAGTGATCGGGCCATGCCGAAGGAGCATTTCATCCTGCGCCCACTATAGTACAGAAGAGTGCGCTGCCGTGCTCCAAAGAGGTAGACAGGCTACCACTTCGACCTGCCGGAGGGAGAGCGCCGTTGGACGCCGACGAGATCATCGCCCGCTACGGCCTGGCGCCGCACCCCGAAGGCGGCCACTACCGCGAGATCTTTCGCGCTCCCGCCCAAGGCGGCGGCCGCGGGGCGGTGACCTCCATCTACTACCTCCTGCGGGCCGGCGAGGTCTCCCGCTGGCACCGGATCGATGCGGTGGAGATCTGGCACTACCATGACGGCGCGGCGCTCCGGCTCGACCTCTCGCCGGACGGCGTGGCGAGGACGAGCCACCGGCTGGGGGTGAGCGACGGCGCGTGGCCTCAGGTCACGGTTCCCGCTGGCGCTTGGCAGAGCGCCCAGCCGGAGGGCGCGTGGTCGCTGGTCGGCTGCACGGTGGCGCCGGCCTTCGAGTTCGCCGGCTTCGAGCTCGCCCCGCCCGGCTGGCAGCCCGGGCAGCGCTAGACCCGCTCCGCGGCGAAGGCCGAGAGCCGCTCCACCACGAAGCGAACCGACTCCTCGGTCGTCCTGCGGCTGATGATGCCGAGGCGGACGGCCTCGGGCTCGCCCGGCCTGAGCGCCTCCGCCCAGGCGAGCACGCCTTCGGCCCGCAGATGCCGGACCGCGTCCTCGGCAGTGAACGCGCCCGCCCGCATCGCCGGGTGAACGGTGCAGACGACCGGCAGCGGCGTCCGGTTGACGATCTCCCAGCCCGCATCGCGCAGATGGCCGCGCAGGGTATCGCCGAGCGCGGCCTCCCGCTCGATCCTCCGCGCCAGCGCGTCCGGCTGGAGAAGCGCCGTGAGTACGCGGAGCCCGCTGTTGGCGCGCGAGCCCTGGAGCGAGAGATAGGCGAACTCGTGCGGCTTCACCTCGCCGCCCGAGACGTTGAAGGCACGCTCCACCGCCTCCCGATGGCGGCAGAGAAACATGCCGCACCCGCCCGCGCCGAGCGGCACCAGGGTCTTGTGGGGGTCGAATATGAGGGAGTCCGCGGCATCCAGGCCATCGAGGCAGGCCCGGCGCAGGCGCGGCGAGAACGCCGCGACGGCGCCCCACGGCGCATCGACGTGGAACCAGACGCCGTGCTCGCGTGAGACCGCGCCGATCTCCGTCAGCGGATCGACGATGCCCGACGGCGTCGCGCCGACCGAGGCGATGACGAGGAAGGGCAGGAACGTCCCGGAGGCAGCGTCGGCCGCCATCATGTCGGCGAGCGCGCCCACGTCCATGCGCAGATCGCCGTCCACCGGCACGGTGCGGACCGACGCGGTGCCGATCAGGTTGCGCGCGTTCTTCTCGATCGAGACGTGGGTCTGGGGCGAGACGTAGAGCGCAGGCCGCACCGTCAGCGGCAGCGCGCCGTGGCGCCAGTACTCGTAAGGCTCCTCGCGCCCGGTCCCATCCCTGCAGAGCCCCGGATCGTAGGCGCGGCAGCGCGGGTTGCGGTGCGAGAACCGGTCGGTCAGGGCGACGATCATGGCCGTGTGGTTCGCCTCGGTGCCGCATGCCGTGAAGTGGCCGGCCCCGCTGGCGAGATCGATCCCGAAGGCCGCGAGGAGCAGGTCGACACCGTACTGCTCGAACGCGGCGGACGCCGGGTGCTGCCCCCGCACGGCGACGTTCGCGCCGCGCCGGTTGGTCTCGTCCATGGCGGTGATCGAGGCGGCATCGGCGTCGATGCAGAAGTAGCCCATGTTGAGCGGGCTGCTCACATCGGTGTCGTAGAGGTCCGAGAGGCGCCGGAAGACCTGCATGAGCCGGTCCACCGGGATGTCGCCGGCGCCCGGGTCGAGGTTCTCCCGCACGAGCGTATAGAGGGTCTCGAAGCCGGGGGCGTCGCGCGTTGCGGGCGCTTGAATCATGGCGGAATCTCCGGTGCAAAGGGTTGTTGACTGACTCGGCGCGGTCCTCATCTTGTAGCAATGCAGACTACAGTTGAAGATTCGCGTTTGACACTTCAAGCATTTAATCAATATACTCGTGACGAATATCCGGTCACCCATGATAAAGATTCTGAAATGAGCGACGAGACAGAAAACCCCGGCTCGAACGACGCTCTGTTACGCATGACTGCAGACGTCGTGACCGCCTATGTGGGCAATAATACAGTGGCGCCGACTGAGCTTGCCGATGTCATTCGTACGGTTCATGCGTCCCTGCGGCAGGCGCAGGCCAGCGAGACCGCCGTTTCGGCCGCGCCGAAGCCCGCCGTCCCGGTCAAGAAATCGATCACGCCCGACTATCTGATCTGCCTCGAGGACGGCCGCGAGCTGAAGATGCTCAAGCGGCACCTGCGCACGACCTACAACATGACCCCGGACGAGTACCGGGCGAAGTGGGGGCTCGATCCCGATTACCCGATGGTGGCGCCCAACTACGCGCGCAGGCGCTCGGAGTTCGCGAAGCAGATCGGGCTCGGCCAGAAGAGGCGCCGGGCCGGCGCGGCGGAAGGCGACGACGGCGCCGGCGCCGGAGAGAGCAGCGCGCCATCCACGGGGAGCGGCGCCGCGCAATAGACCCGGGCGCTGGCGTCCCGATTCCGAAGTTCGCACGATCTCGTCTGGGACGTTCTCCGTCTCCGGCACGACCACCAACGTCATGACCAGACTCGTTCCCGGCATCCACCGAGGCTGGGCGCGGCTGCTGGCATGGATGGACGGGACACGCCCGGCCACGACGAGAAGGGAACGTGGTGTGCGATGTCGCGCCGGAAGGCGCGCGGAAGCAGGGCACGCCGGAAGGCACGCGGAATCAAGTCGCGCCGGAAGGCGCGCGGGATCACCGTGAGAACGTCTCGGTCAGGACGCCAGGAAAGGCTGACCGCCGGCGCCGGTGGGAGCCGGCGCCGGCGGCGAAGGGGCGGGCGCGACGGACAGGGAGGGATCCGTACCCGCCCCGGCCCGGCCTTTGCTCCGTCACGTTTCCGCGACGGGGTTGCTCGATTTCCTGGCGCCAGGGCAAGGCGCTGGCCGGTGGAAACCGATCGGTCACGTCCCGGGTCGTGCCCGATAATGTAAGAAGTGATGCCGTTGCGGCATAAACGCCAATATTGTTTTCTTAGTTCTTGAATAAGGTCCGCTTATGGCTTGGCGACGGCCAGCAAGTCGTAGCCGAGGGAGGCCGGCGCAAGCCGGCAGGCCATCGCGTCCAGCCATCCGACGAAGCGGTTGCTGACGACGGCCGTCTCGGACAGCAGGCTCTCGGCCCCGACACTCTTGACCTGGAAGCCGGCCTCGGAGAGATCCCGCTGCACCTCCGCAAGCGTGTAGACGTGATAGAACATCGGGATCTCGCCGTTGTCCTGGCCGCGCTTGTAGAGGACGTCGCCGGGCTCGAGCCTGCCGCCCTGCACCAAGGGGGCTGCGGCCAGCTGCTCCGCGCGGAACCGGCGCCTGGCGTTCGGCACGCTGAGGACCAGGGTGCCGTCCGGCTTCAGCATCGCGCGGATGGCCCGCAGCAGGCGCAGGCGCTCCGCCCTGCCTGCGACGTGAGCCAGAACCCCGAAGGCCAGCAGCGCCAGGTCGAAGGCCTGCGGATGGTCGAGCGCCACCGTGTCCGCGTCCTCGCCCCGAATGAGGAGCCGTTCGGCGCGCACGAATTCGCCGAAGCGCTCCGCCAGCGTCTTGCGCGCGACCGGGCAGATGTCGAGGGCGAGACCGCTCGCCCCGTCCACGCGCAGGAGAGGCAGGGTGTAGCGGCCCGTGCCGGCGCCGACGTCGAGAAAGCGCCCGCCCGCGGGCAGGCACCGCTTCATTATCCCCAACGTGCGCCGGTTCGGGCGCGGATAGCGCCGGTCGTAGAGGCCCGAGGAAATATAGCGGTCGTAGCTGCCGGACATATCCGGCAACTCGGGCCCGTTCGGGCTTGCCGATGGCACGAAGTCGGTTTCAGTCCGCTCGGCGGACATGGAAGCCACTGTCGTTCGTCCGTCAAACATCCCGCGTCCTCGTACAGGATGCGTTATCAGGATCGCGACAACGATGCTGCCAGTCCGAGGAACCATCCGTCAACGTGTTGTGCATTACTATTTTGTTATTGAATCTATGCGTTTTTCTTATATCTACCCCGACTCATTATTGTGATGCTCTTTGGCCGCGGTGCGCGAGCTATGCCATTAATCCATGGTCCGCGAGCAGGGCGCGGGCGCCGCTTTCGTCCATGGTCGACAGCAGGCCGGCGGCCGCCAGCACGTAGTGCCGGTCGAGGGCGAGCGCGGGCGCACGCGGCGCGAGCGAGCCCTGGGGCCGCCGCTCCAGCGCGGCGCGCAGCACGCCCTCCCCCGCCGCGTGGCGGCCGAGCATGCCGCCGGTGCCGATCACGAGCGGCACGTCGCGAAGGTCGGCGCCGCGCTGCTCGAAATCCGCGCCCTGGCCGGGGACGTAGACAGTCTTGAGCGTTCCGCAGTGGCGCCGGAGCGCGTGGGTCACGCAGGCGGTGGCGAGCGCGCGGTCGATGCGGTCCTCGCCGGCGCTCTCGGGCAGGTAATCCGGCTCCCGCCGGCGCCGGGTGCAGGCGCGCCGGACTTCCCCGGGCGCTTTGCCGGCAGCACGGCCCTCCGCCTCCAGCCACTCGCCGTCCGCGTCGAGCGCGCCGGGCGCGCTCCAGCGCATGCCGAGATCGCCTTCCACGGTGCGCCGCAGCGGGAGCGCCGGCAGGCCGGTCGTGCGAATGCCGACGGGCGCAGGCTTGGGCGCGATGGCCGCGTGGACGTCGGTGGTCGCGCCGCCGAGGTCGACCACGACGACATCGGCACGGGCCGCCCCGGCGGCGCCCTGAGCGAGCAGGCGCGTCGCCCGCAGCACCGCCTCGGGCGTCGGCGTGATGACGGCCTCGTGGAACTCCTGCGCACCGCTCAGGCCCTTGCCGCGGATGACGTGGCGGATGAACGCGTCGTGAATCGCCGCACGCGCCGGCTCGATGTCGAGGCGGCCGATGGCCGGCAGCACGTTGGCGACGACGCGCACGCGCTCCCGCGGCGCCACCATGCCGGCAACGGCGGTGGCAATGTCGCGGTTGCAGGCGACGACGACGCGGCTCTCGATCCGGGCGGCGGCGAGCGCCTCGGCGTTCTCCAGCACCTGCTCGCGCTGTCCGCCGTCGGTCCCGCCGGAGAAGAGAACGATCTCGGGCTGCGCCTCTTCGAGAGCGGCGACGGCGCGCTGATCCAGCCGGCCGGAGAGCTGCAGCACGATGCGCGCGCCGGCGTTGAGCGCCGCCTGCCGCGCCGCGGCCTCGGTGTACTCGGGCACGAGGCCGATGGCCGCGACCCGCAGGCCGCCGCCTGCGCTCGACGCGGCGAGCCGGCGGACGATCCTGGGCGTGCCGGGCGCTTGCGCGAGGGCGCGGCCGAGGGCATCCCGGTAGCCCTCCATCACGTCCGTCTCCACGCTCGTCGGCGCCTGCGCCGTGGCGAGAAGGCGTCCCGTTCCGGCTTCGGTGATGGTCAGCTTCGTGAATGTGCTTCCGAAATCGACGAGCGCGATCGCGTTCACGGCTTCGCGCCGCACTCGGCTTCCATCGTGGCGAGCAGGTCGTCGATCGAGGCGGGCGTCAGAATGCCGAGGTTGCCGAGGTCGTGCCGCACGTCCACGGGCACGTCGGAGCCTTCGATGTCCTCGTTCAGCACGCCACCCATGAAGACCGGCGCATCCAGCCGCGCGTCCCGCATCTCGCCCATCAGCCTGGTGCCATAGCTGCGGGCGACGCCGTTGTGGGTGGTGATGACGACGGCATCGGCGGCGGTCTCGACGGCGACCTTCACGATGTCCTCGGGGTCGCGGTTGATGCCGCAGTCGATCACGTTGCTGCCGGCGGCATCGAGGGTGGAGGTGAGGAGGAACTTCGCGAACTCGTGCACGTCGGTGGAGGCCACCACGACGTTCTTCGCCTTCAACCCCTCCGTCGGGCCGCGCTCGGCGAGGCCGGCAAGCAGGGTCTCCCGCTGCTTCATGGTATTGCGGACGAGGTCGGTCTCGAGGATCGGCCTGCGGCCGCGCAGGTAGGAATCGTCGGCCTCGCCTGCGCCGAAGAGCGTCTCGCAGGTCTCAGGGCCGAGCCGCTTGAGCAGGAGCAGAACCCGCGCGGGATCCTGCACGTCGACGCCCATCTCGCCCATCGCATCCAGCGCGTTGCGGAAGAACCGCCTGCCGCCCGCCACCAGCTCGTCGCGCAGCGCCTCGATCTTGCCCCAGTCCACGTAGGGCTCCATCATCGGCAGGTAGTCCTCGCACTTGCGGCTCACGGTCTGGACGGTCGCCACCTCCTCCCAGGTGGGGATGCGCTCGACCTCCGTCACCGGCACGGCGATGGGCGCGCCGCCGAGGCGGTAGCGCACGTCGGTCATCTTCATCATCATCAGGTCGTTCACGAGGACGGCCATGTTGCCGTCGAAATCGCGCGAATACCCGATGGTGTCGCCCTGAATGAACGAGGTCGGCACGCGGTGGGGGTTCACGGCGTCGAGGGCGAGCGTCACCGCCGACTTGATCACGGGGTTCTGCGTGAGCCCGCCCCAGGAGGGCGAATAGGCGGCGCCGATGAGGTCCTCCGCCACGTAGCGCTCCAGCATCGCCCAGCCGACATAGCTCGCATAGTCGTGAAACACGCCGGGGTAGCCGTCCTCCAGGTAGGAATCGAACACGACCCCCTGGTCGCGGAGCGAGGCGAGCACGCCGCCCGCCTTGAGCACGGCCATGAGCTGTGCGGTCTCGTCGTCCCAGTAGGGCCAGCGCCACGAATACTGGCTCAGCACGCCGATGCAGGTGATGCCGACCTGGAGCGCGTTCACCACGTTGTCGACCGAGCCCGGCCCGCCGATCATGTTGTCGGCGGCTTCGGGCTGGATCGGGACCGTGTGGGTCATCTCCCACCAGTGTTGATCGGTCCAGAGCACGGGCCCGGTCTCCTGCGGGGCCTCGGCGCGCAACTCCTTCGGCAGCCCCATGCGCCGCTCGGCCAGCAGGTTGAAGCGGTCCGGCGGGCGCACGCCGCGCGAGAGCGCATCCTCGTAGATGAGGCCCATTGCCTCGCGCGTGTCGTCCCAGGTGGCGAGGCCGATGTTCATGCAGGTGCACGGGATGCCCTGTTCACGGGCTTTCTCGCGCCACTCCCGCTCGGAGCCCACGCCTTTCTCCTCGCAGTAGAGTGAGGTCGCGCGCTCGATCGTGGGGCCGAGCGCCCGGCCTTCGGCCACCGCCTCGCGGCCGTCGGGAAGGTCTGCGGGGATCAGCGCGGCAAGATCGATCGCTTCGAGTGACACGGCTGCTCTCCCTAGCCCGCCAGCGTCCAGCCCCCGTCGGCGAGGACCATCTGGCCGGTGATGTAGCCGGCGCCGTCGGAGGCGAGGAAGAGCACCGTCTCCGCGATCTCCTGCGGCACGCCCATGCGCTTGAGGTGGGTCATGTGCACGGCTTCGTCCAGGTGCTCGGCCGGGATGCCCCAGTCGGCGTCCCAGTTCGCCTCGATCGGGCCGGGCGAGACGGCGTTGACCCGGATGCCGGGCGCGAGGTCGCGGGCGAGCGAGGCGGTGAAGCCGCGTACGGCGCCCTTGGCCGCGCAGTAGGAGACGGCGACCGAGTTCACCATGTTCTCCTGGTTCACGCCGTTGCCGTAGGAGCCCGCGAAGTTGACGATGGCGCCGCCGCCGCGTGCCTCCATGTGCGGCACGACGGCGCGGCACATGAGGAACGTGCCCTTCACGTCGACGGCGAAGAGCGCATCCCACGCATCCGGGTCGGTGTCGGCGAAGCGGACGGCGTCCGCCGCGTCGATCCGGCCGGCCGCGTTGATGAGCACGTCCACGCCGCCGTAACGCGCCACCGTGCCGTCGACGAAGGCCTGCACCGAGCCCTCGTCGGTGATGTCGAGGTGGGCGGCGTGGGCCGTGCCGCCGGCGGCCGCGATCTCGTCCCGAACCTTGGCCGCGGCGTCGGCGCCGCTGCGATAGGCGAGCGCCACGCTCGCGCCCTCACGGGCCAGCGCGCGGGCAGAGGCGCCGCCCAGCGCGCCGCTCGCGCCCGTCACGATGGCGACGCGGCCTTCGAACCTGCGGCCGTCGTTCCAGCGAGCGGCCACCGAACCTCCCTTTCCCGGCTTCGTTTCGCGGGAGTGTAGAGGGCGCTATCCCACCCGTAAACGGCAGCTCGAATTCAGGCCGCGCGCGTTCTGGCGTATGCTCCGCCAGCCCACGGAGCGAAGCGTTACGCCATGTCTGCCATCCTCGAAATCCGAAACGTCACGAAGACGTTCCGCGGCGGCGTGCGCGCCGTGGACGACGTGACGCTCGCGGTGGAGGAGGGCGAGTTCCTGACCATCCTCGGGCCGTCGGGCTGCGGCAAGACCACCACGCTCCGCATGGTGGGGGGCTTCGAGTATCCCGACGCGGGCCGCATCGTGCTCGACGGCCGCGACGTGACCGACCTGCCGCCCTATCGGCGGCCGGTCAACATGATGTTCCAGGACTTTGCGCTCTTCCCGCATCTCACGGTCGCCCAGAACATCGGCTACGGCCTCTCCATCGCCGGGATGAAGAAGCGCGAGGAGGCGCGGGAGGTCGAGGACGCGCTGCGCACCATCGAGCTGCTCGACAAGGCCGACCGCAGGCCGGCGGAACTATCCATCGGCCAGAAGCAGCGCGTGGCGCTGGCCCGCGCGCTCATCCGGCGGCCCAAGATCCTGCTGCTCGACGAGCCGATGTCGGCGCTCGACGCCAAGCTGCGGGAATCGATGCAGGTGGAGCTGAAGCGCCTGCACGACCAGATCGGCCTCACCTTCATGATGGTCACCCACGACCAGACCGAGGCGCTGGTGATGTCCGACCGGATCGTGGTGATGGATGCCGGCCGCATCGTGCAGGCGGGCACGCCGACCGACCTCTACGACCGGCCCGAGACGCCCTACGTCGCGAACTTCCTCGGCACGTCGAACATGGTGGCGGGTGTCGTGACCGGGACCGCGGACGGCACCGTGCAGGTGCGCTGCGGCTCGGCCCTCATACGCGTCACACGCCAGGGCGCGGGGCTCCCGGCGGGGGCGCGCGTCACGCTCTCGATCCGGCCCGAGAAGGTGACGCTCGGCGAAGGGAGCGATCTGCCTGCCGCCTTCAACAGCCTTTCCGGCCGGCTCCGCGACGTCTTCTTCCACGGCGATTCGGTGCGGCTCGCCATCGACATCGGGGCCGAGCGGCTGCTCATCGTCCACCGCCAGCTCGAGACGGGGCTGCAGCAGATGGCGCTGCCGCCGGTGGGCGGCGCGGTCTCCCTCGGCTTCGACCCGGCGAGCGTGATCCTCTTCGCGGGCCCGGACGCCGACGGCGCGGCGGCGGATCCGCCCGCATGAGGCACGCCCGGCGTCGCCGGCTCGAATTCGCCGCTCTCGTCTCGGCGCCGCTCATCTGGTGGGTCGTGGTCCTGCTGGTGCCCTACGTCATCATGCTGATGATCAGCTTCTACCGGACCCAGTTTCCCTTCCACGTTCCCGACTTCCAGGTCGCCAACTACCTGAAGATATTCGCCGAATCGCAGTACGTCACGATCCTGCTGCGCAGCCTGAAGATCTCGGTCTTCGTTTCCATCGTGACCTTCGCGCTGGCCTATCCGCTCACCTATTTCCTGGTGTTCAAGGTGCGCTCGCCGCGCGTGCGGACGATCATCTACGTGGCGACGATCGTGCCGCTCTGGGTCTCCTACCTGCTGCGCGTCTACACCTGGAAGATCGTGCTGGGCACCGAGGGGATCCTGAACACCTTCCTGATCTGGGTCGGCGTGGTGAACGAGCCGATCGAGGTGCTCATCTACAACCAGTTCGCCATGGTGATCACCATGGCCTACATCTTCACGCCCTTCATGGTGATGCCGATCTACGCGACGCTGGAGAAGATCCCGCGCAGCCTGATCGAGGGCTCGAAGGACCTCGGCGTCGGCAGCATCGGCACCTTCCTGCGCATCACGCTGCCGCTCTCGGTGCCGGGCATTCTGGTGGGCTTCACCTTCACCTTCTGCTTCTCGTTCGGCGATTTCATCTCGCCGAGACTGGTGGGCGGGCCCTACTCCAACATGATCTCCAACGTGATCTCGACCCAGTTCGGCCAGGCGATGGACTGGCCGTTCGGCTCGGCGCTCTCCATGATCATGCTCTTCATCGTGCTGGCCGTGATCACGGCATCGGACCGGTTCGAGCGCGCCGGCCGGCTGGACCTGGGGTAGGCCGTGGCGGCCCTCGAGGGAGACATGCGGGGCGCGGCGCCGGAGCGGCGGGGGCGGCGCCGGCACCCGGAACGCGACCTCAGCTACCGGGCGCTCGCCTTCGTCACCGCCTGCGTGCTGGCCTTCCTCTACGCGCCCATCGCGACGCTGATGATCTTCAGCTTCAACGACAACAAGGTCATGCGGCTCCCCTTCGGCGACTGGACGCTGCAGTGGTACGTCAAGGCCTTCACCAACCCGCAGCTGCTGGCGGCGGTGGGGAACAGCCTGATCGTGGCGGTCTGCGCTCTCGCGGTCTGCCTCGCGATCGGCATTCCGACGGCGCTCGCGCTCGGCCGCTACGACTTCCCCGGCAAGACCGTGTTCCGCCGCCTCGTGATCCTGCCGATCACGCTGCCAGGCATCATCACCGGCGTCTCGATGCTGAGCTTCTTCTCGCAGCTCGGCGTGGAGCTCAGCCTCACCACCGTGATCCTCGGCCACGGCACCGCCTTCGCCGCCATCGTCATCACCAGCGTCTACGCGAGGCTGGAGCGCTTCGACCGGCGCATCATCGAGGCCTCGGCCGATCTCGGCGCGACCCCCTTGCGGACGTTCTGGAAGGTCACGCTCCCCAACATCCGCACCTCGATCATCGGCTCGTCGCTGCTGGTCTTCACGCTCTCCTTCGACGAGATACCCGTGACCTTCTTCCTCACCGGGCGCGACAACACGCTGCCGATGTACATCTGGTCCGCCATCCGCCGCGGGATCACGCCCGAGATCAATGCCATCGGCACGGTGATCATCGGGGTTTCGATCATCCTGATCGTGGTGTCGACCGTGATCCTGATCCAGCCAGCGGAGAGGCGGCGGGAGAGATAGAGCCCCGGCAGAACGCTACAGTTCTCTCCCACCGCCGGGCGTGGTCTACTCAAGGCGCCGGGCGTCCGGCCTGACCGGCGGGATCCGAGGTGCCGATGAACAGAGGCGACCAAAGCTACGAAACGGCCCTCCGTGCCGAAGGCATCGAGATGTGGTTCGGCAATGTCGGTGCCCTGACGGGCGTGGACCTGAGCGTCGGCCGCAACGAGATTGTCGGGCTCGTCGGTGACAACGGTGCCGGAAAATCGACCCTCATCAAGATCATCACCGGCGTGCTGAGACCGACGGCAGGCAGCCTCTACGTCCGCGACCAGAAAGTCGACCTCCGCAATTACTCGGTTCTCAGGGCGCATCAGCACGGGATTGAAACCGTCCACCAGGAACGCTCGCTGTGCGAGAAACAGCCGCTGTGGCGCAACTTCTTCGTCGGCCGCCAGATCACCAACCGCCTGGGCTTCATCAACGTCCGCAGGCAGAAGGAGCTCGCCCAGGAAATCCTGCTCAAGTCGATCGGCTTCCGCGGCGCCGGCATCACGGTCGACACCATCGTGGAAGACCTCTCGGGCGGCGAGAGGCAGGGCATCGCCATCGGCCGTGCCATGCACTTCGACGCCGATCTCATCCTGCTTGACGAGCCGACGGCGGCGCTCGGCGTGAAGGAGGTGCGCAAGGTCCTGGAGTTCGTCGACGACATCAAGACCTCCGGGCGCGCCTGCCTCTATATCGAGCACAACCTCGCCCACGTGCACGCCGTCGCCGACCGCATCGTCATCATCGACCGCGGCACCATCGTTCACGAGGTTCTTCGGGGGGAGATGTCGGTCGCCGAGCTGACGAACCTCCTCATCGAGCTGCAGACCGAGCGGGAACATGCCGAGGCCTGAGCTCAAGACCCATCAGACGCTGTGGACGCGCATCGAAGGCCTGCCGATCATCCTCGCATTCCTCGTCGTGATCGGCGCCTTCATGATCACGGCGCCCGAGAGCTTCCTCGGCTATCGCATGTACACGACGCTGGGCAGCACGGTCGTGCCCCCGCTCATTCTCGGCCTCGGCCTCACGCTGGTCATCGCCGCCGGCGAGATCGACCTGTCCTTCCCCTCCGTGCTCAAGGTGTCCAGCCTGGTGTTCGTGATGATCACCAAGTTCGGCGTCTTCCCGCTCGACGAGGACATGGCGGACAAGCACGACCTGCTGGTATGGGGCGCCTTCGTCGTGGCGCTTCTCGTCGGCGGCCTGATCGGCTTCCTCAACGGCCTCCTCGTGGTGCGGATCGGGATTCCCTCGATCATCGCGACCCTTGCGACGCTCTTCGTCTGGGAGGGGGCGACAGTCATCTCCTCGGGCGGGTTGAGCCATAACATTCGGGACATCAAGGAGTACGTCATCTTCGACGTGCTCACGGGCCGGCTCGGCCCGGTGCCGGTCCAGTTCTTCTGGGCCATCGCGCTGGCGGCGCTGATGTGGTTCGTGCTCAACCGGCACCGCTTCGGCGAGCACCTGCTCTTCATCGGCGACAATGCAAACGTGGCCCGCGTGGTGGGCGTCAAGGTCGACCGGGAAAAGATCAAGCTGTTCACGCTGATGGGCGTGCTCGGTGCCTTGTCTGGCGTCATGCTTACGCTCGAGAACAAGAACTTCTTCACCACCCAGGGCACGGGATTCCTGCTGGTCGCGCTTGCCGCCGTCTTCATCGGCGGCACCTCGATCTCCGGCGGCAAGGGCAGCATCGTCGGCACTGTCTTCGGCTCGTTCATCGTGGGCACGGTCGAGGCCGGTGTCGTCGGCAGCGGCATCAGCGGCTTCTGGACACGCCTCGTCGTCGGCCTCGTGTTCATCGCGGCCGTCACGTTCCACCTGACCGTGGAGAAGCCGAAAGGACTGGCCGGCATCAGGCGGATCGCCGGAATGGGCGGCCGGGGGCCCGAGGAAGGCTCCGAACGGCCACGAACGACGAGGCCACCTTGAACGGCCTCGAGGGCGCGATGCGCCAACACCACCCCGCGCCAAGGCCATTGAACCCCCAGGCGCGGTGCTATCGTTCAACTTGCAACCAGGGAGAGTGAGAATGACCAGATCACGCAAGTACCTCAGCGCTGTCGCCGTTGCGGCAGGCGTGTTGATCGCAGCCGGTTTCTCGGGGCCGGCGGCGAGCCAGGACGGGGACGGCACCATCGGCGAAGGCCTGGTGATGTATTTCCAGATGGGCGGCAACCCCGGCGGCGGCGCAACGCTGGCGCGGACCAACGGCGCGCGCGCCGCGGCGGAAGCGTTCGGCGTCGACCTGCGCGAGCAGTATTCCGCGTGGCAGCCCGACGTGATGATCAATCAGTTCAAGGAAGCCATGGCGGGCAATCCGGACTGCATCGAGATGATGGGGCACCCCGGCAACGATGCCTTCTGGGATCTCGCCGCCGAGGCCCGGGAGCGTGGCATCGTGCTGACCAGCGGCAACTCCCAGCTCAGCGATCTCTTCAACGAGTACCGCCAGTCCGGCTTCGGCTTCGTCGGCATGGACAACTACCGCTCCGGCAGGCTCGTGGCAGGCGCGACGATCAAGAACGCCGGCCTCAAGGAAGGCGACCGCGTCATGGTCTACGGCCTGCTCTCGCAGGATGAGCGCGGCAAGCTCGAGCGGGGCGCACTCGACGTCTACGAAGAAAACAACATGACCATCGACTACATCGAGATCAGCCCGGAGGTGAACGCCGACCCGTCGCTCGCCGTGCCGATCCTCGTCGCCTACATCGAGCGCACCCCCGATGTGAAGTCGATCATCACCTCGCACGGCACCGTGACCGGCTTCCTGGGCAAGGCGCTGAAGGAAGCCGGCAAGCAGCCCGGCGAGATCTTCGGCGCGGGCTACGACATCGTGCCTGCCGCCGTGGAAGCGGTGCAGGAGGGCTACGTCCACGTGCTCTTCGACCAGAACCTCTTCCTGCAGGGCTTCCTGCCCGTGGTCCAGTGCGTGCTGTCATCGACCTACGCCATTCCCGGTCTCGACATCGACACCGGTATCGGCCTGGTGACGCCGGACAACATCGACCAGCTCATTCCGGAGATCGAGGCAGGCATCCGCTAGGCGGAATTGCAGCGGGAACACGTGCTAATCGCGGGAGCGCGTCCGGCGGACCGGGCGTGCTCCCGCTTGTTTGCGATCACTGCTTGGCGGCGTCTCCGGCTATCGTACCAAAGGGTTGAGAAGAGACTGCCTACGGCAGCCGGTCCTCGGGCTCGGGCGGCTGGCCGCCATCCCGGCGGAGCAGGCGGCGGGCCGCCTCGATGTCGGCGTCGGCCTTGCGGGCGGCGAAGAACTCTGCGGTTTTCATGGCGGATACCTTCTCGGCGACGGCGGTCGCCACGAACTGGTTGAAGCTGGTGCCATCTTCCCTGGCGATGTGGACGGCGGCCTCCTTCAAGG
>JAPPMY010000084.1 GCA_028818855.1 Rhodospirillales bacterium
CGTCCGGCGGGCGGCTCATGTACCTCTCCGGCAACGGCTATTACTGGGTGGTCTCCTTCCGCGCCGGCGACATGGACGTGATGGAAGTGCGCCGGCTCGACCTAGGCACGCGGTCCTGGAACGCCGAGCCCGGCGAGCACTACATGGTGAGCAACGGGGAGCGCGGCGGCCTCTGGCGCGGGCGCGGGCGGGCGCCCCAGAAGCTGCTCGGCACCGGGTTCACGTCGGAGGGCATGGACGAATCCAAGCCCTACCGCAAGATGCCGGATGCCGGGAACCCGGCCGCCGCCTGGATCTTCGACGGCGTCGACGGCGACATCATCGGCGACGAGGGCCTTGGCATCGGCGGCGCCGCCGGCATCGAGTTCGACCGTTACGACCTCGCCCTCGGCACCCCGCCGCACACGCTGATCCTCGCGTCGTCCGAGGGCCATTCCGACAACTTCCCCCTCGTGGTGGAGGACATCCTCTGCAATTACCCCGGCATGGGTGGCACGCAAGACCACCGCGTCCGCGCGGACATGACCTACTTCACGACACCGAACGAGGGCGCCGTCTGGTCCGCCAGCTCCATCGCCTGGGGCCAGGCCCTCCCCATCAACGCCTGCGACAACACCGCGTCGAAGGTCACGGCAAACGTGCTCAACGCGTTCATGAGGGATGGGCCGTTGCCGGGGGGTGGGGAGGACTAGGCCGCCAGCCGCCCACCTCCCTCGTTATTGCGTCAGGCGGGGCATTTCGTCCCACACGCGGTCGTCCAGCGTCCGGCCTGTTCGTTTCTTGAATACGCCGCCCCACTGCTTGAAAAAGAACGGCACGTCGTTTGTTTCGCACTGGTCGCGAATATCCCGCACCCAGTCGGGCTTCATGGGCCTTGCACCCGGCCCCGATTCGCCACCGACGATCACCCAGTCGATGCCAGCAAGCTCGATATCCGGCAACGGTCCGAGCAACGGCTCCAGGGAGAGAAACTTCACACGGGCGCTGGTCTCCTTCAGAAGCGGCAGCCGTCCCATCCACCGATCGGACTCGATACTGACACCAAGCCAAATGTTCCGCGTCCAACGCAGGTTCCCATTCATGCGCACAACACGGCTTGGTCTCTTGGTGAGCACCTGAAATCTATGTTGCGGCGCTCGATTCATGACACCGAAAACCCTTTCGATGAATTCACTCGGAACTGACTGATGAAAAAGGTCAGACATAGAATTTACAAATACAAAGCGAGATTGCTTCCATTTCAACGGATCGTCGAGAGTCGATTCGTGTACAGAGACCGAGAAGCCCTCTCTGTACTTCGCCACTCCCATCTCCCGTAGTCTCTTGGCCATCCGTTCGGCGTAGCAGTGCTTGCACCCATGACTGATCTTGGTGCAGCCAGTCACAGGATTCCACGTGACGTCAGTCCATTCGATTCCGGAGAGTGTAGCCATCTTCACATGCGCTCCAGGATATGCTTAGCAATCCGTTTGGCAGGCGCTATGCCATGGTCGTTGCCAACGCAAAACAGAAATTCAAACAGTGGGGAGTTCTTGGAATTGCTAAAAGTACACGATTTCTCGAGGAATCTGTCGCCGAAGACGGCCGCAAGCTTGCCCTTGTAGATGCTCAAGAGTCCGTCGATTCCCGGCTCTCTCTCCTGCGCGTCAGCAATAAACATGTCTGGCTGGCGTCGTGCTTGATATAGAGTCCGCCATCTCTCGTCCCCGTAAATACTGTTTAGGCGCATCGCCCACTTTTCGTCCACCTCTTCCGGGTGCCGTAATCGAGGAAGCATGCGAGAAATCGCACCCACTGGAAAAAGTATCCATGTGTCGAGTGCTTGGAATGACGCGATCCGCTCCAAAGTGGACCACTCGACTTGAGTTGCGTAGGGATCGAGAAATAGGACGCCGCGCCGACCACGCCAATCATCGCTGAGCGTTGTGAGAAATGCGTTGGCGTCGGAATTCTCAATTACAATATCTCTGTCTAAGTGTCTTTCTTGTAACTTAGTCAGCTCAACACATCGATCAGGGTCTTTCTCCACGAAGACCAGTTTGTCGAAGGATTTGTCCTCGATATTGATAGCACGTTCCGCCGAGCCGCTCACAAAGCGTTTGATCTCGCTTTGATCGTCAACGGACAAGTCGACCTGACCAGTACCCGCAAACGCGTCAATATACCAAAGTCTAAAGGGCTTATCCTTGAGCGCAGTCGTGTACGCATCGAGGTAGCTTTCAAGAATATCGAGCTTTTTCTCTGTCCAGCGCCCACCGAATGCCGGCGCTGACTGCGCTGTTCTGCCATTCATAACTCAATCACCGGCATGCGAGGCGACCTGCAGCGATTTGCTTCTCTACCGAATCGAAGTTGATTTGTTCATGTCTTGTTCTCAACAATAATGCCATGATAGTGGAGGTTTCGCAAGGGATTACGATTCTCTTGGTTCGGACCGGGCCTATGCCCAGCCAGAGGTGCGCGAGGTCTGTTCCCGTGTGCGCGATCAACAATGCCTACACCTCCTCGCCTTTCCCCAACCGCACCTCTGCCGCTATGGTACGGCCCCGCGAGCCGGAGAGGGGGAGCGTCTGGACATGAGCGAGGCGGCAAGCGGCCCGGTGCGATTTGCGGGCACGGGCGAGGAGGTCATCGGCTGGCTGCGCGAGCGCGGCGCCCAGCGCGTCCGCGTCGAGTATTGCGACTATGGCGGCGTCGCCCGCGGCAAGGCCATGGACGTCGCCCACTTCGAGCGTTCGCTCCACCACGGCATCGCCTTCTGCGCCACCGTGCTGGCCTTCGACATCGCCGGCAACGTGGTGCCGGGCACCGACTACGGCGAGACCATCGGCTACGCCGACTTCATCGCGAAGCCCGACCTCTCGAGCCTCCGCATCCTCCGCCACGAGGCCGACACCGCGCTGGTGATGAGCACGCTCGTCTGGCCCGACGGGCGGCCGGTCGAGGGCGATCCGCGCAACGTGCTGCACCGCGTGGCCGGGCGCATGGAAGAGATGGGCTTCGGCGCCACCTGCGCGCCGGAGTTCGAGTTCTTCCTCCTCGACGGCGACCACGAGATGGTCGACGTCGGCGTGCAGTGCTACTCGATGCAGAAGCGAACCCAGTTCCTCGCCGAGGAGTATTCGCTGCTGGACGCGGCCGCCGCACACGGGCAGCTCGAGTGCAGCCACTACGAATACGGCCCCGGCCAGTACGAGGTCAGCATCCGCCACCGGCCCGTCCGCCAGATGGGCGACGACGGCCATCTCTTCCGCGCCTCCATGAAGGAGGCGGCGATGCAGATGGGCAACCGCGTCACCTTCATGGCCAAGCCCTTCGACAAGATGACCGGCAACTCCTGCCACATCCACCTGTCGCTGGTGGACGGCGAGGGCAACAACGCCTTCGGCGCGCCCGATCAGCCGCATCGCATCAACGACACCTGCCGGCACTTCATCGGCGGCGTGCTGGCGCGGCTCTCGGAGCTCACGGCGATCTTCTTCCCCAACTCGAACTCGTACCGCAGGCTCGTGCCCGGCCTCTTCGCGCCGATCTCGCTCGCCTGGGGCGTGGACAACCGGACCGCGGCGATCCGCGTCATCAACGAATCGCCTGCGGCCACGCGGCCCGAGCTCCGCGTCTGCGGCGGCGACGTGAACGTCTATCTCGCGCTCGCCGCCTATCTCGCCGCCGGCCTCGACGGCATCGTCAACAAGACCGATCCGGGCCCCGCGGCGGAGGGCGATCTCGACTTTCAGGAGCTGCCCCGACTGCCCGACGACTGGGGCGAGGCGCTCGCGAGGTTCGAGGCGTCGGAGCTTGCCAGGGACTGGTTCGGCGACGAGTTCTGCCGCAACTACGCCACGGTCAAGCGCTACGAGTACGACGACTTCCGCCGCCAGGTGCCGGACACCGAGCGCGCGCGCTACGTGGAGTGGCTGTAGAGCGCCATTCGCTGCCCGAAATCCTGTTGCCGGCGCTCGCCGGGAGCGCATGGAACGGCTGTTTCAATCTCCTGAATGCGTGCGTCACTGACCCCGCGCCCCTGTCCCGGAACCGTCATGCAGCGCTGGCGTCGCTGGCGTGACCCGACGCCCTCGGCACCGGCGAGGGCTCGGGCGCCGGTCTGCATCAGTAGGTCGCGCTCAGGCCGCCGTCGACGCAGATCGCCTGGCCGGTGATGTAAAGGCTGAGGTCGGAGAGCAGAAAGACGAAGGCGCCGGCGCAATCCTCCGGCTTGCCCGGGCGGCGCAGGGGGATGCGCCCGGCCTCGATGTAGTGGGTGCGGAAGTCGTCCTGCTCGTGCTCGTGCCGGCCGTCTTCCATCAGCGCCATGCGCGTGTCGATGAAGCCGGGCGCCACGGCGTTGACGCGGATCCCTTCCGAGCCGAAATCGACCGCCATGGAGCGGGTCAGCATGAGCAGGCCGCCCTTGGCGGTGGCGTAGGCAGCCGACCTTGGCACGCCGAAGAAGGCCTGCGTCGAGAGCGTGTTGACGATCGCCGGGGACGCCGATTGGCGAAGCAGGGGCAGCGCCGCCTGCGTGACGCGGAGCGCGCCGGTGAGATTCACGTCGAGAACGCGCGACCAGCGATCCTCGGGGACGTCGGCCGCATGGCTGATGTCGAGCATCGCCGCGTTGTTCACGATTCCGTCGAGGCCCGCCCAGTCGTCGATCCGCGACAGCGCCGCGTCGATGCCGGTGCGGTCGGAGACGTCGAGGGCGGCGGGGCGCACGCGGTCTCCGCTCGCGCTCAGCGCGTCCGCCGCTTCGGCCAGGGCTTCGGCGTCGACATCCGTGAGCAGCACGCGGGCGCCTTCTGCGAGGCACTTCCTGGCAACGGCGAGGCCGATGCCGCGCGCGGCCCCGGTGATCAAAATTCGCCGACCGTCAAGAAGCATCGCGCTTCCCCGACCAGGACAGGATCGCAGCCTCGCGGGCGCGCTTGGTGTCGCTCCAGCTTGCACGGCAGCCATCGCCGCTCACTCTGAAGCGCTCGGCCTCTTCCCGGATTGCGGCGGCGACAGCCGCGGCCTCCTCGTCCGTCACGTTGCAGGGATCGAGGTAGATTTCCTGCCGCTCGATCAGGTCGTCGCGCACCACGATGCGGGGCGTTCGGGCGGCAAGCCGCTCGGCCAGCGCCCATGCGTGGAAGCCGGCGCTCTCGGGCGCAACCGTGATCCGTACGCGGGTGATCGGGTTTCCGGTCCAATCGGGATGGAGCGCCAGGGAAACGCCGGGGACGTCCGCGAGTTCGTGCATCCAGAGCGCGACGCGCGCCTCTTCCGCGCGCCGGGCGGCGGCGTGATCGCGCTTCTCCCACATCTCCAGGGCCGCCATGGCGCCGACGACGCTCTCCTTGCCGGCCTTCATGGTGCGCCCGATGCCGCGATGCTGAAGATAGGTCGCGCGGATCAGGTCGGAGGTCCCCGCGACGACGCCGCTGGTCACGCCCGAGAGGAACTTGTGGCCGGAATAGATCGCGGCGGACGCGCCGAGGGCGACCGGCCCGGTCAGGTCGTACTCCGAGGCCATGTCGACGATCACCGGCACGTCGTGCTCACGGCAAAGCTCGATGAAGACATCCATCGGAAGCTCGTTCTCGCGCACCGTGTGGTGCGAGACGACATACATCGCGGCCGCCGCGCCCTCCGCCAGAGCGCTGGCCAGGTGCCAGGTCTCGCAGGCCGCAGCGGTGCCCACGGGAACGACCTCGGCTCCGGCGAGGCGGATCGCCTGATCGACCGGCGCGCCGAAGTTCACCATGTGCCCCATGGGCAGGAGCACCCGCCGCTCGCCTGTCACCGCCGGGAGCGCTTCGATCCTTGTCAGGTTCGCGCCCGTGAGGCATGCGGCGACCGTCTGGGTCATGGCGGCCGCCGAGCACGAGGCGACGCACCCGGCCTCGGCTCCGGTCGCGCGCGCGATGACGGCGCCGGCGCGTGACTGCAGCTCGTCCATGTCGACGAACGACGCGAGAATGCGCTCGACCGCCGCCCGCACCTCGTCGGGAACGCGCGACGCGCCGATGCCCGTCATCGTGCCGGACGCGTTGATGACCGGCGTGAGGTTCCATCTGGCGAAAGGATCGTCCGTCATTCCAGCCGTTCTCCCGTCGCGCTGTCGAAGGCGTGCAGCCTGTCGGGGCGGAGCGCGAGCGACAGCGTCTCGCCCGTGCTGACCGTGCCGCGTATGTCGCCGCTGGCGCGAACGGTCAGGGCCGAGCCGCGGGCATTGCTGAGATGGACGAGCGCCTCATGCCCCAGATCCTCGATCCTGTTGACCCGCGCCTCGCCGATCCCGACCGCACCCTCCGCCGTTCCGATCACGAGGTGCTCGGGCCGGATGCCGAGCGTTCCCCGCCCGGCGCGGCCCTGCAGAGGATCGACCGTCGCCGCGGCGTTGCCGAGGAGGTCTCCCGCGTCGAACAGGTTCATGCGCGGGCTGCCGATAAAGCCCGCGACAAAGATGTTCGCCGGCCGTTCGTAGAGCTGGGTCGGCCGGCCCACCTGCATGATCTGCCCCATGTTCATCACCGCGATCCGGTCGCCCATCGTCATGGCCTCCACCTGGTCATGGGTGACGTAGACGGTCGTCGTCCGCAACTGGCGCTGCATTTCGGAGATCTCTCCCCGCATCTGAACCCTGAGCTCCGCGTCGAGGTTCGACAGCGGCTCGTCGAAGAGGAACGCGTCCGGCCTGCGGATCATGGCGCGCCCGAGGGCGACGCGCTGTGCCTGGCCGCCGGAGAGCTGGCGGGGCTTGCGGGCCAGCAGCTCGCCCAGGCCCAGCGTCTCGGCGACGCGGTCGACCTCCGACCTGACCTCGGCCGGGTCGGTCTTCCTGACCTTGAGGCCGAAGGAGAGGTTTTCCCGCACCGACATGTTCGGGAAGAGGGCGTAGGACTGGAAGACCATCGAGATGTTGCGCTCGCCGGGCGAAAGGTCGTTCGCGCGCTGGCCGCCGATCAGCAGGTCGCCTGAGGTGACGGATTCGAGCCCGGCGATCATGCGGAGCGTGGTGGACTTGGCACAGCCCGACGGGCCGACCAGCACCATGAACTCCGCCTCGCGGACATGAAGGTTCAGGTCGGAGATGACCTCGACATCGCCGTAGCTCTTCGAGACATGGTGAAATCGTATGTCTCTCATCCGGCGGTTTCCCGGCCGGGAGACATCGGGACGACCGCTCCGCTTTCGGCTGCGGCGTTTCCGGTCAGGGACCTCATGCCGGCACCGCCGGGCCCCGAACATTCTCCGCTGCGCCGGTCACCGTATGTCGTCTCGTGTTCATGCGGAACAGGCACTCTCGATCCTGTCTCGGGCGGCCTCGAGAAACGCGTCCGTCACGTCGAAGTCGTTGGCGATCCCGTACGCCAGGCCCTCGCGCTCGACAAAGGCCTTGAGCCCGCGAACGGCGTCGAAAACGTCGGACCATGCCACGCCCATCGCGGCGGGCCGGATGTCGATACCGAGATAAGTCACCGCGCCGAGCAGTTCGTCGAGCCGCTGGCCGTGCATCATCGCGCCGAAGACGAGACCGAGGCAGACCGCCTGGCCGTGCAGGAACGCCTTCCCGGTCCCCGCTTCGAGGGCATAGAAGATGTAGTGCTCGACGCCCTCGATGTGGCGCGGGTTCCAGCCTGCGCCGTGGTAGGAGGCGCCGCCCCATTTCAGGGCATCGACCATCAGCCGGATGCCGCGCGGCGAGAGCGTCCTGACCTCGTCCAGCTCGGCCAGCACGGCTTCGGCCTTCGCCAGCGAGATGGCCGCGAGGCTTTCGTCGTAGGGCCAGCGCGGCTCGCACCTGCCCCGTGCCTCGGCATGGCGCCAGTCCATCACGCCGGTGATGAAGCAGAAGATATCGCCCACGCCGCCGATGTTGAGCGCACGCGGCGCGGATTCGATGTTGTCGAGGTCGATGTAGACCGTCTCCGGCACCGCCCAGCCCACGTACCTGACGACGCCGTCATCCCGCACGGCCGCGCGATGCCCGAAGACCGCATCGACGGAAAGCGACGTGGGGAACTGGAAGAGCGGCAGGTTCAGGCGCCAGGCGAAGTACTTGGCGGCGTCGATCGCCTGGCCGCCGCCGAGACCGACGATCGAGGCGACGCCGGTGAGCGTCGCGAGGTCGGCCTCCAGCGTGGCCCGATCCGTGGATCGCACCATGTAGGGCACCGCACCCGCAGGCAGGCGGTCGCGAAAGAGGGGCCAGAGGTCTTCCATCGTGACGACCAGCATCTGCGGGCGCACGAAGTTCTCGACCTCGGGCAGGAGGTGACGTCCGAACACCGTGTCGAACTGGGCGATATCGGATTCCTTGAACGGCATGGGTCAACCCTTGACTGCGCCAAGGGTCAACCCCTTGACGATGTGCTTCTGCGCCACGATGGCGAACAGCAGCATCGGGATGATGGCGACGATCGACGCGGCCGTCATGGCGCCCCAGTCAAGCGCCGCATAGCCGCGGAAGCTGGTCACGCCGAGCGTGATCGTCTGCGCCTTGGAGAACGTCAGACCGAGCGCGATGGCGAGTTCGTTCCATATCCAGATGGCGTTCAGCACCGCGGTGGCGGCGATGCCCGGCAGGGTACAGGGGATGTAGATCCTGGTCAGGATCTGCCAGTGCGATGCGCCCTCGATGCGGGCGGCCTCGTCGATGGCTGGATTGATCTCGCGGAAGAACGAGCTGAGCAGCCAGATCGAGAGCGGCAGCACGTGGACCTGGTACATCAGCGCGAGGCCGAAGTGCGTGTCGTAGAGCCCGGTCCACTGGTAGAGCGAGAACATTGGAATGACGAACAGGAACTCGGGCAGCATGTAGGCCAAGATCAGCCAGACGCCGACGAGGTTCCGCCCCCTCACCTTCATCCGGACGATGGCGTAGGCGGTCGGTATCGCGATGGCGAGCGAGAGCGCCAGGCCGATGACCGTGACGATGACGGAGTTGAGGAACGCGTACTTGAACGTCTCGTGGCCCCAGAGCTTGAGGTAGTGGTCGGCCGTCGGATCGAAGAGCCAGAGCGGCGGGGTGATGAGGCTGTCGCGCTTGGACTTGAGCGAGTAGGTCAGGACCCAGTAGACCGGGAACAGGCTGAGCACGATCATGGCCCCGGTGAAGACGTAGGCCCAGGCGTTGGAGGCTCGGGTGCCGAGACCTCCCTGTCGCGCCACGATGGCCACTGTGCTCATGCGTCCTGCTCCCCGCGCCGCTGCAGCCTCTGCAGGGCGAGCGATATGACGAGGATCAGGAGCGAAAACAGGATCATGGCCGTCATCGCCTTGCCGATCTGCTGGTAGCTGTAGGCGGTGCGGTAGACGAAGGTCTGCACGACCTCCGTGGCCAGCGCCGGCCCGCCGCCGGTCGTGCCGAAGACGATGTCGAAGACCTTCAGGGTGTCGATCGCGCGGATGATGACGACCGTGATCATGAGCGATCGCAGCATCGGGAACTTGATGCGCCAGAAGATGGTGAACTCGCTGGCGCCCTCGACGCGGGCGGCCTCGACCGGGTCGGTGGGCAGGCCGCGCAGTCCCGCAAGCATGATGATGAAGACGAAGGCGGTCTGCCACCAGACGTCGACCCCGATGATGGAGGGCATCGCCGTATCGGCGGCGCCGTAGAAGGCGGACGGACCGAAGCCGAGCATGCCGATCAGGTGGTTGATGATGCCGAGGAAGGGATCGAACATCACCTTCGACATCAGGGCCACGACGATGCCGGAGACCATCAGCGGCATCATGATGAGGGCGCGGATGAGGTCGGTGCGGATCCTCAGCTTGTCGACCTGCACCGCGAGGTAGAACCCGAGCGCGACCTCGATGGCCGTCGCAAACGTCGCGAAGACGATGGTGTTCTTGATGACCGTCCAGAACTCGGCGTCGGACAGGAGATTCGAGTAGTTCGCCCCGCCGACGAAATCGAACTGGCTACCCCAGTTCCAGTTGGTGAGCGACACCACCAGCCCGAACCCCACGGGGTAGAGCGAGGTGAACGCGAGCACGAACAGGCAGGGGAGGATGAACCAGAGGGCGGACGCGTTGCCGATGGTTCTGAGCGCAGAAGTCATGGTGCTCTCCAAGCCGGAAAGCAGGATGAATTCTGTCGGAAGATGCCCCGGATAGCAAAGAACCGCTATCCGGGGCCAGGGTCGGTCAGTTGGCGAGCATCTTCTCGAAGTCAGCCTGGGCCGCGGCGCCGGCCTCGGCCGGATCCGCACCGCCGTAGATATCCTGGATCACGTCCACGATGCGGAGCGCGAACTCGCTCCAGCCCGCGCGCTGAACCACCGACGTCTGCGAATTCGGCATCGCCGCCGCCACCGCGTCGACGTAGGCCTGCGGGAAGCTCGACGCATACTCGGGATCCGCCCACGTCGAGAGACGCGGCGCTCCGCCGTGGAGCTTGCCGATGGCAGTCGCGTTATCCGTGTTCGACATGTACTGGATGAAGAGCCAGCCGGCCTCGGGCGCCGGAGCGTTCTGCGGGATGCCGAAGCCCCACTGCCAGTGAGCCGAGTAGGGCTCGCCCTCGTCGTTGTCGATCGGAATGACGGAATAGCCGATCTTGCCGGCGATCAGGCTGTCGTCCGGGTTCTCGAAGCCGGGCGCGAAGAGGCTCGCGTCGATGAAGAACGCCGCGCCGCCCGCCATGAAGAACTGCGAGGCCTCGGGCCAGTCCATCGCCTGGATGTTGATGGGTCCGGCCTTCATCAGCTCGGCATAGTTGGTGAGCCCCCGCACGATGTCGGGATCGTTCATCTTCGGCTTGGACCAGTCGCCGTCGAACCAGACGTTGTGGGGCGCCGAGCGGTCCGCCGCGCCGACCGAGTTGTTCACGAAGCCCGTGATCGTATCGATCAACGTGTCCGAACGGACGCCGCGCAGGACGGCGCCTGCCACCGCGCCGCCGCTTTCCGCCTGCACCTCTTGCGCCGCCGCGATCAGCGCCTCCATCGTCGTCGGCACCTCGCCGTCGAGATACTCGTTCACGTGGTCCATGTTGGCGAAGAGGATGTAGGTCTCGAACGACGCCGGGATGCCGTGATACTCCCAGCTGCCGTTCACGTCGTACAAGGTCGAATCCAGGAAGCCCGCCGGAATGTCGTCGAGGTTGTAGTCCGGCGCGGTGAGATCGGGATTGTCGATGAAGCCCTGCAGCGAATGGACCAGGCCGTTGGTGTGCTGGGTGTAGGCCGTCGAATCCATCGGCAGGAAGTAGACGTCCATCTGCGATGTGTCGCCCGAGCCCCGCAGCGCTACCTCCATCCGATCGAAATAGAGATCTTCGGCCATCGTTTGCAGGTTGACGTCGATGCCGGTATCGGCCTCGAACTGATCGAGCACGACGCGCACGCCGTCCGTGACGGGATGCTCCGGCATCATCACCGTGATCGACTGTCCCGACTGCGAGTCCCACGAGAACTCGGCCAGTGCGGCCGTGGCGCTGACTGCCAGCGCCAGAGACGACGCGGTGACCAGCGCTGCCGCTCTGAGAAAGGCTCCTCTCCCCAAAGTGTTCATGGTTTCCTCCATGTCTCCTGACAGCCTGCCGATCAGGCTTCAGTCAATTGAGTATCCCTGGTACGGAAAGTGGTTGACCAATTGATGCGAGTGCTCAACCATTTGTCAATTCCATTGTTCGGCAACCGTCGAGCGCGACGCGGCTCTCGGGAGGGCGGGCGGCGTTGCGCGATTGAAAGGCCAGTCCGAAGGGAACAGACGTGTCGAGTACGGTTGGTGTGGCGGATCGGGTCTACCGGGAGATACGGGACCTCCTGCGATCGGGCGACGTCCTGCCCGGCCAGAGACTGCCGAACGAGCGCAAGCTCGCCGAGATGAAAGGGGCGTCGCGGACGCAGGTGCGCGACGCGCTCCTCATGCTGCAGAAGGAAGGGCTGGTCGAGCGCAAGATCGGCAGCGGCACCTACCTTTCCGAGCGTGCGCCCCAGATCATCGAGCTGGCGGATGCCTCGGTGTACATGTCGCCCGAGCGCTCCCACGGCTTTCACGAGACGCTGGAGGCCCGTCTGCTGATCGAGCCCTCGGTCGCTGCCCGCGCCGCCGGATCGCCGACGCCCGAGTTTTGCGAAGAGCTGGACACTGCGCTGGAGCGCATCCTGGCCGCGCCCACGTGGCTGCAGTTCAAGGAGGCGATTTACGGCTTCTCGCGGCTCTACTATGTCGAGGCCGGCAACGAGTTCCTGTGCTGGACCTTCGACCAGATCGTGGCCGCGCGCCGCGCCAACAAGTTCGATGGCGGGACCGATCAGGCGCCCGTTGCCAACATCGTCCGCAAGCATTTCTACGACCGCCTGTCGAAGATCGCGGACGCGATCACGTCCGAGGATCCCGAGCGTGCCAGGGCCGAAGTAGAAAGCTTCCTGGTCGGGATGGCGGCGTCGTCGGCACTCTGATGCGCCCGCCCGGACCGGACGTGCGCTTCGGGTTGTACACTGTGTTCCCCTCTGCCCCCCGGAGAAGCGGGGACACGAGGTGGTGGAACAGGGTTCCGCCCGCCGCGATCGGACAGGGTGGAAGCTCACTCCGGGGGGCGGGCCGCCGGTCCGGTCCTCGGCGGCGACGGTGGGAGAGGAGGCTGCGGACGTGGAAACGACGGGATTGAGCGGAAGCAGCGGCTGCTTCGTGGGCCGCGTGTGGGCGCCCGGCGAGGGGCCCCTGGTGGTGGCGCTGAGCGGCGATGCGGTCCACGACATCACCTCGCGCACCGCCCCCACCATGACGGACCTGCTGGAGATTGACGATCCGGCCGCATTCGTGAAGGGGCAGACCGGCCGTCGGCTTGGCACGCTCGCCGAGCTGGAGGCGGAAAGCATGGCCGCAGGCTCCGATCCGGGCCGGCGTCACTTCCTGGCGCCCAACGATCTCCAGGCGGTCAAGGCCTGCGGGGTCACCTTCGCGGGCTCCATGCTGGAGCGCGTGATCGAGGAGCGCGCCGAGGGCGACACCTCGCGCGCGCAGGCTATTCGCGAGCGCATCGGCGCCATGATCGGAGACCGCCTGGGCAACGTCCGGCCCGGCTCCGAGCAGGCCGCGCAGGTGAAGTCCGCGCTGATCGCGGAAGGCATCTGGTCCCAGTATCTCGAGGTCGGCATCGGCCCCTACGCCGAGGTGTTCTCCAAGGCGCAGCCGATGTCGGCGGTGGGGTGGGGGGCGCCGGTCGGCCTGCATCCGGAGTCCAACTGGAACAACCCGGAGCCCGAGATCGTCCTCGCGGTGGCGAGCGACGGGCGGATCAAGGGCGCAGCGCTCGGCAACGACGTCAACCTGCGCGATTTCGAAGGGCGCTCGGCCCTTCTCCTCAGCAAGGCCAAGGACAACAACGCGTCCGCCGCGATCGGCCCCTTCATCCGCCTCTTCGACGAGAGCTACACGCTGGACGATGTCCGGCGGGCGGAGCTCACGCTGAAGGTGGAGGGGCAGGACGGCTTCGTCCTCGGCGGGACCTCGTCGATGGCGCAGATCAGCCGCGATCCGGAAGACCTCGTGGCGCAGACCTACGGCGCCCATCACCAGTATCCTGACGGCTTCATGCTCTATCTGGGGACGCTGTTCGCGCCGACGGAGGACAGGGACGTGCCGGGCGAAGGCTTCACCCACAAGGCGGGAGACGTGGTGACCATCTCCACGCCGGCGCTTGGCACCTTGGTGAACACCGTGCGGCGCTCGCCAGACTGCCGGCCGTGGGTCTTCGGCGCGCGTGCCCTGATGCGCTCACTCGCGGAGCGTCAGCTGGTCTGATCGCCGCTCTTGCCAAATTTTGCCAACGGCGTTAGTGTCGCACCATGAGCACGATGAACGTATCCCTGCCCGAGGCCCTCAAGGACTTCGTGGAGGATCAGGTCAGCGCGCGCGGCTACAGCACGTCAAGCGAGTACGTCCGCGAGCTGATCCGCAGGGACCGGGATCGGCAGCGCCTGCGCGGCCTGCTTCTCGAAGGGGCTGCATCGCCGCAGGCGGCCACGGCCGATGCGGACTACTTCGACAAGCTCCGCAGTCGGGTTCGCGAAGCCGGCCGCCGGTGAGCGGCAAGCCGGTCGTCCTTCGGGAGCGGGCGCAGCGCGATATCGACGAGGCAGTCGAGCACTATCTGTCGGAGGCGGGACCGGCGATCGCGCTGGACTTCGTCGACGCGCTGGAAGAAACCCACCGGCAGATCGGCGAACTGCCGGCAAGCGGCTCGCCCCGCCATGCGCACGAAGTGGACGTACCCGGCCTGCGCTTCAAGTCAGTCGGAAGGTTTCCGTACCTGGTCTTCTACGTGGAACGGGAAGCGGACATCGATGTCTGGCGCGTCCTGCATGGGGCGCGGGACATTCCATCCTGGATGCGGCAGTCGCACGAGGAGTGATCGGGGGGCGCGTCAGGCTTGCGGCACCGGGGCGTCGTCGCGCAGCAGTCGCTCCTCCTTCAGCTCGCCCCAGAGCGAAGGCGGGATCAGCTCTTCCAGCAGCGCCACGTTCTGGCGCACCTCGCTCTCCGCCATGGCGCCGGGGATGATGCTCGCGACGGCGGGGTGCGCGAGGACGAACTGCAGCGCCGCCGCCGCCAGCGTCACGCCGTGGCGCGCGCACACGCTCTCGATCCGGCGCACGCGCTCCATGATGTGGGGCGGCGCGGGCTGGTAGTTGAAGCGCGCGCCGTCGATCGCGCCGGTGGCGAGGATGCCGGAGTTGTAGGGGCCGCCCAGGATGATGCCGACGTCGCGCTCGACGCACGTGGGCAGGAAGGAGCCCAGCGCCTCCTGCTCGATCAGCGTGTAGCGGCCGGCCAGCAGAAAGCAGTCGAAGTCGGCGTGCCCGAGCAGCGCCTCGCAGGCCTCCCACTCGTTGACGCCCGCGCCGATGGCGGCGATGCGGCCTGCGCCCTTGAGCTCGTCCAGGGCGCGATATCCGCCCTTGTCGAAGAGCTCGCGCACCTTCGCGTCCGCCGCCGCCTGGCTGCCGTGCGTCCAGACGTCGACGTCGTGGATCAGCAGGATATCGATGGCCTCCACCCCGAGACGCTGGAGGCTGGACTCGTGGCTTCGCATCACGCCGTCGTAGGTGTAGTCGAAGACCACCTGTTTCGCGGGCGCGTCGATGAAGAGCCCCTTGGTCGATTCGTCGACGGGGCCGTCGACGAGGAGCCGGCCGATCTTGGTGGACAGCACGACGCCCTCGCGCCCGGCCCTTGCGATGGCCACGCCGAAGCGCTCCTCGGACCGCCCGAGCCCGTAGAAGGGCGCGGTGTCGAAGAGCCTGACCCCGGCGGCGAAAGCGGCTGCCAGCGTGGCCTGCGCGTCCTCCTCCGAGATCCCGCGGTAGAGGTTGCCGAGGGGCGCGCCGCCGAAGCCGAGCCGGGTCACGCCGAGAGGGCGGGCCGTGCGCCCGCTCAGGTTCGTCGTATCGGTTGCTCTCACCGGCGCTTCCTCCTGTCGCCATCGCGCCTCCGCACGCGCGTGGACGCGTGCATGGGGATCGAAAAGCCTAGCCCGGATATCTCGTCGTTGTCATGGCCCGCGCGGCACCCGCGGGACGCCAGGACGGAGCACGACGTGTGCCCGCCTGCCGTCGATTTCTCCCAGCGGTCCCGGTCGTCCTTCGCCGCTGGTGCGAGCGGAGTCTACCCTGCCGGACCGCAATGCCGCCAATGCAGACCGATGGCTTCAACAAGCATAACTTCTCGTGACTCGTTTCATTGCCAAATAACGGTGAAGAGCACAGTCTCCTTACTCTCGCATTTCCGGATTCTTACTACGCGCTAATCCATACGTAATCAGTATGTATTTTTCACAAAATGGCATTTTTTGTTCTTCACATGAGGCGCTATCAATTTCGCCCGTGAGGGAAGCCGCGGAACATCTTCAGCCCAATGTCGACGACGAACGATCACGCACGAGACCTATCGAACAAGGTGCAGGATGGCATTGCGCCCCGCCGCGCGAACCGTCGGAATGCCCTGTCCACCGGCCCTTTGGGGCACGCTCGCAACAATCAAACGAGCACCGCATAGCGCGGCGATCACGCATCACGCTTCTTTCGAAAACCCTCTTTACGTTAATGAAGAGGCCTCGTATCGGGAGGCCTCGTTTGTGGACTGCAGTGCCGAGTTTACCAAGACACCTCCGGCAGTGTCCATAGTCATCGTATCGCTTTAACAAGCTGCCGGAGAGGGCCGGGGCAACCGACGACCTTCCCAAACCATTAGCCGCCATTGGTCACGCCGTCAACCCAAGGATACGGCAGCGGTCCTCCCCGCCGCCGCTGCTTCGCCGCGCGCTGGCGCGGCGCCGACCTGGCCCGTTCAGGCCTGCGCGAGGGCGCTCGCCTCCACCCGATTGCGCGTTCGGCTCGCGGTGTCCTGCAGGAACAGGTCTTGCGCAATGTCGTCGGCGACGCGGGTTGCGGCGTTTTTGACGGCGTTTCTTGTTAGGTGCGTGTATCGGGCTGTTGTCTGGATCTGGGCGTGGCCGAGGAGCTTTGCGATGACGGGGAGGCTCTCTCCGAGGGCGAGGGCGCGGGAGGCATAGGAGTGGCGGAGGTCGTGGATGCGCACGTCCTCGAGGCCGGCGCGGGCGCGCACGCGGGCCCAGGGCTCGAAGATGCTGGAGAGCCGCGCGCCGGGCTTCGTGCCGGGGACGACCCAGGGGTTGGCCGCCACGCGGGGGATGGCGGCCAGCACGTCTGCGGCTTCCGGCGAGAGGGAGACCGTGCGCGGGCCTGTCTTGCTGTCGGTAAGATAACCTATTCTAATAATGTGTTATTTTACAGTATATTAGATGGTTGCCT